>NZ_WSRS01000022.1 GCF_009767945.1 Streptococcus danieliae | reverse complement strand
CCCCCACCACAGGGAAAGCATCTCATAGAAATTCGAAAGAAGCCGGATTCGGATTGACGTTAAAACCATCTCAACACCCTTATTAAAAAGCTAAATAATAAAAGCCTAAAACTGTCAGTTTTCAGGGATTCCACACAACTTGACAAAGAGCCGAAAAAGGCCGGGACACTTGCCCCAGCCCAAATTTAACTATTAAAATAAGATTTTTTCCCGTGTTTTCTCATATGACTTGACAAAACGATCGGTTACACCTGGCTCCACTGTTTCCAAGGCTTCTGAAATCCGTTGGAAGGAAGCTTGATAGTCAAACTCTTCTTCAAAAATCTGCAAAGAGGCTTGGAAAGCCGCTTGAACATTCTCGTCGAAAGAACGGTAACGGTTTGAATACTGCAAGAGTTGCTCGGTCAAGGTTGCATTGCCCACGATTGTGTAGGCTTCAGCTTCCAATTCCACCATATCTTGGTTCAAAATTTCCAATAAGCGATTAACAGATTCGACATCTACGCGCTCATTGTCTAGTTCATTTAGCAGATCTTCAGCGTTATGACTGGCTGTAAAGAACAAGCTTAGGAAGGATTGAGGAATCCCTGGTAGCTTGCGTTTTTCCATGTAACGCTTGATGGTATGCAATTTATTAACAGCAATGCTGACTTTCTGACGAGCAGTGCTGTCATCTTTTTCAATTTGCGCCAAGCTATCACCCAACTCTATTTGCACATCTTCAATTTTTTCCAAACGTTCCCGGCTATCTTCCAGCTCTTCCAAAACTTGTGAAAATGGAATTTCATCCGCATGCTGGCTCTCATCAACCCGACTCATAACGAGTTTTTCCATAGCAATCAATTCACTTTGCAACTCTTGGATTTGACGAATGCCAGATTCCTTCACAATGTAGTGCCGAGACAAACGTTCTGCCTCATCCATGAGATTTTGGTTGTTGGATTGCGTATGACGAAGGTAGTTTGGTAGGCTTTGAATCAACTTATCAACTTCCGTCTTGGCATCCATTTCCTTGGTGAAAATGGCATAGAGACCATCAATGTCTTCCTGGATCATCTCATTTTCAAACTGGGTATTATCCAATTCCAAGGATTTGAGGTTGGCGCCATTTTTTTGCAAACGCGAGTGCAACTGCTGGAAGCGGGCTTCGATATCGGTCTCTTGGAAATGGTAATCCTCTTCCAAAAGCTTCCGATAACCGGTTTCCAAATCTTCCAATTGGTCTGGTAGATTGTTTTCCAACTGTTCAACCAGAGCCGGAACTCCTTCAACGATTTGCGAAAGTGCGATGATATAATTTTCCGTTTTATCCAAAACTTCTGCAGCTTCAACAGGGTCACCCGATGAATTTAATTTCACAAAGCGACTAAATTCTGACTCGATGTGTTCCATCTGGGTCCGAATTTCTGGAAGCGCTTGGCCATATTGCTCCTCGTTTTTATCAATGGTCTCTTGTAATTTTTCAAACAGATCCAAGGCATGAAGCACTCGGCCACTATTTTCTGCCTCCTGCTGCTCCAATTCTAGAACGGCTTGCCGAATCGCTTGCACATCTTCGGAGACTAAATTCAATTGGCTTTCAATACTACCAATGGTCTGATTGGTTTTCAAAAAACGGAAAGAATTGTTATAAGCCTCTGCTTCAAATAAGTCAGTTTCAATGGCCGCAAAAGAATTGAGGGAAATATCCATCCACTTCTGGTTCCATTCCCGGAAATTAACCTGACTCTGACCAATCAAGTGCATGTTTTTCACACGCTCCATATCCTCGTTGACTGGTAAATTAAAGAGCTCTGTTTTTCTTTCTTCTAATTTGGCCAGGAGGGTATCATTCCTCTTCCGCAGCAAAATGGCCACAATATAGGCCACGATTAATAATACAACGATTACAATGACCAGTATAATCAACCCACTAGACATCCCATACTCCTTAAATTTAATACTTGTAAACAAACAAAACTGATTATACCATAGATTGACTCGAAAATCCTAGAAATCCACTAATTTCTTTATACATCCAAAGTTGAATAAACCGCATTGGCTTCAATAAACTCTCGGCGTGGCTCAACCCGGTCTCCCATCAGCATATCAAAGACCCGATCAGCCTCAGCGGCATCATCAACAGAAACCCGTGCCATCAACCGATGCTCAGGATTCATGGTTGTTTCCCACAATTGATGGTCATCCATTTCCCCTAATCCTTTATACCGTTGAACAGTCGGTTTTGAACGACCAGTCCCATAACGTTCCAAGGCTGCCTGCAGCTCCTGCTCCTGATTGGGACCAGGTTGGATATATTCCTTAATTTCACTGCCAACCTTGACTCCGTAGATAGGTGGCTGTGCGATGTAGACGTAGCCAGCTTCCAAAACGGGACGCATATAACGGTAAATCAAGGTCAACAATAGGGTCCGGATATGGGCCCCATCCACGTCCGCATCTGTCATAATGACTAACTTGTGGTAACGGGCCTTGGCCACTTCAAAATCATCTGCAAAGCCTGTTCCCATAGCTGTAAAAAGGGAACGGATTTCCTCATTGGCCAAAATTTTATCCATGCTCGCTTTTTCAACATTGAGGATTTTCCCCCGAATCGGCAAAATCGCTTGGAATTCCCGGTTACGGCCAGACTTGGCGGAACCACCCGCAGAATCTCCCTCAACAATAAACAGCTCGGTTTGTTCAGGATCATTGGAAGAACAATCGGCCAATTTTCCAGGCAGGTTGGAAATCTCCAGACCAGATTTTTTACGCGTTACCTCGCGAGCCCGTTTGGCCGCAATCCGCGCCTTAGACGCCAGGATTCCTTTTTCAACAATCCGCTTGGCAATTTGGGGATTCTCGAGGAGGAAGGTTGTAAACGCCTCTGCAAACAGACGATTGGTGATTTTCACAACCTCACTATTCCCCAATTTGGTTTTGGTTTGCCCCTCAAATTGCGGATTTGGATGCTTAACGGAAATAACCGCCGTCAAGCCTTCCCGAACATCATCACCCGTCAGATTTTCATCCTTTTCCTTGAGAATCTTATTCTTCTTCGCATAGTCATTGATAACCCGGGTCAAAGCCGTCCGGAAGCCCTGTTCATGGGTTCCCCCCTCATGCGTATGAATATTATTGGCAAAACTCATCAAGGTACTGTGGAAGCCACCCGTGTACTGCATGGCCACCTCAACGGTAATCCCATCCAGCTCACCTTCCGTATAGATAGGCTCTTCAAATAACAGATCCTTATTCTCGTTGATATAAGACACATAACTCGCAATTCCACCCTCGTAGAGATAATCCTTGCGCTGCTCTTGCCCCTCCCGCTTGTCCTCAAGCGAGATCGCCAAGCCACGATTCAAGAAGGCCAATTCCTGGATTCGCTTATTTAATTTATCAAAATCATAAACAATGGTTTCAGTGAAAATTTCTGGATCAGGTGTAAAATGAACCGTTGTCCCAGTTCGATCGGTCTGGTCAATCACCTTCAAATCCGCTACAACAACCCCACGTTTGTACTCCTGGTAGTAAACCTGACCATTCTTGTAGACCTTCACATCCAATTGGGTCGACAGAGCATTAACAACAGAAGATCCCACCCCGTGGAGACCTCCGGAAACCTTGTAACCGCCGCCGCCAAACTTTCCACCTGCATGCAAAACGGTAAAAACCGTCTCCACCGCAGGACGGCCGGTTTTTTCCTGAATATCAACTGGGATCCCCCGACCATCGTCAATAACGGTAATGGAGTCATCAGGTTCAATAAATACTTGTACATGCTTGGCAAAACCAGCTAGGGCCTCATCGATGGAATTATCGACAATTTCCCAAACCAGGTGGTGCAGCCCTTCCTTGGACGTAGAACCAATATACATACCAGGCCGCATCCGAACGGCTTCTAACCCCTCTAGGACCTGGATCTGACTAGCATCATACTCCTGGGCATTCTGTTTTTTATCTTTGGCGTCAAACATCTGACTCCTCCACTCTTTTTATAAACTCCGCCAACTGGGAAGCACTATCAAACAGATAGGTCGCCATCCCCGCATTCTGACCTGCAATCATATCCATCGGCCGATCTCCAATAACCAGAGTCTTATCTAAACCATACTTGTCTTTCAAATAAAGAAAGGCCTCTGGACTCGGTTTCCGTGCAAAGCCTTGATCCGATGTCACAACTTCTGTGAAATAGGACAAAATACCTGTTGCTTGTAAAATTTCTATAACTTGTTGATCTCGATGTGAGACTAAAAAGTGCTGAGCTCCAGCTATCTGAAGCGTCTCCAACAGCTGAGGGATTCCTGGAAATAGAACCGGCCGCGTCAGTTCTTTGGCTTCTTCCAAGCGATATTTACGACGGAAATCGGGAATACCCGTGGCATACCGAAGAACAGCAACATCTGTTGCCTCCTTGAGACTGGTATAGATATCAGCCAGCTTGGCTGGAGGAAACATAATTGTCCAACAAGGTCCCTCCCAAATCCCAAATAAAACTCTGAAATTGCATTGCTTCATTATACCATATTTTAGAGGAGTCAGCCAGCCTAAAAAAGCCCTTAGAAGGGCTTTCCTAGGGCTAATGGTTGCTTTAATTTCCTTCAAAAAGATCGCTATACAGCATAGCCTGACGGAGCCCTTGACTATCACCACCCAGGGCATCTACCAAGGCATAGGCGAAGGCCAAGGCCGAAGCTGGACCCCGACTGGTAATCACGCGCCCATCTTGGACAACGGTTTCCTTTTTATACTGACCTGCTTGAATTTGCTGGTCAAAGCCATCATAGCTAGTATAGGTCCGGTTATCCAGTAATCCGGCTTTTTCTAGAGCGATCGGAGCGGCGCAAATCGCCGCCACCAAATGACCACTAGCTTCTGTTCGACTGACCCAGGCCATGAGTTGCTCATGATCTCTGAGGTTTTTCGCCCCCGGCATTCCGCCAGGAAGGACAACCAAGTCAAACAGAGGCAGGTCTGGACTCCAGACCTGGTCCATCTTCACGGTGATGCCGTGAGAACCCGTTGTTTGCGCTTCCAAGCCAATCATTTGGCAATCAAAGTCGGCCCGGCGTAAAACATCAACAACGGTTAGGGCTTCAATTTCCTCAAACCCATCTGCAAATAGCACAGCAATTTTTTTCATTCTAGCCTCCTTATAAGGTTTGTCGTAAGACAACTTTTCTTCTTTTTGGCCGTACACGGCCTTCTTCTTCATCGCGCAAATGATTCTGATAGGCGATTGAAAGGATCAAACCAATCCCAATCAAGTTGGAAATAATCGAGGACCCTCCCTGGGAAATAAAGGGGAGGGGAATTCCGGTCAGCGGCAAAATTCCCGTCACCGCTCCAATGTTTTCAAAAATATGAAACAGGAGCATGAAGATATAGCCTGCCGCAACATAGGTGTAAAAGGGACTCCGCGAGCGAATGGTAATGGCCACCATCCGCGTAATCAACAGCAAATAAATCAACAGCAAGACCAAGCCGCCAACCAAACCAAAATCCTCCGCAATGACCGTAAAAATCATATCACTCTCCCGCACCGGAATTTGGAGATTGGAGACATTGTAGCCCTGACCTGTCAGACCCCCGCTACCAATCGCAATCTGCCCTTGGGCTTGCTGGAAGGTCATGGTTTGCGCAAAATCAAAGGGATTGAGCCAGGCTAAAATTCGGTTAATCTGGTAGGTCGGCATCCCCAACTGGCGAAATAGAGATCGCCCATAGTCCTGCGACAATAGGGCCACAAAGCCCCCCATCAAAGTCAGAAACAGGGCTGATACTGGCAAAATGATTCTCCAGGAAACATTGGCAATCAAGACCATACCTGCGAAGATCGCTAGATAGACCATGGCGGTCCCTAAGTCATGTTGCAGCCCCAATAACACAAACACAGGCAGAGTTGCCAAGCTGAGGGTTCCGATAATTTTCAAATCAAACCAAAGCGTCCGCTCCTCCCCTAACTGCCGCTTGTGCAACCAATCCGTAATCTGAGCCAACATCAGAATATAGGGGATCTTCATAAATTCCGACGGTTGAAAAAGGGTCATACCATTAATCGAAACCCAGTTTTTAGCCCCAGTCGAAGCTACTAGGTTAGGATTAAAATAAATCAGGGGCAGAACCATCAAACCCAGACCCAGGACATACAAAAAAGGAGTCATCTTCCAAAGAAAGGAGCGGGAGAAAAACATGGTCACAAAGCCAATGGCCAGACCCAGTAAAATCCAGGCCCCTTGCTGGAGGAGCATGGACCAGGCAACCTGGGGATAATCATGACTAAGGGCTACATACAGAGCTGCCAGACCAATGGCCAGCAAGGAAAAAACACACAGTAAGATGCTGTAATCAATACGTGCATCAATCTTTAGGGGTTCTCTAAACATGGACCTCAACTTTCTTCATAACGTTCAAAAAAATCTGTAATTTCATGGGGAATGAGCTCCTGTGGTCGAATTAGGAAATCAGTCCCCTTAGCCAACTCCTCTTGCAAAACAGTCCCATAGCTCTTTCCAACCAAACGTCCATCCAAAATCAAAACAGCGGAAATCTGGTCTTCCCGTCTCCTGAGACGCCCTGTTATCTGTTGCAATCGCTGGCCTGCCAAGGGTAAAACAAAATCCGTAAAAGAATTGAGACCCAAAGTTTCAACCGATCGAGCTACCTTGTCAACCAAGATATTTTTTGGATTGGCAAAGGGCAGACGGACAATCAGCTGAATGACCTGATCCAAGTCCTTTAAATCCACACCTTCCCAGAAGGAACCCAGAGCTAGTAATACCTGCTGATCTCCCCTTTCAAAACGCTTGCGCAGAACTTGTTGATCCTGGCCTTCTAGCTGGGCCAAATACGGAACAGACAAGGTTCCCGCAACGCGATTCAACAACTCTCGCGCACTAAAAACAACCATGATGGGACGGCCTAGAGCAGACAATTTTTCAATCCATGCGCCTACAAAATTGGTATAGGCTGAAAAATTCATCAGGCTCACATCGGGAAAATCAGGACTCGTCAAAACCAGCTGGCGTCCAAGCTTAGAACCAGTAAAAGAAGCTATATCAACTGCCTCAATTCCAGCCAACTGGAGCATCGTTTCAGCCAAGGCCAGATCCAAACTCGCAGAGATTAAATAACTATGTTGACAGGCTTCAAACCCTTGTCCCAACTGGAAATAGTCCCCGCTAACAACCACTAATTCTTCCTGATGTTTGTGTCCGCGAATATAGAAATCACCCTGCTCTTCCAGGAAAAACCGAAATAAATCCGGTAGCTGAGCTGGACCCAGCCGGTGAAGCAGGCTTTGGATTTTTTCCAGGGCCGACTTATCCAATTCCAAATAGTCCGGACTGGGCTGTTGAACTTTCCAAATGTCCAATTCAACTTGCAGCTCCTGTAACAGTCGCAAACGCTTGGGAACTTTTTCAGCCGCCAAAACTGCTTGCAATTTCTGCTCCAGATCCGAATAGGACAGCTTTACTTGATTAGCTTCTTCCAGGCCACGGAACAAAGATTGGGCCTCATCTAAAACTAGGTAAGCATCCTTAAACAAGGTCGGATAATATTTTAGGAGTGTCGGCAAATAGGCATGGTTGGTAACCAAAAGCGGTACCTCAGCCAGCTGCCTTTCCAGACGCCGCCAAAAGTCGAGGATCGGAAAGAGACTAGCAGCCTCCACTTGGCCCGAATGGCGAAGATCCTTCAAGATATGCTCTAACCGATAGGCCTGGCCAAGCTCATCCAAATCCCCTGTCTCTGTTTCAGCCAGCCAAACCAACAATTGCATCAGGAAGCGACCAATGGATCGTTTGCGCCAATCCGCTTTTTGCAGGTAGGTCCACAGGGCATCCAGACTCAAGAAATTCCGAGGACTTTTGACCGCTCGCATCTGGAGACCAAACCTCTGAGCCAGAACTGTCCCCTCTTGCTCTAGAAGTTGCTGCATCAGGAGTTTTGTTGGTACAGAGACCACCAGACGCCCTCCCTGATCCAGCTCCTCAATCAAGGTCAGGAGGTAGGCCCAAGTTTTCCCACTGCCCACCTCGGCTTGAAGTACGGAAACTCCCTTTTGTCCCTTGGTTTGCTGGATGTGTTGAGCTAGGTCTGCCTGAGCCGGACGGGGCTCCAGTCCAAGCTCCTGAAACTGTTGCTGCCAAGGACCCAGGCCAATCACCTGATTAACAGAGGTTTTGGGCTTGCGTAGATAAAGCCCGTGTTCCACCAAGAAACTGGAGTCCCCTTGGTCCGACATCTGACTCAAACAATCTTGAAAAATCAAGCCCGTTTCATAAAGTAAGGCGTCTGATTTTTTCCAAAGCTGCTCCACTAGTCCCTTGGGCAGTTCTTGAATCCGCTCCATCAAAATCTGGAGCAAGGCTGCGGTGGCCTGGGCGTCTGCCAAGGCCGTATGGGCATTCTCTAAAGGAATTCCCAATTCCTGACACAAGGATCCCAAGGAATAATTCTGAAGACGGGGGAAGCAAACTTGCGCCAATTCCACCGTATCCACTCGTGGCGTCCGTAATTCATAACCTTCCCAAAAGAGGGCCTCGGCCAACAGATTGGCATCAAAAGCCACATTGTGGGCCACAAAAACGGCATCCTCTAGTAGGTCATAGATAACTCCTGCTACCTGGCTAAACAGTGGCGCCTGGACTAATTGTTGGTCTGTAATACCTGTTAAATCAATAATGCGCTGATCCAAAGCCTCCTGGGGATTCACATCCGTCTGGTAACTTTGTACGATTTCACCATTTTCCAAGAGGACAATCCCCACCTGGATAATCTTAGCTTGATTCCCCGGATTGGTGGCTTCAATGTCCACAATGGCGTACTTCTGATTCATCCTTTTCATACTGTCTAAATTATATCATAGGACGGTTCCTAGATTGTATTGAAAAAAGGAAGTCAGATCGAGAAACGGTTTCTCCCGATAAGACTTCCACTGTGATTATCTATTGAATCCGCCACTTGAGGTAGGCATCCATAAAGCCGTTCAAGTCTCCGTCCATGATCTTATCCACTTGAGCGACTTCGTAACCAGTCCGGTGGTCTTTAACCATGGTGTAAGGAGTAAAGACATAGGAGCGGATTTGGCTACCCCAGGTAATTTCTTTCTTGTCTCCCTTGAGGGCATCCACTTCGGCTGCCTTTTTCTCTTGCTCCAACTGATAGAGTTTCGCCTGCAAGAGTTTCATGGCCCGATCCCGGTTGCCATACTGGGTCCGATCGACCGTCGACTGGGTCACAATTCCAGTTGGGAGGTGGGTTAACCGCACCCCGGTCGATACCTTATTGACGTTTTGTCCACCGGCTCCTCCAGAACGGAAGGTGTCCATTTTAATTTCATCATCCCGAATTTCAATCTCAATGGTATCATCCAACTCCGGCATTACCTCAACTGAAGTAAAGGAGGTATGGCGGCGCTTGGCGGAATCAAAAGGCGAAATCCGAACCAGACGGTGAACTCCCATTTCCGATTTGAGCAGACCATAGGCATTCGGCCCTTCAAAGGATAGGGTCACACTCTTGATACCCGCCTCATCCCCAGCTTGATAATCTAGAGTCTCAACCTTAAAACCATTGGCATTGCCGAAACGGGTGTACATACGCAAGAGCATATCACCCCAATCCTGGGCTTCTGTCCCCCCTGAACCGGGATGGATTTCGAGAATCGCATTGTTGTGGTCATAAGGCTCTGACAAGAGTAAGGTCATCTCATACTGAGTCATCCCTTGCTCCAACTCCGCCAACTTCTCAAACAACTCATCCGCCAAACTCTCATCTTCCACTAGCCATTCAAACAAAAGCTCAGACTCATCCGCTAGCTCCTCCATATGGTGGAAGTTTTCATAGGTTTGCTTCTTCTCATTCAATTCCTGGGATACCTTCTGGGCCGCCTGATTGTCATTCCAAAAATCAGGATGGGTCATCTGGTGCTCCAGTTGCGCAATCTCTTCTTCCAAAGCCTCTAAGTCAAAGAGACCCCCTAAATGATGTTATTTTTTCACGGTTGGCAGCCAAACGCTGCCGGATTTCTGCGTTGTCCATAGTTCCTCCTTTAGTTTCTTTCATTCTAGCATATTTTCTTCACTTATAGGAGCCTTTAAGTCAAAGGCCTGATAGGCCTGATCCAACTCTTGCAGCAAGGCTAACTTATCAGCTTCCGGCAAAAAGGCTGCTTGGGCACTATCCCGGGTAATCTGGTAAACATCTCCAACTGTTAGAGAATCAACCTGATCATTCAAAATCCCAAATTCCTGGGTCAAACTACTAGAAGAAACGGTTCGATTATCAGTGTTGATACTCACCGGTAGACCTGTCTCGCGGAAAATCGCAAAAGGATAAGTTGCCCAGGACACGGAAGCCCCTGTTTGCAAATTGGAAATTGGACACATTTCCAATAAGATGCCCGCCGACTTCAAGTCCGCTGCCTGGGATAGATCCTTCATCAAGGCAATTCCATGACCAATTCGCTGCGCTCCGTAATCCACTGCCCAAAGAACATTGTCCAGATTCCCTGTCTCCCCGGCATGTGCTGTAAAAGGAATCCCCGCAGCCCGAGCTTCAAAAAAGAGATCCTTGAACAAGGGCATGGGATATTTACTCTCATCGCCAGCTACATCCAAGGCGACCACACCCCGACCCAGATACTTCTCTGCCAAGCGCAGCACTTGACGATTGACCGCTTCCGACCGCCCCCGCATCATACACAGAATTAAGCCTAAACGGATTGGGTAAACAGCTTGAGCCAACTCCAGCCCCTCAATCGTAGCCTGCAAGACCTGCTCCATCGAAAAGGTCGGTGTCTGAATAAAATCTGGAGAAAAACGGATTTCCAAATACCGAACCCCCTCTGCCACAGCCTGTTTGGCCAGACTCAACACCGCAATCATCAAGGCTTTTTCAGATGCCAAAACTTGGGTTGTGACCGGGAAACACCGCAAATACTCCGTTAAGTTCAAACAATTCTCTGGAGCCACCGCTTCTTTTAGCAAATCTTCCTGGCTTTTGCGAAGGCCAGCCAAGTGATAGAGCTGACTAAGGGCATGGAGATCCACCGATCCATCTAAATGGCAGTGCAGTTCCACTTTAGGCAATTGGTAGAGGGGGTTTGTCATGATTACTCTCCTTCATAAATTTTTCCTATGATACTCTATTCTTCGGAATTCGTCAACCATTTTATAATTTTATCCCTCTAAAAGCGTAAAAAGAGGAGGAATCAGGTCCAAAAGACCTCAACTCTCCTCTTTACATTCGTTTTTCCCGAACAGGTTTGAGCTTAAATAGCGTTTTTATCCAGTCCCATCCTGCGTTGGATCCATTTGACCACTTCAACAATCACCAACATCAGAATACTTCCGATGATTACAACTGTCCATTGTTCCAAGTTAAGCTCGGTTACATGGAAGATTTTTTCCAAAGGCTTAACAACAATAGTCGACGCCAAGAGGACAAAGGAAACAACGATGGACCAGTTAAAGGTCTTGGATTTGAAAGGACCAACTGTAAAGACGGATTGGTAAACCGACTTCACGTTAAAGGCATGGACCAATTGAATCAATCCAAGTGTTGCAAAGGCCATGGTCAAGGCATCAGCATGAATCGCCTCGGATCCAGCATGGACTGGATTTTGAATGGCATACCAGTAAACAGCCAAGACCAAAAGTCCTTGGAGGATACCCTGATAGATAATCGAGCTCAAGACACCACCGGAGAAGAAGCTCGAATTACGGCCACGCGGTTTGTGCTGCATCACACCTGGTTCTGCAGGTTCAACCCCAAGAGCGATGGCTGGGAAGGTATCGGTTACTAGGTTAATCCACAAGAGGTGAACAGGTTCCAAGACATCCCATCCAAAGAGGGTGGCCAAGAAAATGGTCAAAACTTCTGCAGTGTTGGCAGATAGGAGGTATTGAATGGTTTTCTGGATATTGGAGAAGACCTTCCGTCCCTCTTCAACCGCAACAATAATGGTTGCGAAGTTATCATCCGCTAGGACCATATCAGAAGCTCCCTTGGAAACTTCTGTACCGGTAATTCCCATACCAATCCCGATATCCGCTGTTTTCAGAGCAGGGGCATCATTCACCCCGTCACCTGTCATCGCAACAACCTTACCTTGGTTTTGCCAAGCTTTTACAATCCGTACCTTATGCTCTGGAGATACACGTGCATAAACCGAATACTGACCAACCACTTTTTCAAATTCGGCATCTGACAGTTCATTGAGCTCAGCTCCTGTCAGAACGTGGTCTTCTGTATCCGTAGGATCAATAATTCCCAAACGCTTGGCAATAGCTTCAGCTGTATCTTGATGGTCCCCTGTAATCATGATTGGACGGATACCCGCTTCCTTGGCAACCCGAACTGCTTCTGCTGCTTCCGCACGTTCAGGGTCGATCATTCCAATCAAACCAGTGAAGATCAAGTCGCTTTCAAGATTTTCAGACGTCAACTCTGCTGGAATCGCATCAATAATCTTATAGGCACCTGCCAAAACACGCAAGGCTTCTTTGGCCATGGCTGAGTTGTTTTGGGCAATCAGTTGGCTGGTTGCTTCATCAATTGGAGCTATTTCCCCAGCCTTGTCACGACTGACACAACGTTTCAACAGTTGATCCGGTGCCCCTTTAACAGCTACTAGGAAACGACCATCTTCCAAGGGATGAACCGTTGACATGAGTTTCCGATCTGAATCAAATGGCAACTCAGCAACCCGAGGGAATTTTTCCAAATAGGCTGTCACATCCAAGTTCTTATCCAAGGCATATTGGATAAAGGCTGTTTCCGTCGGATCGCCAATCAGGTTGCCTTCTGCATCCATTTTGGTATCATTGGCCAAGACCACAGAGCGAAGAACGGGTAAATCCAAACCTAGTGCTAGCTCATCTTTGGCATCATGTAGGACACCATCATAGAAGACTTTCTCGACCGTCATCTTGTTCATGGTCAAGGTACCAGTCTTGTCACTGGCAATAATTTCTGTAGATCCAAGCGTTTCAACCGCAGGCAAGTTCCGAACAATGGCATTACGTTTAGCCAAAACCTGAGTTCCCAAGGCCAGGACAATCGTTACGATGGCTGGCAAACCTTCCGGAATCGCCGCCACGGCCAAGGCTACCGCTGTCATCAAACCTTCTAACCAAGGTTGACCACGGAAGACAACACCCACAACGAAGGTCACCGCTGCAATTCCCAAAATCGCAAAGGTGAGGAATTTCGACAACTGATTGAGATTTTCCTTCAATGGTGTGGCTGTTTCATCTGCATTTTGCAACATGCCGGCAATGTGTCCCACTTCGGTATACATCCCTGTATGGACAACAACCCCCATTCCGCGACCATAGGTCACATTGGAGTTTTGGAAAGCCATGTTGACCCGATCTCCGATTCCGGCATCTTCTGCTAGGCTAGCAGCCAGATCCTTTTCGACTGGAACGGATTCACCTGTCAGAGCCGCCTCTTCAATTTTCAACGAATTGGCTTCTAATAACCGCATATCAGCTGGAACCACATCTCCAGCTTCCAGCAAGACAATGTCCCCTGGTACCAATTCTTTGGAAGAAATCTCTGTGACATTGCCGTCACGCAAAACACGCGCAGCTGGTGTCGACATATTCTTCAAGGCTTCAATTGCTTCTTCTGCCTTACCTTCTTGGTAAACCCCAAATAAGGCGTTGATCACAACTACGGCCAAGATAATCAAGGCATCGGCAATATCCTCACCCCCGGATGTTACAACAGAGAGGACTGCTGCAATCAAAAGAATGATAATCATCAAATCCTTAAATTGCTCCAGGAATTTTTGAAGGAGGGTCTTTTTCTTCCCTTCATCCAATTCATTGGCCCCAAATTGCGCGAGCCGCTCTTGGGCCTGTGCCGTTGACAGCCCTTCTAACTTGGAGTCAACGAGATCCAGTGTTTCCTCGGGACTCTTGGTAAAGAAGGCTACTCGTTTTTGTTCTTTTGACAAAATTCTCCTCTTTCCAGTCTCTTTTTGGCAACAAAAAGAGACTTGTTTTTTTGAACAAGTCTCGCTATTTCATCCAAGGCCGGAAATTTCTTTCGGATTGACGACCTTGTCACGGTTGGAACCGTTAGCTACTCCCTTGATATCGATAGCATTGTATCAAATATTCTCCTAAAATGCAAGTTGGGAAAGGAACACTTATTGTGTGATACCACTTCCAATTAGCAGCGAGACACAGACATAACTAGAGTTAAACAAGTCGAAGCTAAGGATCCTTTAAGAAAAATAGAAAGAGTATTACAAGCCCCACACCAGACGAAAGTCATAGCTAGCAAAAACAGCTGTCCCATCTGCTGTTAGGAGTTGGTAAACCATAGCCAGGCTCTGTTTCTCCAGATCCAACTGGAAGTGATCGGTCTGGCTGATAAACTGTTGCAAGCCCATCGGCGTGTGAATTCCCACAGGAACCTGCTTTTGATCCACAAAACGCATGATGGATTGGGGCTGGCTAAACCGGGTCATGACCAACTCGTCTTCTTTAAACTTGAGCACAACTTTTTCACTTTCTTCGTTCTGGTACAGAAAGTAGGTGAATTCTCCTTTTTTTCGCTGTTCCGCTTCATAGGTTTGGTGGACCACTTCATGTTGGTCCCCAATCTGAATGTAATTTGTTATCTCAATTTTCACTGCAAAGCTCCTCTATCACTTGACGAATTTTTTCGGCGGTTGGCCGAACTTGCTGTTCCAAACTCTGGGCGGCCGGGATTGGGCTAAACAGGCTGGTCAGACGTCGGAGCTGACCGCGGTAGCCCCGTTCCACGAGGGAGGCCATGATTTCTGCGGCTACCCCAAAATCTCCATAGCTCTCCGTCACAATCAGGGTCTTATCTGACTCCTGGGCCGCTTCCAGCAAACCGCAACGATCTAGAGGGCTAACCGTAACTGGATCTACCAGCGTAACCTGGTAGGGAAGCTCTGCTAAGACTTCTTGAACCAGCGGCACCATGGCTCCTAGGGCGATAATGGTCAAGTCAGCTCCCTTTTGTAAGACCTTGGCCTTGCCAAGCTCCACTTGATAGGGAACTTCCGGAACTATTCCCACTGTTTTATACAAGGACTTGGGTTCCAAAACCAAAATCGGATGGGGGCTGGCTACGGCAGCCATAAGGACGCCCTTGGCGTCATAAGCATTACTGGGCATCACGACTTGTAGGCCCGGAATATGAGCAAACCAGGACTCTAGACTTTGAGAGTGCTGGGTTCCGGCACCCGTCCCACTACCAGAGGCCGCACGAATAACCACAGGTGCTGTCATGGTTCCACAGGAGACGTAGGCAATTTTTGCAATTTGGTTGACCAACTGATCCATAGCTACTGTCAAAAAATCCGAAAACTGAATTTCCAGAATGGGACGTTTGCCAAGAATGGCTGATCCCATGGCTACTCCGGTAATAGCGGCTTCTGAAATGGGAGTTTCTAGGATTCGGTCTGGAAATTTTTCAATCAAACCCTTGGTAGCTCCAAAACTACCGCCATAAACACCAACATCCTCACCGAGAACGTAGACCCTGGGATCCTGCTCCAAAATTTGTTCTTGTGCTTCTCTAACTGCTTCCAGAAAGCTTAACTGTCTTTCTTTATCCATGTTCAACCTCGTACTCTGCAGCTGGGCTAGCAAAAGCTTCCGCAGCTTCTTTCGTCAACGTTTGGTAAATGGATTCTTCCGTAAAGGCCAATTCATCCTGGGTTCGGTAACCTTCACTAAGAATAAAGCCTCGTAAGGCTACAATTGGATCCTGGTAATTCAGGTATTCATCCTTGGTGCGGTAGTCTTCCTTATCCGAACGCGAATGCCCTCGGAAGCGGTAGGTCGTGACCTCCATCAGCACCGGTCCCTCTTTCAAGGCTTGGCGGGCCTGGGCAAAAGCCTCAGCCACCGCAAAAATATCCTGCCCATTCACTTTCAAACTTTTCATGCCATAATTATGACCGCGGGTGACAATATCGCCAGCTGTCATGTGATCTGTATAAGAAGACATGGCATATTGATTGTTTTCAATAATAAATAAAACAGGCAACTTCCAAACACTAGCTAGATTGAGACTCTCATGAAAGGTTCCCTCATTAGTTGCTCCGTCACCAGAAAAACACAAAACAACCTGGTCTTTCTGATCCATCTGAAGGGCCTTGGCTAGACCAAGAGCAATGGGAAAATTCCCACCAACGATGCCATTCCCACCAATAAAACCTTTGGAAAAATCTGAAATTTGCATGGAGCCAGCCCGCCCCCGATTGGTCCCCGACTGGCGGCCAAAAATTTCCGCATACATAGCCTTGGTAGAAAGACCCTTAGCAATCGCGTGACCATGGTTCCGGTGAGTCGACAGAACCAGATCAGCAGGATCTGCTAGGGACAAAATAGCTGTTGCAATCGCCTCCTCACCATTGTAGAGGTGAGTTGTCCCATAAACCTTTCCTTGGCTATTGTAATCATCGAGGATATTCTCAAACTGACGAATGCGCACCATCGTCTCATACCAGGAAAGAATCCTTTCCGGTGTCCATTTTTTTGACATAGCTTCCTCTTTTTCGTTTTCTTACCCCTATTCTATCAAAAACAAAATCGTTTCCCAAATAGAGATTCTCAGTCAGGTTGAAATTAGGGGAATCCTTGTTTTTATGGTAAAATGTTGCTATGATTGAAAAGGTTTTTCGGGATCCGGTTCACAACTACATTCATGTCAACCATCCCCTTATTTACCAACTGATAAACAGCAGAGAGTTTCAGCGGCTACGTCGGATCAAACAACTGGGGACGTCCAGTTTTACCTTTCACGGGGGCGAACATAGCCGTTTTTCACACTGTCTTGGCGCCTATGAACTGGCCCGACAGGTGACCCAGAACTTTTCCGAATCCTATCCAGATATTTGGGATTCTAGGGAAAATCTCTTGACCATGACGGCAGCCTTGCTACATGATGTGGGGCACGGAGCCTATTCGCATACTTTTGAGGGGCTTTTCCATACGGATCATGAGCTGATGACCCAACGCATTATTTTGGATCCCGAAAGTCAGGTCCACCAGATTCTGCTACAAGTAGCACCGGACTTCCCTGAGAAAGTAGCTAGTGTGATTGACCACAGCTACTCCAATCCTCAGGTCGTCCAACTAATTTCCAGTCAAATTGATGTTGACCGGATGGATTATCTACTACGGGATTCTTATTTTACTGGAACCCATTATGGAGAGTTTGACCTGACCCGTATTCTGCGGGTAATGCGACCCATCCCCACCGGGATTGCCTTTCAACGCAATGGTCTCCATGCAGTGGAGGACTATATTGTCAGCCGTTTCCAGATGTACATGCAAATTTACTTCCATCCAGCCACACGCGCCATGGAAGTGCTCCTGCATAAACTGTTGGAGCGGGCTCGCAAAATCTTCTCCGAACACCGGGATTATTTTGCCCACTCGTCTCCCCTCCTGCTGCCTTTCTTCCAAGAAGAGGTCAGTCTCAAGGATTATCTAGCTTTAGATGACGGGGTCTTGACCACCTATTTCCAATCCTGGATGCTAAGTCCTGACCGGATCCTTGCGGATTTGGCTCAACGGGTAATTAACCGTCGTGTCTTTAAGTCCATCCTCTTTGAAAAAGAAGATGAGGACCACTTGGAGATTCTGCGTTCCCTGGTTCAAGAGGTTGGGTTTGATCCCGCCTATTATACAGCCATCCACCGGAATTTCGATTTACCTTATGACATCTACCGTCCTGCTGAAGAGCGGTTCAAGACACAAATTGAAATCGTTCAAAAAGACGGGAGTCTGCGGGAACTATCTAGCCTATCTCCCTTGGTCAAGGCCCTAACCGGGACCCGCTACGGAGACCATCGCTTTTACTTCCCTAAGGAAATGTTGGGCGAAAACGATCTCTTTTCCTTTCAAGGAAAAACCTTTCAATCTTATATTCAAAATGATAGCTTTATTTATGGAGAACCGAAACTATGACGATAAAATTAGTGGCTGTTGATATCGATGGCACCCTCCTAACACCTGATAAGAAAATCACACCCGAGGTGAAAGCAGCCGTGCGTGAGGCTAGTCAGTTTGGGGTTCAAGTCGTGATTGCGACCGGTCGCCCAGTTGCTGGGGTCTACCACCTGCTCGAGGAATTGGAATTAAATAAACCAGGCCACTATGTGATTACCTTCAATGGAGCCCTAGTTCAGGATGCAGCGACTGGCCAAGAGCTAGTCAAGGACATCCTGTCCTACCAAGATTACCTGGATATTGAATACTATTCTCGCCTGCTGGGCGTTCACATGCACTCCATCACCAAGGAGGGGATTTTCACAGCCAACCGCAATATCGGCAAATATACTGTCCATGAATCCCAGCTGGTCAATATGCCAATTTTCTATCGGACACCTGAAGAGATGGCCGACAAGGAAATCATTAAAACCATGTATATTGACGAACCTGAGATCCTAGACGCCGCCATCGCCAAGTTGCCAGCGGAATTCTATGAGCGCTTCACCATTGTTAAATCAACACCTTTTTATTTAGAAATTCTAAAGAAAAGTGCCAATAAAGGGCGAGCCATCCAACAATTGGCTCAAGAGCTTGGCCTCACAATGGCGCAAGCCATGGCCATCGGGGACGAGGAAAATGACCTAGCCATGCTGGAAGTCGTTGACCACCCCGTTGTAATGGAAAACGGCAATCCCAAGGTCAAAAAAATCGCCAAACACATTACCAAATCCAATCAAGAATCCGGCGTCGCCTATGCCCTTAAAACATGGGTCCTAAACGACTAAACCGCGAACAATCCACACCTTTATGAAAGGAGGGCCCGGCCCATGTACCACTACCAAATCGATGCTCCAGTTGCAGACTTTGATCACTTTGTCAGCCACCACCCTCAGGCAAACCTTCTCCAAAGTAGCTCCTGGGCCACCATTAAAAATAACTGGAAAAGCGAACGACTACTAGTCCGCAACCAAGAAAAGGAAATCCTGGCTGCAGCCCTCATTCTCATCCGTCCCCTACCACTGGGACTAACCATGCTCTACATCCCTCGCGGGCCCATCATGGACTATCAGGACCAAGAATTGGTCAACTATGTTATGCAAACCCTTAAAGAGCGGGCCAAAAAACATCGGGCTATCTTAGCCAAATTTGACCCTAGCCTCTTCCTCAGTAAAACCCTTCCAGACGGAAGTGTGGAGCAGGATCCCCTCACCCAAACAGCCATCCAGCAGCTCCAACAAGCAGGAGCTAAATGGCTGGGACCAACGGAACAACTGGATGAGACGATCCAACCTCGCTTCCATGCCAACCTCTACCAGGAGTATTTCGATGAGAAGCAATTATCCAAACGGGCCCGCCAAAATATTCGGACAGCCCGTAACAAGGGAATTGAAATTGTGTTCGGAAGAGAGGAGCTACTGGACGCCTTTGCGGAACTCATGAAACAAACCGAGGATCGTAAACAAATCTCCTTACGTGGTAAAGACTACTACCAAAAACTATTAGCCACCTATGGCGATGATAGTTTTATCACCATGGCCCTGCTGGATCTGGACCAACGGATTCAAAGCTTACAAGCTGAACTTCAAAACTTACAAGCAGAAGCCAACAGCTTTACCGACCAAACCCGTACAAACAAAGTCGAGCAAAATCAAAAAGAGCAGGAAAGACTACAAACCGAATTAAGCTTTTTAGCAGAAATGCAGGAAAAGTATGGCTCCAAGGTAGCACTTGCAGCCACCCTAACCTTAGAATATGGTCCCACCGCAGAAAACATCTATGCCGGTATGAATAGTGATTTTACCCGTTACCAAGCTCCAATCCTAACCTGGTATGAAACAGCCCTACACAGTTTCAATCGTGGCAAAAGCTGGCAAAATATGGGAGGTGTGGAGAACAAGCTCGATGGCGGACTATTCAACTTCAAGAAAAACCTCAATCCTGTGATTGAAGAATTTGTGGGAGAATTTGACTTAGCCACCAGCCCGCTCTATCCACTGGCACAAGCAGCCTTGGCCTTCCGAAAAAAATTAAGGAAATAAACCTTCATGTTAGAAACAATTACCCTACAAGAATTTGAACAACTCCATGTAGAGAAACAATCCTACATGCAGAGCCCAGAAATGGCCAGCCTACTGGAAAAAAGAGGCTACACCGTCGAATTCTTAGCCTATAAAGAGAACAATCGCATCTTGGTCGCAACTATGCTCCAGAGCATGCCCATGACCGGTGGTCTCCACATGGAAATCACCCTGGGTCCACTCGTCTTTGATACTTCCGGCCTTAAAATCTTCTACCAAGAACTTCAAAACTATGCCAAACAAAAGGGAGCCTTGGAACTCCTTGTCTTCCCGGATGTTTCCTACCAGGACCATGACAGCAACGGCCAGCCCACTGGTCCCCAAAACACTCTCGAGTTGGACTTGTTGCAGGACCTAGGCTTCCAATTCCAAGGTTTCCAGACCGGCTACACTGCTTCTGCCCCTAACTGGGTTTACTTAAAAGACCTGACTGGTTTAGACCAAAAGTCTCTCCTAAACTCCTTTACGAAAAATGGCAAGGCCCTGGTGAAAAAAGCCAATACTTTTGGCATTAAACTACGGCCACTCAGCAGAGCAGAACTTCCCCTCTTCAAAGAGGTAACCGAAGCCACCTCTAGCCGACGGGAATTCTCAGACAAGGACCTAGCCTACTACGAAGCTTTCTTTGACAGTTTTGGCCAACGAGCAGAATTTATGGCTGCCTTCCTAAATTTCCAAGAATATACTCAGGAAATTCAAAAGGGACACCAAGCTCTGGCTCAAAAAATTGCTAAATTGGAAGAAAGACCACCCAGCACCAAGCGGGACAACCAATTACGGGAATTCAATGCACAGCTGGAAACCTTCCAGGTACGCTTAACTGAAGCTAAAGACTTAGTCGCAAAATATGGCGATGAAGATGTCTTATTGGCCGCCTCCCTCTTCCTCTATATGCCAGAGGAAGCTGTTTACCTCTTTTCCGGATCCTATTCGGAATTTAACAAATTTTATGCACCGGCCTTGCTACAAGAGTATGTCATGAAAGAGGCAATGAAGCGAGGTATCCGCCACTACAATCTCTTGGGAATTATGGGGGAATTTGATGGAAGCGACGGTGTCCTCCGCTTTAAACAAAACTTTAATGGCTCTATCAGCCAAAAAGTCGGTACCTTTACCTACTTCCCTTCTCCGCTAAAAGCCAAACTCCTTCAAGGTCTCAAAAAAATCATTGGCCGCTAAGCCTAATATAGCGGTTCTATAATAAGTTGTGTGGAAAGCTTGCTCTCCATGCAACTTTTTTTGTAATTCAGAGTGCAAAAAAAAGCAATTCCTAGTAAACTGATAAGTGAAAAAAAAACATCAGAATAGGAATTGCTTCATATGGACTATGTTACTCAAAAATTACTCGGAATTCAA
>NZ_WSRS01000229.1 GCF_009767945.1 Streptococcus danieliae | reverse complement strand
ACCACATCAGATGTTCGTTGTCCAAAACTATCCAAAGTCTCTGAGACACCATAACCATCAAATTGAATGTTATTTGCTTCAGACTTACCACGATCAGCCAATGCTTTCTCATAAGCAGCTAGCTGACGATCATATTCTGCTTTCTTCTGAGCATTGGTTGCCCCAGCGGCTTCTTGAGCTAGTTTATTGCGTTCAGCAATTGCCTTGTTTTCATCCTTGATTTTTTGAGCATTAGCGAGTTGAGCTTCATAGTCTGCTTTCAACTTATCATTCTGAGCCTGAGCTTCTGCTTGTTTCTGAGCATTTTCAGCATCTACAGCCTTTTGGCCAGCTTCATTTTCTTGAGCTACCCGTTCAGTCTCAGCTTTATTTTCCGCA
>NZ_WSRS01000228.1 GCF_009767945.1 Streptococcus danieliae | reverse complement strand
TACAATATTTGTCGTTTTGAACAGATCAAACGACTGAATTTGAATACATGGGCTTAGTGCGCCCAAAAATCAGAATTCTCCCGATAATCGGGATAGAAAAGTAGGAAATACAGGGACTTTTGCTGGAAATTGGAGGGCAAGAGTCCCTTCTTTTTTTATATGACGGAATACTTCTGGTTTTTAGAGGTGCCCTTCATTATTTATGAGGCATCTAGCTGGTGGCTCTGTGAAGAATTTGGAGAGTGTACAATATCTTGTGTAAACGCAAAAAAGGAATAAATCCTGCTATAGTAGAGTTAGACTAAAAAATACTACTAGAAAGATTTATTCCCATGACCCAGTTTATCACAGATTTAACCACATTTCTAGCTAATCATTCA
>NZ_WSRS01000227.1 GCF_009767945.1 Streptococcus danieliae | reverse complement strand
ATTAGAGCAGTCATCTGAAAACCTAGCTAAGGCTAAAGAAAAACTAAGTGCTATTAAATTAGATTTGGAACAAAAGAGTCTGGCTTTGGAACAAGCAAAAAGTGAATTAGAGCCTATGAAATCTGCAATGTTTGAAGCAGAAAGCAAGTATCAGGCCTTAATGACAGGCTATCGAGCTATGCTTGAAGAGAAACAGGCAGAACAATTGCTGATGGACTATCAAAGTATTGTATCGTCTGGTGGTCAGGTAGTTCCTGTCATTGATGAAACAGGTAAAGTTACATCCTATGTCAACGGTAAATCTAG
Organism: Streptococcus danieliae; assembly: GCF_009767945.1. GTDB lineage: Bacteria > Bacillota > Bacilli > Lactobacillales > Streptococcaceae > Streptococcus > Streptococcus danieliae. The sequence continues at coordinate 77 of NZ_WSRS01000227.1, read as the reverse complement.
TAAGGATGCTACAAGTTCTCTAGTAAATGTTTCAACTAAATTGATGTCAGGTGAGCATCAAGTAAAAGAAAGTTCCA
>NZ_WSRS01000226.1 GCF_009767945.1 Streptococcus danieliae | reverse complement strand
ATTAGAGCAGTCATCTGAAAACCTAGCTAAGGCTAAAGAAAAACTAAGTGCTATTAAATTAGATTTGGAACAAAAGAATCAAACTTTAGAAAAGGCAAAAAGTGAATTAGAGCCTATGAAATCTGCAATGTTTGAAGCAGAAAGTAAGTATCAGGCCTTAATGACAGCCCATCGAGCTATGCTTGAAGAGAAACAGGCAGAACAATTACTAATGGATTATCAAAGTGTTGTGGCTTCTGGTGGTCAAGTAGTTCCTGTTGTTGATGAAACAGGTAAAGTTACATCCTACATCAATGGTAAATCTAATAAGGATGCTACAAGTTCTCTAGTAAATGTTTCAACTAAATTGATGTCAGGTGAGCATCAAGTAAAAGAAAGTTCCA
>NZ_WSRS01000225.1 GCF_009767945.1 Streptococcus danieliae | reverse complement strand
GAGACAGACTTCTCAGCTGATGGAGTTTCACCAACCTTAACGGTTTGATCAGCTGGACTTGGTTCATTGCTGTCTGCTTGGCTTGGGTTTTCTACAACCTTAACTGTCACAGGAACCTTATCTTGCGAACCATCTGGGTAGGTCACAAGAACTGTCGCTGGTTTATCTCCTGCTGTGCTTGTGTCTACTGGGCTCTCAAACGCTACCGTAGTACCTGTTGGAAGGTCACCTAGGTTAGAGATGGACTTCTCAGCTGATGGAGTTTCACCAACGGTAACGGTTTGATCAGCTGGACTTGGTTGGTTACTGTCTGCTTGGCTTGGGTTTTCTACAACCTTAACTGTCACAGGAACCTTATCTTGCGAACCATCTGGGTAGGTCAC
>NZ_WSRS01000224.1 GCF_009767945.1 Streptococcus danieliae | reverse complement strand
TTCTGCCTTCGGTGTAGAACCTGGCTCAACTGTTTGATCCTTAGCGACTGGAGTATTCTTATCTGCATCTGTTGCAGGCTTAGATACCTTAACGGTCACTGAGACTTCTTCACTAGAACCATCTGGGTAGGTTACAACTACTGTAACTACTTTGTCTCCCTCACCTGTTGTGTCTACTGGCTCCTTGAAGGATACTTTCGTTCCTGCTGGAAGTTCAGACAGGTTGGCAATAGAATCTTCTGCCTTCGGTGTAGAACCTGGCTCAACTGTTTGATCCTTAGCGACTGGAGTATTCTTATCTGCATCTGTTGCAGACTTAGATACCTTAACGGTCACTGAGACTTCTTCACTAGAACCATCTGGGTAGGTTACAACTACTGTAACTACTTTGT
>NZ_WSRS01000223.1 GCF_009767945.1 Streptococcus danieliae | reverse complement strand
ACTGGATCCTTGAAGGCTACCGTAGTACCTGCTGGAAGTTCAGACAGGTTGGCAATGGAATCTTCTGCCTTCGGTGTAGAACCTGGCTCAACTGTTTGATCCTTAGCGACTGGAGTATTCTTATCTGCATCTGTTGCAGACTTAGATACCTTAACGGTCACTGGGACTTCTTCACTCGAACCATCTGGGTAGGTTACCACTACTGTAGCTGGTTTATCGCCTTCACCTGTCGTGTCTACTGGATCCTTGAAGGCTACCGTAGTACCTGCTGGAAGTTCAGACAGGTTGGCAATGGAATCTTCTGCCTTCGGTGTTGATCCTGGCTCAACTGTTTGATCCTTAGCGACTGGAGTGTTCTTATCTGCATCTGTTGCAGACTTAGATACCTTAACGGT
>NZ_WSRS01000222.1 GCF_009767945.1 Streptococcus danieliae | reverse complement strand
ATAAGAAAACACCTCCGTGCTATACTTGTTGTTCACCACAAACAAAAGGAAGGGCACAGAGATGCAAAACAATTATAGGGCACCTCTAAAAACTCATACTTATTGTCGCCTTATTTCAAATAAGTAGGTATTCCTATTTGGTAGTGCGGACATGAGCAGTCTCCTTCGGAGTCTCATCACTAAATTTTGAGCCAAGGTCTCAAAATCTCCGCCATCTAGCAGTTGTTTCTAACTGCTGACGGTTCCACTACAGTAGAAATACCTGCTTTTCTTTATTTTCACTCCCTAAATTTTATGAGATAATAGAACTACTAAGATGAACGAGGTACTATCATGCTATTATTTTCCGACGATGAACGACTTCTAGAAAAACTGTCACAATTGGGAAATCAACTA
>NZ_WSRS01000221.1 GCF_009767945.1 Streptococcus danieliae | reverse complement strand
CTCTGTGTGAGCGGTCTTCATTTTTCAAATTGTACTCTTCAAAATAGGCGACTAGACAACGTTCTAAAGATGCTTCAGGGCACCTCTAAAAACTCATACTTATTGTCGCCTTATTTCAAATAAGTAGGTATTCCTATTTGGTAGTGCGGACGTGAGCAGTCTCCTTCGGAGTCTCATCACTAAATTTTGAGCCAAGGTCTCAAAATCTCCGCCATCTAGCAGTTGTTTTTAACTGCTGATGGTTCCACTACAGTAGAAATACCTGCTTTTCTTTATTTTCACTCCCTAAATTTTATGAGATAATAGAACTACTAAGATGAACGAGGTACTATCATGCTATTATTTTCCGACGATGAACGACTTCTAGAAAAACTGTCACAATTGGGAAATCAACTA
>NZ_WSRS01000220.1 GCF_009767945.1 Streptococcus danieliae | reverse complement strand
CGATCGTTTCCACATTGTACAGCACTTGACCAATGCCTTCAAGATGATTCGGATTCAGGAAATGAATAAATTAAACCGTCACTCAGGTGAAGAGGCCAAGAAATATCGTCGTTTAAAGCGATTTTGGAGACTTTCACAGAAAGACTATAGCTGTCTGTCCTCTGAATCCAAGTATTACCCCTTGTTTGATCGCTATATATCAGCTCAAGACATAGCTTTGGAGCTAGCCAATTACAGCCCTGTTTTGGGCTCTTTGTCAAGTTGTGTGGAATCCCTGAAAACTGACAGTTTTAGGCTTTTATTATTTAGCTTTTTAATAAGGGTGTTGAGATGGTTTTAACGTCAATCCGAATCCGGCTTCTTTCGAATTTCTATGAGATGCTTTCCCTGTGGTGGGGG
>NZ_WSRS01000021.1 GCF_009767945.1 Streptococcus danieliae | reverse complement strand
TAGTGTCCCACACATTGGTATTCGTCTTGTTCAGTTTTCAAAGGTCATGCCTCTCACGAGACAACTTCATTAGTTTACCAAAACCTCAAATCTTTGTCAACACTTTTTTGAAAAATTTTTGAAGTTTTTTTGACTTGGTTCGGATGTGCCGAACCTTTATCAACTAACTGTCCCGTTTAAGGAACTCTCCCTTCAGGACTTTCTTAGTATACAACACTACAGCTTTCTTGGCAAGACTTTTTGCTCATTTTTTTAAAAAAAATTCTCAGAGGAACAAATCCCCTGAGTTTCTCTTACTTATGACTCACTTTTTTAGTGATAAAGTCCCCAATAAATTGAATGGTAAAGATCAAAATAATAATCAAGACTGTTGCTAGAATGGTGACATCATGATTGTAACGGTTATAACCGTAGGCAATGGCTACATTCCCCAGTCCACCGGCACCAACTGCACCAGCCATGGCGGTCTCACCTACTAGTGAAATCAGAGTTACCGTTGTCACCCGGATTAAATCGGGTAGTCCTTCGCTCAGGTACACACCAATAATATCTTTGGTCGTTGCTCCGCTGGCTTGGGCCGCTTCAATAACGCCGGAATCCAATTCCGCTAAAACAACTTGGACTTGGCGAGCAAAAAAGGCATAGACAGCAAAGGAAAGCGGAACAAGGGCAGCGTTTGGTCCAATGCTTGTTCCAACAAGGGTTTGCGCTAATGGGGAGAGAACTGCCAATAGGATAATAAAGGGAACGGCTCTAAAAATAGAGGTGATCTTATCCAAAGTCCAATAAACCCATTTATTTTCCAAAACACCGCCTGGTGCTGTTAAGACCAACAAGAGGCCCGTCACAAGGCCCAAAAATCCACCAATTAGGAAAGCATAAAAGGTCATGTAGAGGGTCAAGTAGATGGCTGTACCCCAACCGGCTTGCCCAGACCAGCCCATTTTATAAACATTTGGTAGATAGGTTTCAATACTATTCATCTTATTATCCTTCTTTCAGAATCTTTATACCAACTCCAGACTTCTTTAAGCCTGCATGCGCCTTGCTCAGACTTTCTGGTGTTCCAGAAAGAATCACAATCAACTCGCCTACTGGAGTATGATCGAGAATTTCAATATTTCCAAATAAAATATTGGCTGTAACCTCATAATGCTTGGAGAGATCGTGAATAATGGCTTGATCTGTCGCATTTCCGGAAAATTTCAAGTGTACCAATTCTTGCCCAGCTGGCAAATGACGGACACTTTCCTGTTGGTGAATTTTCCGCAAAGCTTCTTCAATTCCAGTAGCTGTTTCCATAAAGTCTTGGGTCAATTCATTCTTAGGATTGCTGAAAATGTCCAAAACACTTCCTTCTTCTATTAGACGACCATCCTGCATAACCGCCACACGGTTCGCAATATCCTTCACGATTTGCATTTCGTGGGTAATCATAATAATGGTTAGTCCCAAGCGCTCATTCAATTCCTGGAGGAGTTTCAAAATCTGCTTAGTTGTTTTAGGGTCCAAAGCAGAGGTTGACTCATCGGAAATCAAAATCTTGGGATCATTAGCTAAAGCTCGCGCAATGGCCACCCTTTGTTTCTGTCCACCGGATAATTGCGATGGATAGTTTTCTGCGCGATCGGCTAATCCTACCAATTCCAATAGTTCTTTGACCTTTTGCTCCTTGGCCTCCTTGCTCAAACCAGAATGTTTCAAGGCGAAGGCAACAATCTCTGCAGCCGTTTTTTGGCTCATCAAATTAAAGTGTTGGAAAATCATGCCAATTTCGCGACGTTTTTCCCTTAGGGCTTGGGCAGATAGTTGAACATTCCCCTGATCAAAAAAGACTTCATCATCTACCACCAGACGACCTTCCGTTGGCGTCTGCAGTAAGTTGACCACGCGCACCAAGGTAGATTTGCCAGCTCCTGAATAACCTACGATACCATAGATATCCCCCTTGCAGATGTTGAGACTGACCTGATCAACCGCTGTAATCACTTTGTTTTTTTGACTAAAACGAACACCAATATTTTCTAATTTAATGATGGTTTCTGACATCACATACTCCTATTCTCAATCCAAAAGAGGCTGGAACAAAAGTCTAGCCTCATTGACTTTGGTTAATAAAATGCCTTTGACACAGTAACTGCTTGGGGCTAACAGCATTATATGCTGTTAGAGAGTACCAAATCTTGTTTGCGAAGCAAACTCCAATCGTTCGCCTTTTAGGCTCCGAACCCGACCTAATCAACCTTGCGGGGGTGGGAGTAAAAAGATCCAGTGGATCTTTTTAGCATGAGCCTGAAATTAAGAAAGCGAATAAACTAAATTTTTTCAAATTTAGTTCTGTCCCACTCCCAACCCCCTCTCCCTCGGTTTGTTTCATACTCTTGCTTACTCTCTTTATAGGTCGTTCACTTCGACTTGGCTGTGCAAAGAGTAGCCGATTTGTGGCTTACCAAACGGGTTGGTCCAAACCTTCTGAGGTTTCTTCAATGACTTTCTTAACATCATCTGTATGGTAGGCTTTGATCAATTTCTTCAAAGCAGCTGTCTTATCTGATTTTTCCCAGTCACTTTTAGCAGCTAGAATATTGTACCATTGTTGCGAATTGTCATCCGCAACCTCTACAAACAAGGCCTTCTTGAAGTCCAAACCAGCTTCCGATACAAAAGTGTTGTTAACAACGGCTGCATCTGCAGAATCTAGCGAACGGGCTGTTTGGCTAGCATCCAATTCTTTAATATCCAATTTCTTTGGATTCTCTTTGACATTGGCGATTGTTGCCAATTCTTTACCGGACACATCCAATTTGATCAAGCCAGCTGATTGCAGAAGGTAGAGCGCGCGGCTTTCATTGGTCGCATCATTTGGAACGGTGATTGTTGCACCATCTGGAATTTGCTCCACGCTTGTGTAACGGTTCTTGCCATCTTTTGTACCAGAGTAAAGACGAATTGGCGAAATGATAGTATCTGCAATCGCTACTAGATCGCCCTTATTTTCTTGATTCCAGTTATCCAAGAAGTTGTAGTGTTGGAAGGCGTTGACATCAACATCGCCATTAGCGGTAGCAATATTTGGTTGTGAATAGTCTGTAAACTCAGTGTATTCCAACTTCACTCCTTCTTCGTCCAAAAGCTCTTCAATTTTTTCCCAACGTTTTTCTTCCGAATCACTTTTAGCCATCAGACCTACACGGAGGGTATTGGCATCTGAAGAAGAACCTCCCGTATTGGCACAGGCTGCCAAGGTCAGACCAGCTAGGGCTGTCAGACCTACTACTTTCAAGATTGATTTCAATTTCATGAGTAAGCTCCTTTTATTTTTTCTTGCTACTAGAATAACAGACCCACTCCTAGCTGCCTAGTATGGGATTTTTAAGTGCCTTATAAAAATTTTTTATCAAGCCTTGAGAAAAGACTCGGATGACAGATGTTCAAATCTTTTTCATCCGAGTCTAGCCAATCAATTACCAAACAGGCTGGTCTAAACCACCTGAAGATTCTTCAATAACTTTTTTCACTTCGTCAGTGTGGTAAGCCTTGATGAGTTTTTTCAGAGCTTCTGCCTTGTCTGACTGTTCCCAATCCTTTTTGGCTGCCAGGAAGTTATACCATTGCTTGGCATTGGCATCTGGGACTTCTACAAAGATCGCTTTTTTGAAGTCAATCCCTGCTTCTTGAACAAAATCGTTGTTAACAATGGCCGCATCAACCGACTCTAACGAACGAGCAGTTTGACTGGCATCTAGTTCTTTAATATCCAAATTCTTAGGATTTTCTTGAATATTTTCGATCGCTGCAAAGGTATCCCCGGAAACATCCAGTTTCAAGAGACCAGCAGATTGGAGCAGGTAGAGGGCCCGGCTTTCATTGACGGGGTCATTTGGAATGGCAATGCTACCGCCATCTGGAATCTGTTTCACATCCGTGTAACGTTCAGAGCCCCCTTTGGTTCCTGAATACAAACGAAAGGCTGTGAAATAGGTATCCGCAATTGGCACCAAGCTACCCTGGTTTTCCTTGTTCCAGTTGTTTAAGAAATTGTAATGCTGGAAGGCATTGACATCGACTTCCCCATTTTCTGTTGCCTTATTGGGCTGGGAATAATCCGTAAACTCCGTATACTCAATTTTAATCCCTTCGTCTTGCAAGAGTTCCTCGATTTTATCCCACCGAGCTTCCTCGGTATCGCTTTTAGCCATCAAGCCTACGCGAATCGTATTTGCATCTTCTTTAGCCGTGCTGGCTGGAGTACAGGCTGCCAGTACCAAGGCTGCCAAAGAAGTAAGTCCCACTAGTTTCAATACCGATTTCAATTTCATAAGCAAGCTCCTTTTTCTTTTCTTGCTACTAGCATATCAGAAGCCCCTGGCCTCGCCTAGTATTGATTTTTTATCTCCCCTATAAAAAGGCTTTATCAAGCTCTGCCAGCAAGCCATAAGAAAAACATCCCAGAAGTTAGGCCTAGGGCTCAACTTTTGGGATGCTCTTATTTAGAAATCTGTATTATTTCTCAAATGATTTATTTCAACTCTTCAGCTGTTGGAGCATAGTCGCCGCCGAAGAATTCTTTCGACAATTTCGCAAGGGTACCGTCTGCTTGCAATTCTTTGATACGGCCATCAACGAAGTTTTTCAAGTCATCTTGGCCTTTTGCAAAGACTGGGTAAACAAATGGCTGAGCACTTTCTGGCAATTCAATAATTTTCAGATTGTTCAAGCCTTGATTTTTGATGATAGTTTCAATAGAGATACGATCAAAAATCTTGTAGTCTGCTTGACCATCATTCATCCGTGTCATGATTTGCTGGAAGTCTGCACGTGTGTAAGACAAGTTGGTTGGATTGTCTGCATGCTCCTTATTCCATTCTTCCAATTGTGCCGCTGTGTTGGTTCCTTGAACAACCTCAGTTGTTTTACCACCTAGGTCATCCATCGACTTGATACTTTCATCATCCTTTTGAACGACAAGGACGTTAGGATTTTTAGCAATAGGGTAAGCGTAAAGATACTTGTTAGCACGCTCTTCTGTATAAGAAATGTTATTGACAGCCATTTGGTAGCGGTCACTATCCAACCCTGCAAAAAGACTAGACCATTCTGTCTTTTCAAATTCAAGGTCGTATTTATCAGAGTCTTTGAAGATAGCTTTCACAACTTCAATCTCGTAACCCGTCAACTCCCCCTTTTCATCTTCATAGTTAAATGGTTTTGGTGACGCATTGGTAGCTACGCGGACAACTTCCTTCTTTGCTGCTTCAGAAGAATCTGAGCCATTGTTCGAGCAAGCTGCAATCACAAGGGCAGATGTTGCAAGAAGAGCAAGGGAAATAATTTTTTTCAGTTTCATGAAAAACCTCCTTCTAGTTTCTATTTAAGATACTAGCAGAAAACAAGGGAAATTGCTACTAGCTTGAATTGCAAAAGAGGCTAGGACAAAAGTCTAGCCTCGATTATTTTAGTTAGCGAAATGACTTTGACGCAGTAGCTGTTTGTTCTCTTCGTTCGCTTTTCAAGTTCGGAAGAGAACCTTTTCAACCCGAGCCTAAAATCAAGAAAGCGAATCAACTAAATTTTTCAAATTTAGTTCTGTCCCACTCCCTTGAAAATCTTTAAAATCCTTCAACATTAGTGTAAACTTTTTGGACATCTTCATCATCTTCCAAAACGTCTACCAATTTTTCAAACACAGCTAAGTCATCACCGTCCAATTGCACCTCAGATTGGGGAATCATTTCCAGTTCGGTTACTTGGAATTCCGCAATTCCCTCAGCCCGCAAGGTTTCAACCGCCTTGTGCAGATCTGTTGGAGCTGTGTAGACAGTGATGCTGCCTTCTTCTGCTTCAACGTCATCCACATCAACATCTGCCTCTAGCAACAACTCAAAAACCGCATCGGCATCCTCACCTGCAAAGACAATCACACCTTTGTTGTCAAACAAATAGGAAACAGAACCACTGGCTCCCATATTTCCACCATTTTTACCAAAGGCTGCACGGATATTCGCTGCAGTCCGGTTCACGTTAGAAGTCAAGGTATCAACAATCAACATTGAACCATTAGGTCCAAACCCTTCATAACGCCCTTCTGTAAAGGTTTCGTCCGTATTCCCCTTAGCCTTATCAATCGCCTTATCGATTACGTGCTTCGGAACCTGTGCTTGCTTAGCCCGGTCCACAACGAACTTGAGCGCCGCATTCAACTCAGGATCTGGCTCTCCTTTTTTCGCTGCCACATAAATCTCAACACCAAACTTAGCATAAACTTTTGAGTTCGCGCCATCTTTAGCTGTCTTTTTTGCCACAATATTGGCCCATTTACGTCCCATGTTTTTCTCCTTTTATTACTGCATTCACGCGTTATTATATCACTTTCCAAAAGCTGACGCAAAAAGAATTCATTCCCCACCCCATTGGAGGGGAACCCGTCCGAAATTTTGTTGGCCAATGCCCGCTTGTCCGAGGCTATAAATCTGATCCGCCTTCTGCGTCAGAGCATCCCAGGGCTCTGCTCCAATCCGAGTCACCCAGTTAACCTGCTTTTTCAAAAGCGCTAGGTGTTGGCGCCCCCGGCTGGAAAAGCCCAACACACGCAAACTTTCGGGTAAGGGAGCTTCTTGCGCTCCGACCAAGACATAGGTCAAGATACGCCGTACCCGAGCCTTGGTGAAGCGCTTGGTCGCGACCGCTGCGACCAACTCCTCGACCGAGTCCACCTGCCCAACTGCCCCCAACAAGCGCTGGGCTACTTCTTCATTAACCTGGTAGATATCCTGCAGATTGGGATGGCTGAGAATCTGGTAGCGAACCAAGGGCCAATACAAAGACCAATCTTGCTGCGGCACCGTTGCCAAAAGATCCGCTACCGGACTATGTTGTTGAACAAAGGCCTGGTCCGCCCGGTGATGGCGAAGAGCTGTCGCTGAGGCATAGCTTTGGTCCTTGGCCAGGGAATGAAAACCTGCTCCTTGGCGTTGGATAGCCTTCAGGGTCAGATTCGTCTCAGCAGCAGCCTTGGTATAGGCCAGGCCAAGAATATGGTTGGGGCTTTGGCCGGTAAAGGTCAGCCCCAAAAACTGCTCCCAAGCAGCCTGGCTCTTTTGAGGAAAGGACAGAGAGTTGGGAAGTTGGTCCATGTAGGCGGTCATTTCAGCCGCCCGAGCTTGATAGGTCGCTAGCAAGGCATTGTAGTCCCGAACCTCCTCCGTTCCAAAAACCAGCTCCTCGACTCCAGCCCGAACCAAAATATCCACCGCTCCAGCGGCAAAGAAATCAGCCGCTTGAACACTGACTAGAAAGGGCAGTTCCAAAACCAAATCAGCTCCCTGCGACAAGGCCATTTGGGCCCGAACCCATTTGTCAACAAAGGCTGGCTCTCCCCTTTGCACAAAGTTACCTGACAGGGCCACGATTTTAAGCCCCTCCATCTGATCCAAGAGGTAACGGTGGCCATTGTGGAAGGGATTAAATTCAGCAATTACCCCACTAATTTTCATGGTTTCTCCGCCACGAAGAACCACCGCAAGCTCTTTTCATCTGGAGCTTGATTGGTAAAATCGGCATAGACTTGGATATTGGTAAAGCCTGCCTGCTCTAACAAGATTTCATAGGTTAAAAGTTCGTAAGTCCTTTCCTCATGTACTTCGTCCTTGCGAACAAAGCGCCCATCTTCTTCTTTCAAAAAGAAGGTTAATTCATGGACAATGGAGTAGGGAGGATCATCTGGGTAGGAATCCCATACAAAGGCGAAATCTTCCGCATTCTCATGATGGCTGTAGCCTGGATAAACTTCCTCCATTTGGTAAATGGAATGAACATCAAAGAGGAAGCGACCGCCAGGCTTGAGAACTCGGAAAACCTGCTGGAAGGCATCGCCTACCTCTACTTCATCCTCCAGATAACAAATCGAGTCGGAGTAGCAGGTCACCGCATCCACTGGCTCCAAGGCTGGTAAATCGAGCATATTCCCTTGAATAAATTCCAGTTGGCGGCCGGCTTTTCGAGCCCGTTTCTGGGCTAACTCAACCATCTCCGGACTCAGGTCCAATCCCTTAATACGGTAACCAGCCTGGTCCAGCTTGAGCGATAGAATCCCCGTCCCACAGGCCAGTTCTAAAATATCCTTTGTGTCTGGTACCAGATGATTCTGAGTAAAGTCCAACCACTGGTCATACAGTTGGTCATCCATGATAGCATCATAGACGCCTGCAAATGTTTCATACGTTGTCATCAGTTACCCCCATAGTAAAAAAGAGGACGAGCGGAATCGACTACCATCAACACGAGTCTTTCCCAACACTGTCCTCCTCTCTTCCTTTAATCTACAAAGCTGGAAATGTCAACCATTTCTGCTTCATGCCAAAGTTTTTCTAAATTGTAATCATTGCGGACTTCCTCGGAAAAGACATGGAAGACAACTCCTCCCAAATCCAAGAGAACCCAACCACTGGCTACATGGCCTTCAAGGGGTCCGACTTCTAAACCAGTTTCTTGAGCCTTTTCACGAACATTATCCGCAATGGCTTCCAGCTGACGGCTATTCATCGAGCTAGCAATCACAAAATAATCTGTCACACTGGTCAAGTTCTGAACATCTAGGGCTACGAGGTCTTCAGCTCGTTTCTCGTCAGCAGCCTTGACCACCAGTTCTAATAATTGATTTCCTTCCATTGTTTACCTCTCTAAAAAGTGTCTGTATGCATTGTAGGTTTCCAAGGTTTGGGGATAAATCGGAATTCCTTTTTTCGCTAAAAAGGCCAGGGTTTCCGCAGTTTCGTAGGCCACTCCTTCTTCTAGAGAAGAATAGGCCAGGCGTCTCGCTTCCTCAACTCCTGGAAAATTCCGATCGGCTTCAATATAATCCGCCAGATACAGAATCATATCTAAGGGGGACATGTCAGCCTTCCCAATGGTATGAACCCGAATCGCGTCCAGGATTTCCTCATCTTCCAAACCGAGCTCGTCCTGGATGGCATAAATTCCAAGGTAACCATGCCAAATATTATTGCCCCACTGGAGCAGGTCTGGATCCAGCCCACGCTCCGCAATCAGTGTTTGGAAGTAAGCGTCAGGTTTTTCCTTGGCATAGTCATGCAGCAGACCTGCTAAACCGGCCTTGACCGGGTCCTGGCCATAGGCCTGGGCCAACTGAATGGCCGCCTGCTCCACATTCAGAACATGTTGGAAACGATGGGGACTCAGGGTCTCCTGTAAACGTTCCAGTAAGTCTGCGCGTCCCAAGGACAGGTAGGTTTCATAGGTCATTTATATAAGCCCTCACGTTTGATATACTGCCAAACCAGTTCTGGCAAGAGGAAGTTCGGCTCACGGCCAGTCGCAATAAAATCACGAACCATGCTGGAAGAAATATCCATGAGCGGCACATCTACCCAGATTACTGGATAGGAAGTTCCAGCCTTGTATTTTGGCCGTTGAACGCCCACAAACTGAACCAATTCCAAGAGCTCATCAATCCGGTGCCACTTGGGGAGGTACTCCACCATGTCCGCTCCGATAATAAAGTAATAATCGGTATCAGGATTGGCTTCTGTTAGGATTTTCATACTATCATAGGTGTAGCTAATCCCCTTGCGGTCCAGTTCCAAACGTTCAATTCCCAAACCTTCTTTTCCATTAAGGCCCAATTCCAACATCATCAAACGGTGGTGCTGGTCAATGGTCTCTTTTTTATCCTTGTGGGGCGGGAGAAACTCTGGCATCAGCAGGACCTGATCCAAGCTCAATTGCTGCCGCACCTGATCCGCTACTAACAGATGGGCATTATGAACAGGATTAAAATTCCCGCCCAAAATCCCGACTTGTTTGCGTTTCTTTTCTGGTAAATCCGGTTGCAGGGCAACCTTGGTAAAAGGTGTGACTAATTCGAGTGCCATCGTTTCTCCTTGTTATACCTCACGAACTTTAATGGATAATTTACGGTTTTCTTTTTTAGCCGAAGGCTTGAACAGAATCAAGATCCGACCAATCTTTTGGACAGTGTCCAAACCAATTTCTTCTTCCAAGGTTTCTGCAACATCATGGATATTTTCATCCGTATTTTGCAAAAGAGTGACTTTGATCAATTCACGCGCATCCAAGGCATTGCGGATACTAGTTTTAATCTCATTGTTCAAGCCATTTTTGCCAATCTGGATAATCGGTTTCATATGGTGAGCTTCTGCTTTCAGAAAGGCTCTTTGTTTACTTGTAAGTGACATAATTTTCCTTTACTCCATTTATTTCAACTGCAAACGCGATAGGATCAAATAATCGCTGGACGCACCAAAACCGCCACTCCTTCTGGAGCCCAGGCAACCAGCCGTGCAGCTTCCGGAATCCGAATCCATCCCAAACCGGAAATAACCACATCGCTTTTCTCTGTAATGGTCAAAGGATGGGGAACCAGTTTTGAGAAGGATTCCAAATCTTTCTGGCGAGGTGGCTGCAAGAGGTCACCTACATGTTTGTCATAAAAGGCATCTGCTCCAGCCAGTTTGGTCCGGTGGATCTTCAGTTCATTTTCAAAGTAGGCAGTAAAACCTTGGCGCTGACCAGCCTCAAAATCTAAGCGAGCCAAGCCTCCGAAAAAGAGGGTCTGCTCGGGATTGAGCTGGTAGGTTTTAGGTTTTAGTTCCTTTTTGGGACTGACCAACTTAAGGTCCTTGCCTTCTAGGTAGTGGGCCATCTGGTAGCGGTGAATGATTCCTGGCGTGTCATAAATGAAGCGGCCATCCTCTAGTGGAATTTCGATCTTATCCAAGGTCGTTCCAGGGAAACGACTGGTCGTAATCACATTCTTATCCCCAGACAATTCCTGAATAATGGCATTAATCAGGGTCGACTTCCCAACATTGGTCACCCCGACCACATAGACATCCCGCCCTTTCCGATAGCGGTCGATTTTCTCAATCAAGTCCTTGATGGCATCCTTGTTTTGGGCACTGGTTAATTGCACATCAACCGGCCGCAGCCCTTCTTCGTGGGCCCGCTCTGTTAACCACCGTAACAACTTCTTGTCCTTGACGGACTTGGGTAGGATATCCTTCTTGTTTCCCACCAGTAAGACATCATTCCCAGCTACAAAGCGAGATAGGCCGGGGATCACCGAACCATTAAAGTCAAAAATATCAATGACATTGACTACCAGGGCATCACTGTCGCCAACTTCATGCAAGAGGCGGAGGAAGTCCTCATCCGTCATCTCCACATCACTGATTTCATTATAGTGGCGAAGGCGGAAGCAGCGTTGGCAATAGAGTTCTCCACTTGCCAAGCCTTTTTCCAAGGCCGCTGGCGGTGTGTATCCTGCTTTTTCCTTCTGCTCGGTTTGAATTTCGGCACCACAGCCGATACAAAATAGTTTTTCCTGCATTTACAATCCTTTGTGAAATTTCATAGGGCCATACTTGGCTTCTAGCTTTTTGAGCACCTGTCGCTCACGCGCCCGATTAAACTTGGTATTGATGGAATCATGTTGCACCAAGGGCTTGACCAGAATCGAGCGAATCCCAGCACGATGGGCTGCCCGAATATCGGTCATCAATTGGTCACCAACCATCACAACCTTGGAGCGGTCTACCTTGAGCTTGGCTAAGGCACGATTGATTCCAAAGGCAAATGGCTTCAAAGCCCAGTAAACAAAACCAATCCCGAACCTCTCCACAGCCCGCGTCACCCGCCTTTTGGTATTATTGGACACCACCATAATCTGAATACCGGCATCCTGAACCTGATGCAACCAATCTTTCATTTCGGGTGTTCCATCTGGGTTGTTCCAAGCAATCAAGGTATTGTCCAAATCAACCAAGACCGCCTCAATTCCCAGCTTTTTCAAATCTTCTACTGCGATATCATAGACCGCCTCTACCGTGTAATTCGGTTTATACTGCTCAATTGACACAAGCTACTCCATTTTCCACTATACTAGTCTTCATTATACCATATCCCCTTCTTTTGCTTCAAAAGGAAAGCCAAGCCGACCATAGGCCTTCCACAAGGCCCAACCCGCGACCACAAAGGCCGTAAAATCAGCTAGGGGCATCGCATAGGCTAGTCCCGCGACCCCGAAAAAGCGGGGCATAAGCAAGAGGAGGGGCAAAATGAGACCCAATTGCTTGAGTAGAGAAATCTTGGCCCCTATCTTGGCCTGGCCGATTGCTGGGAAATAGGTGGCAGAAAAAATCTGCACCCCATTGACAAAGGAAAAGAGGAAGAAGGCCCGCATATAGGCAATGCCAAATTCAAAATAAGCGTGACTGCCCGATCCAAATAGGGCTAAAAACTCATAGGGAAAGGTCTCAAAAGCGGCCCAGGTCCCAAAACCAATCACCGATACCCAAGCAATGGCAATGCGAATCGTTTCCCGCACCCGACCCCAGTTCTGAGCGCCATAGTTAAAACTTAAAATTGGTTGGGAGCCCTGAACAATCCCGATAATCAGCGAAATCATAATGACATTGATTTTGGATACAATCCCTGCCACCGCGATTGGAATCTCACTGCCATAAATCGAGCTTTCTCCATAAAAACGCAGGGATTGGTTCGTCACAATCTGCACCAAGAGGTTGGAGGATTGAAAAATAAAGGAAGCCATCCCCAGCGAGGCAAAAGATCGTACCAAAGCCCCCTGCAAACGGAAGTCCTCCCGCTGCAGACGCACGCTTTTAAAACGTGGGAGATACAGGGCCAAGATTAGAGCCGAAACAAATTGTCCCAAAACCGTAGCCCAAGCAGCTCCCGCCATGCCCCAACCAAAGCTAAAGATAAACAGGGGATCCAACAGGGTATTAACCACCGCCCCAGAAATAATAGCCATCATGGAATAGGTCGAAGAGCCATCCGCCCTCACCAGGGGATTAGAGCCAATCGCAAACAATAAGAAGGGAGCACCCCAAATCGATACACTGGTATAGGTCAAGGCTAGGTCATAGATACTTTCTGTCGCCCCAAAGAGTGTCAACAAGGGCCCCAAGAAGATCTGTAACACCAGACACAGGACTACTCCCGCCACAACCAAGGTCGTAAAAGCATTCCCCAGCACCTTCTGGGCTAGGGCCTGTTTCCCTCGCCCCAGCTCCAAATTAAAACGAGCTGCCGCCCCCAGGCCAATCATCAAACCCAAGGCCAAACACAGGGTGGTCACAGGAAAGGCAACATTGGTCGCCGCATTTCCCAGATAACCAATCCCTTGGCCAATAAAAATTTGATCGACGATATTGTAAAGAGCGTTGACCACATTGGCAATAACTGCTGGAATGGCCAACTGTCGTAAGAGAGACGAAATAGAGGCCGTCCCTAATTTATTCTGTTCCATACAAATTCCTTTCGTATAGCTGTCAAATAGCTCTTACAGACAAACACTAGGGGGCCTCTAAAAACCTCAGTTTTTCTTCAAATTGAATCACTCAAACCTTGATAAATCAACATTTAGATTTTCAGAAATTTAGTTTTTAGAGGTCCCCACTAGTATCAAGTTCATCCTAATACTCATTGAATTTCACAATCTGACCTTGCCAAGCCTCCTTAGTGATAAAGAAAAAGCGAAAAAGTACTAAAACCAAGAGAAAGGCCGGGACCTCCAAAACGTGTCTCGACCTTTTTCTAACTCGTCTGCTACTCTTCTAACAATTTTTGCAATTCTTCTTTCAACAAGGCTTGGGCCACTTGTGGGTTGGCCTGTCCCTTAGTTGCTTTCATTAAGAAACCAGTGAAGGCCTTGTCCGCATTTCGTTTACCAGACTTGAAATCGGCAACGGCTGCTGGTTGATCCTCAAAGACCTGATGAATGATCGGAATTAAGACGGCTGGATCAGAGATTTGGACCAAGCCGGCTTGGTCAACATAGTCACGCGCAGAGCCACCATTTTTGGCCAGATGGACAAAAACTTTTTTGGCAATCTTAGACGAAATTGTTGCATCCGCAATCAAGCCAATCATCTCAACCAAATTTTCTGGAGTCAAGGCAAGGTCAGCCAAGGCCTGATTATTGGCGTTGAGGTACTGGGCCACTTCCCCTTGCAACCAGTTAGAAACTTGCTTAGGATCACCACCCAGGGCCACGGCTGCTTCAAAGAAGTCAGATTGGAACTTGCTAGCTGTCAATTGACGCGCATCGTAGTCACTCAAACCAAATTCAGCCCGGTAGCGTTGGCGCCGTTCCTTTGGAAAAGCTGGTAGTTCTTGGCGAACAGCTTCAATCCAAGCCTCGTCCAACTGTACCCGTGGTAGGTCTGGTTCTGGGAAGTAACGGTAGTCTGCCGCCCCTTCCTTAACCCGCATCAAGATGGTCTCACCGGTTGCCTCATCGTAACGGCGTGTTTCTTGACGGATTTGGCCGCCAGATCGCAGGATTTCGGCCTGGCGTTTGATCTCATACTCCAACCCTTTCCGCACATAGTTAAAGGAGTTGAGGTTTTTCAATTCGGTTTTGGTTCCAAAGGCTTCTTGGCCGTAAGGGCGCAAGGAGATATTGGCATCCACCCGCATCGATCCTTCTTCCATTTTGACATCGGAAATTCCTGTGTACTGGATGATTTCCTTCAAGGCAGTCAAGTAGGCATAGGCTTCTTCTGGGCTGCGCATATCGGCTTCAGATACGATCTCAATTAGGGGAACCCCTTGACGGTTCAAGTCCACATAGGAATACCCGTCACTGCCATGAGTATTTTTCCCAGCATCTTCTTCCAGATGCGCCCGTTCGACACGGATTTTCTTGGTTGATCCATCTTCTAGTTCAATTTCCAACCAGCCATTGTAACCAATTGGCTCATCAAATTGTGAAATCTGATAAGCTTTAGGATTATCCGGATAGAAATAGTTTTTCCGGTCAAAATGCATGTCCCGATGCAGGTCCATATTCAGAGCTAGGGAAGCTTTGATCCCAGCATCTACAACACCCTTGTTTAAGACTGGCAAGACACCTGGAAAGGCCCAGTCAATGATATTGGTATTGGCATTTGGATCCTCACCGAAATGTGCTGGTGCAGGTGAAAAGATTTTGGAAGCTGTTTTTAGCTCCACATGGACTTCCAATCCAATAATGGTTTCGAAATTCATTAGTTGACACCTCCAAAAATCGCAGGTTTTTCTAAATGGTAGCTGGTTGCTGCCTCAAAGGCTCCAGCAGCTTGGTAGAGAGTTTCTTCTTGGAAGTGGTTGGCAATCAGTTGCAGACCAACCGGCAGACCATCCGCAAATCCAGCTGGCAGAGACATACCTGGCAGTCCAGCCAAGTTCACCGGAATCGTCAACAAGTCCGCCAGGTACATGGCAATCGGATCCTCCACACGGCTACCCAAATCAAAGGCTACTGTTGGGGCAGTTGGTCCCATAATCAAGTCATAGCCTTCAAAGACTTTGCGGAAATCCTCCATAATCAAAGTCCGAACCTGGCCAGCCTTTTTGAAGTAGGCATCGTAGTAACCCGATGACAAACTGAAGTTCCCCAACATAATCCGCCGCTTAACCTCGTCTCCAAAACCTTGGCTCCGGGTCTTGACATAGACATCCTCAAGATTTTCAATATCTTCCGCTCTAAATCCATAGCGAATTCCGTCAAAACGTTGAAGATTGGAGGCTGCTTCTGAAGAGGCGATGATGTAATAAACGGCTACACCATAGCGACTGTGGGGAAGGCTCACTTCTTCCACACGCGCACCCAGTTCCTCAAACTTTTTAGCAGCTGCCAAGATCTGATCCTTCACAGCCGGGTCAATTCCTTCACCCATATACTCTTTGGGCAAGGCAATTTTCATCCCTGTCAAATCCTGACCAATCTTGCTGGTGAAATCAGGAACAGCCAGCGGTGCAGAAGTTGCATCGCGTAAATCATGACCAGCCAAGGCCCCCAACAAGTGGGCATTTTCGCGAACAGTCGGTGCAAATGGTCCAATCTGATCCAGAGAAGAAGCAAAGGCGATGAGACCAAAACGGGAAATCCGGCCATAAGTTGGCTTCATCCCCACAATTCCATTAAAGGCTGCGGGCTGGCGAATAGACCCTCCAGTATCTGACCCCAAGGACAGACGCACCTGACCAGCTGCTACAGCAGAAGCAGAACCTCCAGAAGAACCTCCCGGAACCTTGCTTTGATCCCAGGCATTTTTACTTGGTTTGAAATAGGAAGTCTCATTGGATCCCCCCATGGCAAATTCATCCAGGTTGGTTTTCCCAATGACAATCATATCTTTCTTGTAAAGGTTGGAAACACTAGTCGCATCAAAAATCGGCTTGTAATTGTAGAGCATTTTCGAAGCTGCAGTCGTCAAGATTCCCTTCGTAGAAATATTATCCTTGACCGCTACCGGAATCCCGCTCAAGACATTATCCACATCAACTCCCTTAGCATCCAAGGCACGGGCTTGCTCCAAGGCCGTTTCTTCACTGATGGTAATAAAATTACCCAGAGCTGCTTCCCGCTCCTCGATATCCTTCAAGGTTTCTTTGGTTAATTCCTCAACGGAAATTTCTTTCTTGACCAAGAGATCATGCAATTGGTCGATTGTTTGTTCTTGCAGTCTCATGAATTACTGCCCTCCTCTTCGAAAATGGCTGGAACTTTGATAAAGCCCTTGTCTTTTTCAGGTACGTTTTCAAATAACTCTTCTCGATTCCAACCTGTTTGGGCTTGGTCCGGACGAAGAACATTGACCTGGGTGACCACAGAGGAGGTCACTGCCACTCCCTCTGTATCCAATTCATTTAACATTTCAACCATATCGACAATCTTGGTCAGATCCGTCGCAAACCGCTCTGTTTCTTCTGCGGTAAAGGCTAATTTTGATAGATTAGCCACGTGAGCCACTTCTTCATGTGAAATCTTCATTCTATCTCCTTTACGATTACAAGTCATACTCCTACCTAAGGGAGAGTATAAATCTTCCTTATTCTACCACATTTCAAGCCTGAAAAATAGAGGATGGTCGGAAAGCCATCCCCTAGATTATCGGTTAAAAGTTCAATTCTGTTGAAGAGTAGAGTTTTGCACCCAAGACATTTTTCATATGGTCAAGGGCAAATTGGTGCTGCTCCTCTGTAATACTTGCGACTGCGTCCGTCACAATTTCAATCTGATAGCCCTTCTGGTAGGCATCGATCGCAGTGTGCAGAACACAAATATCGGTCAGCACTCCTGTTAAAACCAGAGTATCAACCTTTCGCTCCCGCAAGTAGATGTCCAGCATGGTTCCTGCAAAGGCTGAATAGTAGTGTTTGTCCATCCAAAATACGCGCTCGGAATCCTTGTGGGTTTCAAAAAAAGCCTTCAATGGGCCGTATAAGGTGCGGCCTTCTGTTCCACGAATATTGTGGGGTGGGAAGAGTTGGCTTTCTGGATGAAAGGTGTCGCCTTCCAGATGTTCATCAATCATGAAAAAAACATAGTGCCCATTGTCCCAAGCTTTTTGACTGACAGCCGCCATGGCTTCTGAAATGGCTTGCGCCGGTTGACCAGCTGTTAACTTTCCATCATTTGCCACAAAATCCTTTGTATAATCAATAGATAAAACCGCTTTTGTCATTAAAATTCTCTCTTTTTAATTTCTTCAAAAACATCTGCAATCAAAACCTTCAAGTAGGTCCCTTTCATACCGAGAGACCGGCTCTCAATAATTCCTGCAGACTCCAATTTACGAAGGGCATTGACAATCACACTTCGGGTAATTCCGATCCGATCTGCAACAATAGAAGCTGTCAACTGACCTTCTGTTCCTCCCAATTCTTCCAAAATAGCTGAAACCGCTCGTAATTCAGAATAAGAAAGAGTATTAACGGCCATTGACACAGTTGACCGACGGCGAAGGTTCTCTTCATCAATCTCCCGCTGATGGTTGAGCATCTGTAAGCCAACAACAGTGCTGGCAATCTCAACTAAGATTAAATCATCTTCACCAAAGGGCTCATCATTCCGCCAAATAATCAAGGAGCCCAGACGAATCCCTGTAATATGAATCGGTGCCACTGTTGTCACACCATCTGGATAATTTTCCTTGGTTTCAACTGGATAAATGGATAGAGCAGAATTGACATCCAAGTTGGCTTCTGTTTGATAAACAAAACCAGCCTCTTTGACGTAAACCTCTGGAAGCTTGCGGCTTTGAAAGAAAGCCTCTACTCGGTCAGTATTCGTCTTATAGCGCATAAAATAGCCAAGTAAATCACCTTGGCTATTAATAATACAGGAATTACAATCAATGATTTCCGATAGACGTTGAGCAATCGATGCAAAAGGCATATCATCATGGGATTGCTCGTAAGACTCTTTCAAGATTGAAGTAATCCTTGTCGTTTTTTGCAATAACGTTGCCATAGTTCACCTCATTATTCTCTTCCTATTGTATCAGAATTTTCTAACGAATGGAAATTAATAACGATATTGGGCTAAAAATCGCTCCATTTTTTCTTGGACCTGGGCCAACTCTTCAACCCGTGGTAAGTAAACAATCCGGAAATGATCGGGTTCCTTCCAGTTAAAACCACGTCCATGAACCAGGAGCACCTTCTCCTGCTTCAAAAAGTCGAGAACAAACTGCTCATCGTCTTCAATCTTGTACATAGTCCGGTCGATTTTCGGAAAGAGGTAGAGACCCGCACTCGGCTTGACTGCCGACAAACCTGGAATGGCATTGATCGCTTCATACATGAAGTTTCGTTGTTCATAGATCCGACCACCCGGCAAAAGCAGCTCATCAACCGACTGATAACCGCCTAAGGAAGTCTGAACCACCTGTTGGGCCAAGACATTGGAACATAGACGCATATTGGCCAACATGTTCAAACCTTCAATATAACCCCGAACATATTTCTTCTCACCGGATAAGACCATCCAGCCCACACGAAAACCAGCAATTCGATGGGATTTTGATAGACCATTCATGCTAACACAGAAAAGATCTGGAGCCAGACTGGCAATCGCGATATGCTCCTTCCCATCCATGACTAAACGATCATAAATTTCATCGGCATAAATAATTAAATTGTGTTCACGCGCAATCTGAACCAGGTCCTCCAAGACTTCCCGTGGATACAGCGAACCAGTCGGATTATTAGGATTGATGACAACAATAGCCTTGGTCCGTTCGGTAATCTTGGACCGGATATCTTGCATATCTGGATACCAGTTAGCTTCCTCATCACAGAGATAATGGACCGGCTTGCCTCCCCCCAAACTTACAGCTGCCGTCCACAACGGATAGTCGGGCATGGGCACCAAAACTTCATCTCCATTATCCAGAAGCCCCTGCATAGACATAACGATTAGCTCACTGACGCCATTACCAATAAAAATATCATCAATATCCACATTGGGAATGCCTTTAAGCTGGGAATACTGCATAATCGCCTTCCGGGCTGAGAAAATCCCCTTGGAGTCTGAATACCCCTCACTATTGCGGGCATTCCGAATTAGATCATGGATAACTTCATCTGGCGCCTTAAAATCAAACTCGGCCGGATTCCCCGTGTTTAGGCGTAAAATTTGCTCACCATTGGCACGCATCCGCATAGCCTCTTCCAAAACCGGACCTCGAATATCATAAGCTACATCTTCTAGCTTTTGTGATTTTTCAAAAAACCTCATTCTTTATTCCTCCTTACTGAACCCTATTATACCTTTTTCTGGCATAAAAAAGAATTGGAGTTTCTCCAACCCCAATTCTTTTCCCTTGTCTTCTAATTAACAGGATGCTCTTTCCGGTGGGTCCGCATCCGATCGCGCAAATCAAACATCTTGCCAACAGACGGAAGACTCATGCCCTCAGTCCATTTTTCCCAAGTATTCTGTGTGATTTTCAAAATAACCAAGAGTTCCGCTTCATTTAACTGGTAATCTGATTGAAATGCTGCAATTTCATTGAGAAATTTCTGAGCCCGCTCCAAATCCTCCTGAGTCCACTCCCGTGTGCTCTTGCGTCCCAAGCGACGCTGACGGATTTCTTCCTTACGTTGGCGAATTTCTTCCCGTAATTTCTCTGGTTTATCAGACTCCATAAAAACGACAATCTTTTCAATCGATTTTGGATTTGGATAACTACGGCCATACTTCCAAGAAAAGTAGGTATCCATTGAAACATCCATTTCCTTTGAAAATTCATGAATCGACGCTCCAATGTTCAATCGTAACGCCTCAATATCCTTCACTAAATACTCTTTGTCTTTTTTGGCATATTCGCGAAAATTCGATTCTACCATTTAGACAACCTCCCTAACTATAATGTAACTGTCTAACAGTTTAGCACATTCTTGACCTTTTTAAAAGGGTAATTTACTTTTAAATCAAAAAATTCTACTTTGGAGAGAAGCTTGCCTCCCTCGCTTCGACAGCTTCCTTGACCAAACGGTAAATAACCGCAAAAATGGGCGTAAAGAAAATCATTCCCACAAGGCCAAATAGATTTCCCCCAATCAAGGCTGCCGCGAGGGTAAACAGGCTCGGAAGCCCCACTTGAGAACCAACCACCCGTGGATAAATCAAGTTTCCTTCTACCAATTGAACCAATTGGAAAACAACAATCGACAAAAGGGCCTGCCAAGGGCTAATGGTAAAAATAAAAATTGCACCCAAACCACAAGCCGTAAAAGGACCAATATACGGAATAAAGGACAAGACACCTGCCAAAACCGCTGTCATTGACGCAAAGGGTAAGCCTGCCAAACTATAAGCCGCAAACACCAAAAAGCCAATGATAAAGGCTTCAATCAACTGCCCCATCAAAAAACCATCATAGGTTTCAACCATGACACTCCCTACATAGCGGAGACGATCCCCCACCTTCTTGGGCAGTGTAACAGCTAAAATACGATTGGTACTCGAAGCCAGGTGCTCCTTGCTCCCCAGCATGGCAAACATCAAGAACAAGGCCATCATAACGGTAAAGACATTGCCAACCAATCCCCCGAGATTTCCGGTTAAATTGCCTAAGAGCTGTGCTCCCTTATTGAGCATCTCACTATCGGTGAGATACTTTGAAATATCCTGTAGTTGATCCCGATTCACCAAGCCAGTTGCAGCTAACCAGGAACCAAGCTGGGGCACTGCCGCTTGCACAGTATGGGTTAAACTGTTAACAGAAGTTGCCAGGGTTGGCACAATAATCGCCACGACGCCAGCAAAAATCAAACACAGCAACAGCAACACCAGGAGCATGGCCAAGGGACGCTGTAAACCTGGTTTCACCTTCCATGCTCTCAACTGGCCTTCCAGCTTCTTCATCGGTACATTAAACACAAAGGCCAAGCCAGCGCCAATAATAATCGGAGAAAAGACCCCCATGAGGTAATGGAACCCTTGCCAGATATTGGCAATATAAAGAACCAAGGCGAGGCTAATCGCCGCAAAAGCAATGGCTACAAAAAGCACCTTATTTTTTTCCATTAAGTTTTTCATAACTTACCCATTATAACAGACCACTTTACCCTTGCCAAGGTAATTAGACTATTAAATGCGGTTGCAAAGCTTGGGCTAGGGAGGCGTAACCATGAGCCGTCAAATGCAGTCCATCCGTCGTGAAAGCAGCCCGCAATTGGCCGTGATCATCCAGCAACCCTTCCGTTACATCCAGATACTCAACCTGGGGAAAGGCCCCTGCCAAGGAGGCATAGGCCTGATTCATTTTCCGAATCCCCTCATTAGTCCGCGTATAGAGCTTAGCCCTCGTTTCATCACTTTCATAGACCGGTAAAATGGAAAGCAGCTTGATCTCCACCAGTGGATAGTCGTGTTGCAAAAGGTAGAACAGCTGCTCTAGATTGGCCAAGGTCTGATCTAGGGGAACTTCCTTTCCTAAATCATTCGTTCCAATAAGCAGAAAAACCTTTTCTAAATTTTGACCAAAAAAATGCAGGGAGCGATGCTCTAATAATTGATTGGATTGATAACCGCGAATGCCACGATTAACAATGGACTTGGAGCTCGTCAACAACTCATGGAGCGGAAAATACTCCACAATTGAATCTCCTGCAAAAATAATCTGGGGCTCCTGCAGGCAGAGCGTGTTGAGCTCTTTATAGTTGGCTTGTATTTTAGCCTGTTCCCCCAGTAACCAACTTTCCAATAATTGAACCGCCATTTGTCTCTCCTTTACAGAAAAAAGGGTCTGTCGATGCTACTGTTCGACTAGACCCATAGATTACGCACGTCTGAAGCCCTGATCAAATTGACAATGGGCTTTTGGGGAAAGAAATTCTTCCAAATTTAAAGTAGAGAGATTTTCAAGAATTTGTCCATTTTGAACCACAGCAAGAGAATGGTACTGCTGAATGTAGTCACCACATTCCTCACACCAGCGTTCCTCTCCCTCCTTCCAAAAGGCGGCCATCGTCTCCCCTTCATACCGAATCTCTGGGTAATCCTGTTCATACTGGCTGCACCTATCTTGGAAAAACACGAGGGCTTTAGTATATGTTTCAAATGCTTCTACTTGGACTGTATCATCTTGCCAGTCATCTGTGAACCACCATGGCTCACAGTCACCATATAACTCTACTACTTGGTACATAAACTTATTCCCCTTATTAGAAGATATTATACACAATTTCCACATATAAAGGAAGAATTTGAGCTCAAAAAGAAGGGATTGTCCAATCTAGCACTTGGATGTAAAAAGAGGCTGAGACAAAAGTGGCTCTTTGTCAAGTTGTGTGGAATCCCTGAAAACTGACAGTTTTAGGCTTTTATTATTTAGCTTTTTAATAAGGGTGTTGAGATGGTTTTAACGTCAATCCGAATCCGGCTTCTTTCGAATTTCTATGAGATGCTTTCCCTGTGGTGGGGG
>NZ_WSRS01000219.1 GCF_009767945.1 Streptococcus danieliae | reverse complement strand
ACTCAAGAAGAGAAGGATGCAGCTAAGGCCACAGTTGATGCAGAAGCAGCTAAGGCTAAGGACGCAGTTGATGCGGCTACCGACCAAGCAGGTGTAGATGCGGCTAAAGACTCTGGTACAGGTGAGATTGCTAAAGTTAACCCAGAAGCAACAGCGAAACCAGCAGCCAAAGAAGCTATCGACAAGGCAGCAGCGGATAAGAAGGCAGCGATTGATGCTCGTGATGACTTAACAGCTGAAGAGAAAGCAGCAGCGAAAGCAGAAGTAGACTCTGAGGCAGTTAAGGCTAAGGACGCAGTAGATGCGGCTACCGACCAAGCAGGTGTTGATGCGGCTAAAGACTCTGGTACAGGTGAGATTGCTAAAGTTAACCCAGAAGCAGCAGCGAAACCAGCAGCCAAAGA
>NZ_WSRS01000218.1 GCF_009767945.1 Streptococcus danieliae | reverse complement strand
ATTGTTCTGACGGAGCAGTAGAGTTCCTTCAACCTATTTTAGAAGGCTTCAACCGGTTACTTTTCCGCATGGACAGCGGGTTTGCCTCCCCACAAATCTACAATTCCATTGAAGAGAGTGGAGAAAGTTATCTCATTAAACTTAAAAGAAACCCTGTTCTTAGTCGTCTCGGGGATCTCAGTTTACCCAATCATGAAGATGAGAATTTATACTCATTGAAATTCAAAATCTGAAAAAAGCCATTCTCTATGGACAATAGATTTTAGATCAGACCAATGCAAATTTTGAATCACTTCTTGTAGTTTATCTATCACTTCCTCAAGTGTTTTAAAGGCTTTGTTTTTGAATCCTCTTTTACGAATCTCAGTCCACACCTGCTCGATTGGATTCATTTCAGGAGTGTA
>NZ_WSRS01000217.1 GCF_009767945.1 Streptococcus danieliae | reverse complement strand
TATGATGGGAGTAATGGAGAAACCTTTCATGAGCCATTCAACTTGTTCAGAATTCAGCTCTTTTACCTCCTTTTCATCAGAAGGCCAGTTTAGTTTGCCGTTCTCAAAGCGTTTATAAAGCAACCAAAAACCTTGCCCATCCCAATACAGAGCTTTGAAACGATCTTTACGTCCTCCACAAAATAGAAAGACTTGACCTGAAAATGGATCCAGTTCAAATCTTTGTTTAATGATATAGGCTAGGGAATCAATTCCCTGTCTCATATCTGTTTTTCCAGCTATCAAATAGACCTGACCGAGGTCACAAAGATTTATCGTCCTAAACAAATTCGCATCCACTAAACCAATCTCCTCTACTCATGTTTTCTGAGACTAGTATAGCTAGATTTCTACTTTATCGGAAGA
>NZ_WSRS01000216.1 GCF_009767945.1 Streptococcus danieliae | reverse complement strand
AACTACTTTGTCTCCCTCACCTGTTGTGTCTACTGGCTCCTTGAAGGATACTTTCGTTCCTGCTGGAAGTTCAGACAGGTTGGCAATAGAATCTTCTGCCTTCGGTGTAGAACCTGGCTCAACTGTTTGATCCTTAGCGACTGGAGTATTCTTATCTGCATCTGTTGCAGGCTTAGATACCTTAACGGTCACTGAGATTTCTTCACTAGAACCATCTGGGTAGGTTACAACTACTGTAACTACTTTGTCTCCCTCACCTGTTGTGTCTACTGGCTCCTTGAAGGATACTTTCGTTCCTGCTGGAAGTTCAGACAAGTTGGCAATGGAATCTTCTGCCTTCGGTGTAGAACCTGGCTCAACTGTTTGATCCTTAGCGACTGGAGTATTCTTATCTGCATCTGTTGCGGACTTAGATACCTTAACGGT
>NZ_WSRS01000215.1 GCF_009767945.1 Streptococcus danieliae | reverse complement strand
CTCCATAAGGCAAAAAAGCAACGGCTTTAAAACCGTTGCTTTTTGCGTTAGTCAGAGGGGTTTTTGTCCCAGCCTCCCATAGGTGGTTGGTAATTTAGGCTGCCATGGATTCTTTGGTGATTCCACCAGTGGATGTAGTCCAACGACATTACTTTTCCCGGATTATTTATACATATTATAAAAACAAGCTAGAATCGTTGATATACCAAGGATGATATGCACCCCAAAGGTTAGACATAAAATCTAACGATTGGGGTGTATTTTTATGAAATTGTCATTTGAAGATAAACTGGAGATATATTATCCCAAATTATTCATACCTCAAACAACTCCGTGTAAATAGCTAAAAAATCATCAGAAATTGCCAAAAAACAATGGCAATTTCTGATGATTTTTCTTGTCGTTCAATCTGTTCTAAGGATAAAAATGGATTC
>NZ_WSRS01000214.1 GCF_009767945.1 Streptococcus danieliae | reverse complement strand
TCGAAAGAAAAAGTGTTGTTTTTAGAACTGTTATTTGTTAGACTAAACATATGGATTTCCTTTGTTTCTAATGATTTTGTTGTGCTTATATCATAGAAGGAAATCCTTTTTTTGTCCAGTCATATGTCTCACCCAATGGGTGAAAATCAAAAACTTCTAGAAACCTTGATCTATCAGGGATTCTGGAAGTTTTTTTAGTTAGCTATGAATAATTCGGGATTATAGTCATTTAGTTTTTAAATAGTATGCTATTGCGTCAGTCAAATCGCCTGTCTTTCTAAGCAATTCTGTCACCCCTTTTTTCAAAATAGCCCAACTGTTCTCAATAGGATTCAGTTCAGGGGAATATGGTGGTAGAGGGAGAAAAAAATGACCATTACAAATAGAAAGTTCATCTAAAATCTTCTTAGGATGAAAACTTGCATTGTCCATGA
>NZ_WSRS01000213.1 GCF_009767945.1 Streptococcus danieliae | reverse complement strand
TCATTGCTGTCTGCTTGGCTTGGGGTTTCTACAACCTTAACTGTCACAGGAACCTTATCTTGCGAACCATCTGGGTAAGTCACAAGGACTGTCGCTGGTTTATCTCCTGCTGTGCTTGTGTCTACTGGGCTTTCAAACGCAACTGTAGTACCTGTTGGAAGGTCACCTAGGTTAGAGATGGACTTCTCAGCTGATGGAGTTTCACCAACGGTAACGGTTTGATCAGCTGGACTTGGTTCATTGCTGTCTGCTTGGCTTGGGGTTTCTACAACCTTAACTGTCACAGGAACCTTATCTTGCGAACCATCTGGGTAGGTCACAAGAACGGTCGCTGGTTTATCTCCTGCTGTACTTGTGTCTACTGGGCTCTCAAACGCTACCGTAGTACCTGTTGGAAGATCGCCTAGGTTAGAGACAGACTTCTCAGCTGATGGAGTTTCACCAAC
>NZ_WSRS01000212.1 GCF_009767945.1 Streptococcus danieliae | reverse complement strand
GGCAGCGATTGATGCTCGTGATGACTTAACAGCTGAAGAGAAAGCAGCAGCGAAAGCAGAAGTAGACTCTGAGGCAGCTAAGGCTAAGGACGCAGTCGATGTGGCTACCGACCAAGCAGGTGTTGATGCGGCTAAAGATTCTGGTACAAATGCAATTACAGCAGTTAATCCAGAAGCAGTAGCGAAACCAGCAGCCAAAGAAGCTATCGACAAGGCGGCAGCGGATAAGAAGGCGGCAATTGATGCCAGTAACGATCTAACTCAAGAAGAGAAAGATGCAGCTAAGTCATCTGTTGATGCAGAAGCCAACAAGGCTAAAGCAGCGATTGATGCAGCTAAGACTTCTGAAGAAGTTCAAACAGCAGCGACTGCAGGTATTACTGCAATCCAAGCGATCAATCCAGTAGCAGAGGTTAAACCAGCAGCGAAAGCGGCAATTGATGAAGCAG
>NZ_WSRS01000211.1 GCF_009767945.1 Streptococcus danieliae | reverse complement strand
TATTAGTTACCTCTTTGTCTTGAATGATTCCTTGTTTTAGTGATTTCATTTTCAATACACGACGTCTAGCGCCAAATTAAAATACGACTTAACAAGACACCTCTACTTTAACAGGTTCTATAATAAGTTGTGTGGAAAGCTTGCTCTCCATGCAACTTTTTTTGTAATTCAGAGTGCAAAAAAAAGCAATTCCTAGTAAACTGATAAGTGAAAAAAAAACATCAGAATAGGAATTGCTTCATATGGACTATGTTACTCAAAAATTACTCGGAATTCAAAACCTAAACATTACTTTTAGAGAAAATTGGCTTACTTTTCGTAAAGATAAGCGAAATCGTCTTGCCCAAATCATTGAAGGTTCTTTGGAAAAACGTCCAAGCTGTTGCCCCTCCTGTGGAGTTATCTGGGAATCTACTAAAGATGTCTATGCCCATGGTACCACTCCTAAA
>NZ_WSRS01000210.1 GCF_009767945.1 Streptococcus danieliae | reverse complement strand
GTGATAAGACAGATAGTTCAACTTTAATCAAGAATGAAGTTCGCATGATGATTTCTTGCTTGGCCTACAATATTTCATTATTTATGAGGCATCTAGCTGGTGGCTCTGTGAAGAATTTGACCATGAAACGTTTCCGGAAACTGTTTATCAATATAGCTGGAAAGTGTGTAAAAAGTGGTTCTATAATAAGTTGTGTGGAAAGCTTGCTCTCCATGCAACTTTTTTTGTAATTCAGAGTGCAAAAAAAAGCAATTCCTAGTAAACTGATAAGTGAAAAAAAACATCAGAATAGGAATTGCTTCATATGGACTATGTTACTCAAAAATTACTCGGAATTCAAGACCTAAACATCACTTTCAAAGAAGACTGGCTTATTTATCGTAAAGATAGACGCAATCGTATGGCTCAAATCATCGAAGGCTCCTTAGAGAAACGCCCAAGTCATTGTCCCTC
>NZ_WSRS01000020.1 GCF_009767945.1 Streptococcus danieliae | reverse complement strand
TCCTTACAATTCCTTGTCCGATTAATACACACATTCAAACTCTGCTTTGGAGTTTACACAAAATTCTTGACACACCCTTATCGAGAACTTTAAATAAAGAAGCAGACGTATATTTATTTGATGAACCAATGTCAAATCTAGATGAAGAATCAAAATCAATATTGTTTGATAAGATTATGGAGTTGAAGCAGAGGTCACTTGTTTTTATCGTTACACATGATTCACAGTTTGATGGAGTTTCTGATGATGTTATCAATTTAAATGAGGATTAAAAATGAAAAAAGTATTTTTTATAACGATAATTGTATTTAGTGCGATTGTTATCTCTTTATATGTTGTGAATCATATGAATGAAATTAGATTTGGTGCAGCAGATGGAGAGTTACCAATTCTTAATGTAGGTACATATGAACAAGGAGATAATTTAAATTTAAAAACCGGAACATATGCTATTTATGCACAAGTAGGGAAGGGAGAGGTCTGCTATGAAGATAGAACATATAAATTAAATGATTCTCTCTATACAGAGGCTAAGAAACAACCCAAGAGTACCCAGAACGCTGTTATTTACGAGGAGAGTCCAAAGATAGCGATTGTTAAAGGAAGCCAACTAACTCTGAAAGGAGATAAAGATTTCATGGTATCATTTATTAAGAGGTGATTATATGAGAGTATCACATTTAAGGAAATTATATGGAAAACAAGTTGTTTTAGATGATATTTCTATTGAAACATTGCCAGGACAAATTATTGGCCTGGTGGGTAATAATGGTTCTGGCAAGACAACCTTGATGAAATGTATGGCAAATTTGATTGTAGATTATCAGGGAATGATTATTTCAGATAGCTCTCTCTCGTTTGTGATTGAGAGTCCAGCATTTTATGATGGACTTTCTGTACAAGATAATCTTAGAGTATTTACTATTTTGGGTGGAAAAAGCACTGTTGACTATGATAGTGTGTTGAAAAAAGTCGGTTTATTTGAAGCTAGAAATAAGAAATTCAAACAGTTATCTCTTGGGATGAAGCAGAAATTAAGCATTGCTAGAATGTTACTTTCGGAAAGCCGTACTATTCTGCTAGATGAACCTTTCAATGGTTTGGATATGTTGACTAAGGAGTATCTAAAAGAGTTGATTATTATGCTGCGTTCACAAGGGAAGTGTGTGATTGTTTCTAGTCATATACTTGAGGAATTAGGAGAAATAGCTGATGTCATTTGGTATTTACGAGAAGGAAAAATTCAAAAAGTTTTTAATTTACAGGATACCTTTAGAATTTATAGACTTGTAGTAAAGAGAGTAACGGATGTTCAAAATATTATTCCATCAAAGTATAGGATCCTAGGCTTTAAAGATAATGTGGAT
Organism: Streptococcus danieliae; assembly: GCF_009767945.1. Taxonomy (GTDB): domain Bacteria; phylum Bacillota; class Bacilli; order Lactobacillales; family Streptococcaceae; genus Streptococcus; species Streptococcus danieliae. The sequence continues at coordinate 21,808 of NZ_WSRS01000020.1, read as the reverse complement.
ACTTCTATAATTAGAGTTCAAATACAGTCTGCGGATATAAGTTTGTTTCTGAAATTACTAATTGAGCAAGGGATAGAAGTTTTGGAATATCATGATTCTACGAATGATATTAAAGAGCTGATATTAGAGGAGGGAAATAGATGAGATCTTATATGAAATCGGAATTTATTAAATTAATTCATCAGAAATTCTTTATAGCTGCATTAGTTTTTTATATGATTTTTTTGATGGGGTTGTTGTTTCAGATTAAAGAAAGTGTCTTTGTTGCTCAGTATAAATTTGCTACAACTATAACGATTTTATTTATATGTTTTTATCAGATATTATCTATTGGTGAGTGGCAGGAAAAAAAGATGATTCGCTATTATTTGGAGTATATCCCTAATAGGAATAAGTTACTGTGCTTTGAATATATGAAATATATTGGATTATATATTGTAATGAACTTGTTATTCTTACTACCCTCGTACTCCTTGTTGGGAATGATTTATCAACAAGTATTGCTATATTTTGTTATTTTTTGTTTATATCTTACCATAAACATGAATTTATTGATTTATTTTGAGAAGGTTGGGATTACAATCATTCTTTCATTCTTATTACTATGGATATTACCAAATTTAATTAATCTGTTAATCATTAAATCGAACTTTTATAGTATTCAGTTATTTTATTATTTATCACCAGATTCATTTTCCACATACAACCCTATTACACTAGCATTAGCGTTGCTATATTTCATTCTTTTTTCTCTATTGTCCATGTTTCAGTTTACTAGAAAGGAGTACTAAGACATGAAACACATAATCTTACGATTTGCTTCAATATCTATTTTAAGTATATTTATAGGATTTATCGTTTATGTCCATTTGAATAGTTTGAAACCCACTTTTTCTATTTTAAGTGATAATATATCAAATCTTAAAGAAGGTGAGTTACTCTATTATGGAAGTGACAGTTGTGAAGTTTGTCAAGAATTTAATAAAGTTCTAAAAGATTATCAAGATGAAACACAGAGTAAAATATACTATTGGGATGCTACTAACTTTGCGACTATTAAGAAAGCTGCAGAAATTAAGGTTTACAATACACCAACAATTATCATAAGGAGGAATAGCGGTTTTAAAATAGCTCAAGGATATAAAAATCTTGAAGAGTTGAAATTATTTTTAGAGAGAGACTAAAGTATGAAGAAGATATTTGTTTACATAATTTTAATAGTGAGCTTAGTCGGAAATATCTATTTTATTTTTATTGCTCAGGAATTAGAACAATTGAGATCTAAGCAGAATACTGTTGATATGTACCGTAAATTGGATAGTTTACTAGTAGATAATTTTATGGAACGTTATAACTCTGGAGAAAGACTTAGTGTTTATTTTGGAAGATCTAGTTGTGAGGATTGTAGTCATTTTGATCCTATATTTATAGATATAATCGAAAGATATAAACTTGGCGACAAAGTTTACTATGTTAACGTTGAAGGGCTTCATGAAAACAAGTTTGAGTGGGAAAATTTTAAAGAAGAAGTAAATATTAAAGGTACACCTACAATTGCTATCTACGAGAATAAAAAAATATTGACAAAATTAGATTTTGAGGAACAAGATGGATTTACTTCGTACGAGTTAGAATCGTGGATTTCTAAGAATTTATTAAAATTAGAATAGGTTTAGCAATTACTGCTATTAGGTTAGGCTTCTTTCCGAAGTTAGAGCGATTTTATGATAGTGGAGGGTGTGTCAATAATTTTGTAATGTCAACCAAAAATCGGACACTTTTTATGAGGAGTTGAATCATCCGCTACAGCTTGACCATGATTCTCCTGAGTAGTGATAGATTATTCAGTGTTGAATGTCTACGCTTGTGATTCCACCAGTGGATATAATCTTGTGTTAGTAGGGCAAGTTGTTCTAAGGATTCAAATTTGTAGGCTTTGATAAATTCAGTTTTGAATGAACGATAGGTTCTCTCAGACACAGCATTATCATAAGGTACACCTGGAGCTGAGAGACTAGGCTCAAAAAGGGGAATCCTTACAATTCCTTGTCCGATTAATACAGACTTTCAAACTCTGCTTTGGAGTTTACACAAAATTCTTGACACACCCTCCTCCAATAATCAGTAACGAGGATTAGTATAGCAGATTGGTCGTCTTTGTCAAGATGAAGAAAAAGACCAGGCTGGTGGCCTAGTCTTTGGTCTCAGATGCTTCAGTTTCGCTGAGGATAGCAGCGATTTTGGTGTTGATTAAGTCAATAGCAACCTTGTTGGTGACCCCTTCTGGGATAATGATATCCGCATAGCGTTTGGTTGGTTCGATAAACTGGTGGTACATGGGTTTGACCACGTCTAGGTACTGGGTAATAACGGAATCGAGGCTCCGGCCGCGTTCTTCAATATCCCGTTTGATCCGGCGGATGATGCGGACATCATCATCGGTATCTACGAAAATTTTAATATCCATTAGGTCGCGGAGACGTTTGTCTTCGAGAACTAAAATCCCTTCGACAATAAAGACATCTTGGGGTTCTTGGCGTAGGGTCTTGTTGCTGCGGGTATGGGCAGTGTAGTCATAAGTCGGAATATCTACCGGCCGGCCAGCCCGAAGCTCACTGAGTTGTTCAATCATCAAGTCTGTGTCAAAGGCAAAGGGGTGGTCATAGTTGGTTTTGACGCGCTCCTCTGGGGTTAGATGGGATTGATCCTTGTAGTAGGAATCGTGCTCAATCATAGCAATCTTCTCGTTGGGAAAGTTAGCGAGGATTGCTCGGGATACACTGGTTTTACCTCCACCAGATCCACCTGTTACACCGATAATGATTGGTTTTTTATGCATGAGTAAGTCCTTTCTAGTTTCCTACTTATTGTACACTATTTTCTACGCTGTGTCAGTAGCTCCTTCTGTGTTATAATGAGGCGAGGTGAAAAATATGATTACTTTTGGCATTTTAGCCACCAGCCCGATTACCCATGAGTGGATGACGGCTGTGAATGCAACTGGAGTCTATCGCTTGGGGGCGGTTTATTCCCGAACTCTGGCCAAGGCTCAAGTTTTTGGTGAAGCCTACGGCTCTGACGTTCTGGCCTATGATTCCTTGGAGGCCTTTTTGGCGGATCCAGCACTTGATTTAGTCTACATTGCTTCTCCCAATGGTCTGCATGTTGCGCATAGCCGTTTGGCCTTAGAAGCTGGGAAGCATGTTGTGGTGGAGAAGCCTGCAGTTTTGCGGCCAGCTGAGTGGGCGGAGTTGTTGTCCTTGGCCAAAGAAAAAAAGGTCATGCTCTTTGAAGCCGCACGGAATGTGCATGAAAAGGCTGTGACCCTTATTGCCGATTTTTTGAAAGATCAAGAAATCTTGGGGGCCAATCTGCGTTACGGGAAATATTCTTCAAAAATGCCGGCTCTCTTGGCTGGGGAGCTTCCTAATGTCTTTTCTGCTAAATTTGGCGGTGGGGCTTTGATGGATTTGGGGATTTACCCGCTCTATCTTGCCCATTACTGGTTTGGGAAACCAGACCGGGTCGCCTACCAGGCTCAAAAATGGGCTTGGGATGTCGATTTGGCAGGTCAGGCTCAGCTGTTCTATGGCGATAGTCTGGTGACCCTCCAAACGGCTAAGAACTACACAACCTATCTTCCAAGTGAGATTTATACCCGTCAGGGAACTGTGATATTGGATTCGATTGAAGCTATCGGCTCGGTTCATTTTCGGGATCTGTCTGGCCAGGAGCAGGTACTACCGGTGACTGCTGCCAGTCACCAGATGGAGGAAGAAGCAGCTGCCTTTGCGCGAATGATTGAGGTAGAGGATTGGTCTGCCTGGGAGAACTGGGCCCAGCTAGCCCAGGAGGTTCATGAGACCATCTGGAACTTGCGCCAGGATGCCACACTTGTATTTGAAGGAGATGAAGATGTTAAGGAACTTTCCTAAAGCCTGGCAGGCCCGTTGGCAGGAACAAGATTTTGACCAAGCGACGCCGATTCAAGAGGCCCTCTGGCAACCACTGCAAGCTGGAGAGTCAATTCTTGGGATTAGTCCAACGGGGACTGGTAAGACCCTGGCTTATCTGTTACCCTTATTATTGAAGTTACGCAAGGGACAGGGGCAGCAGCTCTTGATTCTGGCTCCCAATAGTGAACTGGCCGGCCAGCTCTACCAGGTAAGTCAGAACTGGGCTGCTGATTTGGGACTCAAGACTCAACTGTTTTTAGCTGGTTCAAGCCAGAAACGGCAAATTGAACGCCTTAAGAAGGGGCCTGAAGTCTTAATCGGGACCCCAGGTCGGATCCTGGAATTGGTCAAGTTGAAAAAGATCAAGCTCTTGTCTATCGAGACCATTGTTTTGGATGAATTTGACCAGTTGCTCAGTAGTTCTCAGTTACCCTTTGTGGAGCGGCTCTTGAATTATGTCCCCAAAAAGCACCAACATGTCTACATGAGTGCGACCCAGGGCATTTCCATGGATCAGCTGCAGGCCGGAACTCAGCTGATTGCTGTGGCGCAAGATGAGGAAGCCAGTCATTTGCAGCACTTTTACATGCAGGTGGCCCAGCGGGATAAGGTAGCTACTCTCAGAAAGCTCTTGGCCCTAGAAGATTTTAGGGGACTAGCTTTCTTTAACGCTCTGTCTGATTTGGGGAATGCAGAGGAGAAACTTCAATACCACAACTTATCAGCCTATTCCTTGGCCAGTGACATCAATCTGCAGATGCGCAAACACATTTTGGATCGTTTTCGAGACGGCGCCATTTCCTTGCTACTGGCAACTGATTTGGTAGCCAGGGGAATTGATATTCAAGGCTTGGATTGTGTGATTCAGGTGGATTTGGCGCGTGATAAGGATAGCTATACCCATAGGGCGGGTCGGACTGGTCGGATGGGCCGTGAAGGGGTTGTGATTACCTTTGTTAGCCATCCTCAAGAATTGAAACAACTGAAAAAATATGCCTCTGTCCGAGAAGTGGTCCTAAAAGACCGCGAGCTGTATATTTTGTAGGAGTAAGTATGGATCAAAATCGAACTAAGGCTATTTTCAAGCAAATGGCGGCGCACTATGACTCGCCGGAACGCAAACAAGTGGCGGCTGTGATTCACGAGGAATTGGAGCAGCGCTTGGAGCAGTTAGCAGGTAGGGATTTGTTGCTGGATTATGGCTGTGGAACGGGCTTAATGAGCTTGCCCTTTGCAGAGCATTTTTCCAAATTACTTCTGGTTGACATCGCAGAGGAGATGTTGGAGCAAGTAAGGGGCAAGTACCAAACACTGGGTTTGTCAAATGTTACTTTAAAAACAGTGCCAGAATTTCAAGAGCTACAGGGACAAGCCAATGCGATTTTGGTGGTCCAGACCCTGTTGCATGTGGCCCAGGTAGAAGAACTGCTGGAGCAGTTAGCTGCTCATTTACTTCCAGATGGCCAAATTTTTCTGATTGATTTTCTTGCACATGAGGAGATTGACCATCCCTTAGTTCATCCAGGTTTTAGTCAGGAGGAACTGCTATCCCTCTGCCAGCAGGCTGGTCTTAAGCTGGTGGAATTTAAGCCATTTTATACTGCAGATGGCCTCTTTATGGGCAAGCGGGCGACTCTTTTTATGGCTGTTTTACAACATTCAAACTAAGCTGTTTGGGAAGCTTCCCAAACAGCTTTTTTCAGAAAGTGGAATTTTTTTCAAAAAGACTTGTAAATTATACAAAAAGTATGTATAATATTCACATCAACCTAAGAGGAGATAAGATATGAAAGTAACAACAATTTTTAAAGGTTTGACCGCTCTAGGGCTGGCTCTTAGTCTAGCGGCCTGTGGTAGTAGTACGGCTTCGACACCAGAGGCTATTCAGGAAAAAGGCAAGCTGGTGGTTGCGACCAGTCCAGACTATGCGCCCTTTGAATTCCAGACCTTGATTGATGGTAAAAACCAAGTGGTTGGTGCGGATATTTCGTTGGCGCAGGACATTGCTGATGAGCTGGGGGTCGAGCTCGAAGTTTCGACCATGAGCTTTGATAATGTGCTTTCTACCCTGCAGAGTGCGAAGGCGGATCTAGCCATTTCAGGTCTGACTAGCACGCCTGAGCGGGAAGCTGTTCTCTCCTTCTCAGACTCTTACTATGAGAATGGACACTCACTCTTGGTTCGGGCGGCAGACAAGGATCTTTACAAATCTTTGGATTCGTTTAAAGGAAAAAAAGTCGCGGCTCAAAAAGGTTCAATCCCAGAACAAATGGTGAAAGATCAGCTAGCGGATGCGCAATTGCTGTCACTCCAGGCGATGGGTGAGGCGATTAATGAATTGGTTGCAGGCAAGGTTGATGCAGTGGCGATTGATGAGCCAGTTGCCTTGGGCTATGTGAACCAGAACAAGGACTTGGCCATTGCCCAAGCAGGGCTCAAAACAGAGGAGTCCCAAGGAAATGCGGTAGCTATGCAAAAGGACAACAAGGAATTGCAGGATGTCGTCAACAAGGTCATTGCCAAAGTGAAAAAAGACGGCAGCTACACTAAATACCTAGAAGAAGCCAGCAAGTACACAGCAGCAGAATAGGAGCAGCGGATGAATCTAAACAAAATCTTGAAAAAAGTGGGTTTGTTAGCCCTCGGCCTAACTCTGACAGCCTGTGCTAGCGGCTCTGAAACAGCTAGTCCAGAGGCTATTCAGGCCAAGGGGAAATTAGTTGTTGCCACCAGCCCAGACTATGCGCCCTTTGAGTTCCAGACCTTGATTGATGGAAAAAACCAGGTCGTCGGTGCAGATATTTCTCTGGCTCAGGATATTGCCGATGAGTTAGGCGTGGACTTGGAAGTCTCTGCTATGAGCTTCGACAATGTTTTGACCAGCATCAGTAGCGGCAAGGCCGACCTAGCCCTAGCTGGACTGTCCAAAACCCCAGAAAGAGAAGAAGTTGTGACCTTCTCGGACTCCTACTATGAAAATGGTCGGGTCCTCCTAGTCCGCTCCGAAGACAAAGCTGCCCTCAAAAGCCTAGACAACTTTAAGGGCAAAAAAATCGCCGCCCAGAAGGGAACCTTGGAGGAACAACTGGTCAAGGAGCAACTGATCTCCTCAGAAGTCATTTCCCTCCAAGCCATGGGAGAAGCCATCAACGAATTAGTCACTGGCAAAGTCGACGCAGTTGCTATTGACCAAGCCGTGGCCACAGGCTACACCTCTCAAAATGACAAACTAGCCATCTCAGACGCAGAGCTGAAAACCCAAGAAACCATTGGCACAGCTGTTGCCATGCAAAAAGGCAACAAAGAACTTGAAGCCGTCGTCAACAAGGTCATCGCTAAAGTGAAAAAAGATGGCAGCTATGCTAAGTATCTAGAAGAAGCCAGCACCTATACTGTTGTGGAGTAGGTCAGGGGCAAATTGAAGTCTATAAAAAGCGAGATTCACAGGAATGGATCTCGCTTTTTGTTGGAGTAAGGATGGTGGAGGTGTAGGACCACCTTGCAAAGTTTTGTCAATGAGCTGGTACTTGTTGTATAATAGAAGCTATGAATACCAAACCAAGGGCAGCTTATGTCCATATTCCTTTTTGTACACAAATCTGTCACTATTGTGATTTTTCTAAAGTTTTTATCAAGAACCAGCCGGTGGATGATTATCTGCGGGCTTTACTTGCGGAGATTCGAGCTTATGAACCTGGGCCAGTAGATACGCTCTATATTGGGGGTGGGACGCCTTCGGCCTTGTCAGCTGCTCAGTTGGAGTTTCTCCTAGAGGGCTTGGCTTCGATTTTTGATATGAGTCAGGTTCAGGAGTGGACCTTGGAGGCCAATCCGGGTGACTTGTCCCAGGATAAGATTGAGGTGATGGCCAATGCTGGTTTAAATCGGATTTCGCTAGGGGTGCAAACTTTTAATGATCGCGAATTGCGCCAGATTGGTCGGATGCACCAGGAGAAGGATATCTATGACAATATTGACCGGTTGAAAGCGGCTGGTTTTCACAACATTTCCATTGACCTAATCTATGCTCTTCCCAACCAAACCATGGAGCAGGTGAAAACCAATGTGCAGAAGGCCTTGGCCTTAGATATTCCTCATATGAGTCTCTATTCCTTGATTTTGGAAAACCATACGGTTTTTATGAACCGCATGCGTCGGGGACAGTTGAATCTACCCCAGGAGGATCTGGAGGTGGATATGTTCCATTACATTATCAATAGCCTCAAGGAGGCCGGTTATGACCATTATGAGATTTCGAATTTTTGCCGGCCGGGTTATGAGAGCCGCCACAATCTCATGTATTGGGACAATGCCGAATATTATGGTCTAGGGGCGGGAGCTTCGGGCTATTTAAATGGAGTTCGTTACCGGAATCATGGGCCAATCCGCCATTACTTGAATGCGGTGGAGGCAGGGAATGCGCGTGTTTACGAGGAGAAACTCAGTCTCAAGGAGCAGATGGAAGAGGAGCTTTTTTTAGGGCTGCGCAAACGTGCGGGGGTCTCAATCCAGCGGTTTGAGCAAAAATTTCAACGCTCCTTTGAGGACATTTATGGAGCTATTGTGGCTCAAATGCTGGAAGAAGGTTTATTGATTCGCGAAGGAGACCGTCTGCGGACAAGTCAGAAAGGACTTTTCCTGGGAGACACGGTTGCCGAACGTTTTATCTTGAAATAAGATAGAAGAGGAAGAAGCAAGATGTATAAGGGTTATTTATTGGATTTAGATGGAACGATTTACCGTGGGACGGAGCTGATTCCTGAAGCGCGTGATTTTGTCAAGGAGCTTCAGGCGCGCGGCCTGCCCTATCTCTTTGTAACCAACAACACCACGCGCCGCCCCGAGGTCCTACAGGCCATGCTGGAGGAACGCTTTGGTCTCCAGGTTCCCCTGTCCACTCTGTACACAGCCAGTCTGGCGACGGTTGATTATATGGTGGATAAAAATTTAGGGAGGACGGCTTACGTTATTGGCGAGGACGGGTTAAAGGCGGCGATCTACGAAGCCGGTTTTGAAGAAGATCCCATTAATCCGGCCTATGTGGTGGTTGGACTGGATACCGAACTGACCTACGAAAAAGCCAAAATTGCCAGTCTGGCGATTCAAAAGGGAGCTCATTTTATCGGCAGCAACCCTGACCTTAATATCCCGACTGAAGAAGGCCTTTTACCGGGTGCCGGATCCCTGGTTCGTTTTATCCAAGCCAGCACGCGCGTGGAGCCTGTTTACATTGGTAAACCGGAGGCGATTATCATGGAAAAGGCCTTGGAGCGGATTGGCTTGAGTAAGGAAGAAGTTGTGATGGTGGGAGATAACTACATGACTGATATCCGGGCCGGTCTTGATAATGGAATTGCCAGTCTACTAGTCTTAACCGGTTTTACCCAGGCAGAAGAAGTAGCAGACCTACCGATTCCACCGACCCATGTAGTGAGTTCTTTAGCAGACTGGAGTTTTGATGACTAGGCGGGCTTGGATTTCGGGCTCATTGATGAGTTTCTGGGGGCTATCCGCCTCCATTTTACTAACCATCTGGATTTTTGATCTGGCCTATCCCCTGTTTCTGGATCTCTGGAATCTGCCTAAAAGTCTGGGTTGGCCCGCTGAACGGTTGGCGCGAAATGTGGCTGTCTTGATGGATTACCTTACCCTGCCTTGGATCAACCAGCTCAAGTTCCCAGACCTACCGGCATCGGAGTCAGGTCTCTACCATTTTCAGGTGGTCAAGTACCTATTTCATTTTTGCCAGCTGGTCTTTGTCGGCACCAGTTTGGGAATTGCTTTTCAGAAATCCTGGCTTTGGGTGCCGGCTAGCTGGTACCGGCTTTGGGCCTTGATTCCACTAGGCTTGGGCTTTTTAGCAGTGCTGGTGGGCTTTGACCAGTTCTTTATTTGGTTCCACCAGGTTCTCTTTCCTGGTGACCAGACATGGCTTTTTGATCCGCGTCTAGATCCGATTATTCTTCTATTGCCCCAGGATGTCTTCCTGCTATCTTTTATCTGCTGGGGTATCCTCTATGAACTTTATTTTTTCTTTTGTTTTTTTGCAACTAAAAAATCTGGCCTATCGTGAAGGGCCAGATTTTTCTGTTAAAGCTTAGTATGGTGTTGGTGCTCGAGACGGGAATAGTCCAATTCAATGGCACTTTCGACAATCTTGTGAGCCTCTAAGAGGTGGTGGACCTGGTCTTTGAGGAGCCGCTCATCGGCCCCCGTTTCGATATGCAGGTGGAGCATGGCTATGTGGCGCTGACCATCCATGGTCCAGGCATTGAATTGGGTGACTTGGTGGACTCCATCCATCGTTTCGATCTGCCTGCGCAAGGCTTTTAGATTGAGATCTTCCGGCGCTTTTTCAAGAAAAATTTGTAAATTGTTGAGGAATTTAGGCAGGGATTGACTGAGGATAAAAAGGGAAATGGCGACAGAAAGCAAGGGGTCTAGGAAATACCAGTCTGTAAATTGGAGAAGGATGCTGACCAGAAGAACCACGACCCAGCCCAAAATGTCTTCGAGGAAATGGAGGGTCAGGATTTGTTGGTTGGCACTGTGTCCCTTGTGGACCAGGTGGGCAGCAAAACCATTGATGGCAATGGCGAGGAGGGCCAGGGCAAAGGTCCCTTGATGATTGACGACAGGCGGATTGAAAATTTTCGGTGTGTTTTCAATGATGAGGAAGGTGGATCCAGTGATGAGGATGCTGGCAGTTACCAAGGCAGCTAGAATCGTGAAACGTTGGTAGCCTAGGGTGTAGCGGAGGTCAGTCTGTTTGGTGGAGACTTTTTCCAAATAAGCAGAGAGGCCAATGGCCATGGCATCCCCAAAATCGTGAACGGCATCGGCTAGGACGGCCGAGGATTGGAAGAGGACTCCAAAAATGCCTTCCAGGATGGCGAAGGAGAGATTGAGAACAAAGGCTATGAATGTGGTTTTTGAGTGCTTGTGCATCGCTTCTTGTTACCGACTTTCTTCTAAGATTTGAATCAGAGCTTGTTTTTCCTGAGCGGTCAGTCCCCGATAGGCCCCATAGGGGAGTGTCTGATTTAGTTTGAAGGGGCCAAATTGAACTCGACTGAGGCTGATCACCTTGACCCCAACAGCCAGGAACATTTTTTTAACCTGATGAAACTTACCTTCGGCCAGCTCAATCAAAGCGCGACTTTGCTTGGCTGAGGATTCCAAAATAGTTAGTTGGGACGGTCGGCATTGGTAGCCATTTTCAAAAATAATGCCTGTCGCAAACAGGGCAGGTAAGTCCGAGTGTAGGGGACCATTGACTACTACTTGATAGGTCTTAGACACATGGGCATCCGGGTGGAGGAGCTGGTAGCCCAGTGGACCGTTATCCGTCAGCAATAGGAGCCCTGAAGTATCGCGATCCAAACGGCCTAGGGCATACAAATCTGGATTCCAATCACAACTGGCTAGGGAATCAAAGACAGTGGCATGGTGGGCATCGCGATTGGCGGTGACCACTCCACGAGGTTTATGGAGGAGCCAGTAGTGGTGCTTGCTGGCTGGGGCAGGTTGCCCCTGAATGATCACTTTTTGCAGGTCAGTGTCAACATTTTGAGACAGCTTGCGGGCAGCTTTCCCATCTACTAAAATCTGCCCCTTGGCTAGGGCCTGTTTCATTTCTTTACGGCTATAGTGTGAAGCTAAGAGTTGATCGATTCTCATGCCTCCATTGTAACAAATTTTCTGAAAGAGAAAGCGTTTTTTTATTTCCCGACTTGTCTAACTTTTTTGGATTTGGTATACTTTTAAAATTGTAAGGAGGAAAGAAAATGACAATTATTTCACAAATTTTGTTAGTTCTGTCAGCAGCCTTGTTTTTCTTTATTTTTTATTTAGAAACCGTGGCGACAACTTCTGTTAAAACCAAACAAACCTTTGGTATGAGTGACTCTGACTTAGAATCTAAATCGCTACAACTATGGATGCGCAACCAAGGGGTCTATAATGGCTTTATTGGTTTGGGTCTTTTGTATGCGGCTTTCTTTAGCAGTAATGGGAAAGAAGTAGCCCTAGTCTTTTTGGTGAATATCTTGGTAGTTGCCTTTTACGGTGGTCTAACCAGCAATAAGTCGATTATCCTCAAGCAAGGTGGTCTACCTTTCTTGGCCCTTTTGAGCTTGATTTTTCTATAATAAAAAGGAGCAGACTGTTCCTTTTTATTATAGGGTTTCGTAGCCGAGTAGGACACCCCCTTCTTCGGCATAAAAGCTACAGATGCCGGAAGTTGGTAGGCTATGGATTTCAGCTTGGGGGTATTCGGTATGGATGAGTTTGCTGAGGTCTTGGACAAAGTCTGGGTTGCTGCGGTGGGAGATATGAATCCGTCCGCCTTTGTAACCGGCTTTTTTCATCTCCGCCCAGGCTGTGGAGACGGCTTTTTTGTTACCACGCGCTTTTTGGAGCAATTCTAGTTCACCCTTGCTGCTGGCTTGGCCGACCATACGGATATTGAGGAGGCCCACAACTTTCCCAACAATCTTGTTGAGACGGCCATTTTTGACCAGATTATCTACCTTTTCGAGAACAAAAATTAATTTACTTTGTTTTTGATACTCTTCGATGGCGACAAGGATTTCGGGATAAGTGAGTCCTTGTTTGATGTATTCATTGAGTTGGTAAACGAGGAGGTCCATCTCGCCTCCGGCAGAGAGGCTGTCGATAATATGAACCTTGGCATCGGGATGGGTTTCTAAATAGATCTCCCGTGCCAAACGGGCTGCATTGTTACTACCAGAAAGAGCGCCGGTGATGGTCACCACAAAGATGGCGTCCGCATCCCCAAAGGCTTGTAGATACTGATCCGGGCTCGGGCAGGCAGACTTAGATGCCTGCTCGCTAGCATACATGACTTCCATCATAAAATCAATATCCAGGTTGGCCTTATCCACAAAGGTCTTGTCGCCTACTTGAACATACATGGGGATCGATTCAAATGTCGTGTTGGGCGCTAAATGTTCCAACTGGCGATAGTTACAGGCAGAGTCTGCAATAATTTTCCACTTCATCAGGTGCTCCTTAAAAAATGTACATTTTACAAAGTTATGTCCTATTATCTAGTATAGCACAATTTTGTTAAAAATCCAAAGAAAAAGCGAATGTGCTATAATTGTCTAGTATCTAGGAGGAAAAGGTATGTCCCATCAACGACTGGCCTGGGATGAATATTTTGCCGCCCAGGCTCTACTCATATCCAATCGTTCCACCTGCACCCGGGCCCAGGTTGGAGCGGTATTGGTTCATGATCACAAAGTGGTTTCCACTGGTTATAACGGTTCTGTATCGGGAACCGAACACTGCATTGATCAGGGCTGCTTAGTGGTCGACGGCCACTGTGTGCGAACCCTGCATGCAGAAGTGAATGCGATTTTACAAGGGGCTGAACGGGGGATTCCCCGGGACTTTACAGCCTATGTTACCCACTTTCCCTGCCTGCATTGCTCCAAGCAATTGCTGCAGGTCGGCTGCTCACGGGTTGTCTACATTCACGACTACCGAATGGATTCCTATGCCCAAGAACTCTATCAACAAAAAGCAGTGACCCTGCTCCAAATCCCACTAGAACAGGTCCAAAAAGCGATCCAAGAAAGTAGTTTCTTCCATTAATCCCAAAATCTTTTACATTCCTATCTGTATATGGTAGACTGGAAGAGTTAATGAGTCCCGAAAAGATAGCTTCGGCTAGTTCTTTGTAACTTTTTAACGACGACTAATTAAAAGGGGGACATATATGTCTGAACGTAAATTGTTTACTTCAGAATCCGTATCAGAAGGACATCCAGATAAGATTGCTGATCAAATCTCCGATGCCATTTTGGACGCGATTCTAGAACAGGATCCAGATGCCCATGTAGCCGCTGAAACAGCAGTCTATACAGGCTCTGTTCATGTCTTTGGGGAAATCTCAACCAAGGCTTATGTGGATATCAACCGGATTGTTCGCGATACCATTGCTGAGATTGGCTATACCAATACCGAATATGGTTTCTCAGCGGAAACGGTTGGTGTCCATCCATCCTTGGTGGAACAGTCTCCAGATATCGCCCAAGGGGTTGACGCTTCCTTGGAAACGCGTCAGGGGGACAATCAAGATCCTCTGGATCAGATTGGTGCCGGGGACCAGGGGTTGATGTTTGGTTTTGCGGTTAATGAGACACCGGAATTGATGCCGCTGGCTATTTCCCTGTCTCACAAATTGGTTAAACGCTTGGCAGATTTGCGTAAGTCTGGGCAGGTGGCCTATTTGAGACCGGATGCTAAAAGTCAGGTTACTGTTGAGTATGATGCTGCTGGGAAGCCAAGGCGTGTCGACACGGTGGTCATTTCAACCCAACATGATCCAGATGTTAGTCAAGAAGAACTGGCGCAGCTGGTCAAAGAGCAAGTCATTGCTCCGGTGATTCCAAGTGAGCTTTTGGATGACCAGACCCGTTACTTTATCAATCCAACGGGCCGTTTTGTAATCGGGGGACCCCAGGGGGATTCAGGTTTAACGGGCCGGAAGATTATTGTGGACACTTACGGAGGGGCAGCCCGTCATGGTGGTGGTGCTTTTTCAGGTAAGGATGCGACCAAGGTAGACCGGTCAGCTTCCTATGCCGCTCGTTATATTGCTAAAAATCTTGTCGCGGCTGGTTTGGCTGAGAAGGCTGAAGTTCAGTTGGCCTATGCGATTGGGGTTGCCCAGCCGGTGTCGATTCGGATTGACACCTTTGGGACTGGCAAGCAAGACGAAGCTGCTTTGGAAGCGGCTGTGCGCGCTCACTTTGACCTACGCCCAGCAGGGATTATCCAGATGTTGGATTTGAAAAAGCCGATTTATAAGCAAACGGCTGCTTATGGCCACATGGGACGGGAAGACCTTGATTTGCCATGGGAACGCCTGGATAAGGTGAAAGCTCTTCAAGCGTTTTTCCAATAAGAAAGAAACTACTGGTTACTTGAGAACTGGTAGTTTTTTTGTTCACGAACCTAAAATAAAATAGGTGACTAGATTCCCGACTCTAGCAAGAGAGCTAAAAATGTGATATAATCGTGGCAAACCACTGGTTTTTTATTAGTTTCAAGAAAGAGTCTATCAACATGAAAAAAATTGTGATTAATGGGGGACGCCCTCTTAAGGGAGAGGTGGTAGTTTCGGGTGCCAAAAATAGTGTGGTTGCCTTGATTCCAGCCATTATTTTGTCAGAGGATGTGGTGACCCTAGATGGTGTGCCGGATATTTCAGATGTGGCGAGCCTGATTGATATTATGGAGGTCATGGGGGCCACCGTCAAGCGGGATGGAGATAGTCTGGAAATCGATCCGTCCGGTGTGCAGTCTATGCCGATGCCTTATGGGAAAATTAATTCTTTACGTGCCTCTTATTATTTTTATGGTTCTTTGTTGGGCCGTTTTGGCGAGGCTACGGTCGGTTTGCCAGGTGGTTGTGATCTTGGACCTCGGCCCATTGACTTGCATTTGAAGGCCTTTGAAGCGATGGGAGCACGGATGACCTATGAGGGGAATTCCATGCATCTGACAACCGATGGTCAGGGAGTTCATGGGGCTGTGATCTATATGGACACCGTTTCTGTAGGAGCGACCATCAATACTATGTTGGCGGCGGTTAAAGCCAAAGGTAAGACCGTCATTGAAAATGCGGCGCGGGAGCCGGAAATTATCGATGTGGCAACCTTGTTGAACAATATGGGAGCCCACGTTCGGGGTGCCGGAACGGATGTGATTACCATTGAAGGGGTGGAACGTCTCCATGGAACCCGTCACCAGGTGATTCCAGACCGGATTGAAGCCGGAACCTATATCGCCATGGCGGCAGCAGTTGGTGAAGGTGTTAAAATTACCAACGTACTCTACGAACATTTAGAAGGCTTTATTGCCAAGTTGGAAGAAATGGGTGTGCGGATGACGGTTTCCGAGGATAGTGTCTTTGTCGAAAAACAAGCATCCTTGAAGGCCATCAATATTAAAACAGCCCCTTACCCAGGATTTGCGACGGACCTCCAACAACCGATTACGCCTTTGCTCTTGAGAGCAGAGGGACGTGGCTTGATCCTGGATACGATTTATGAAAAACGGGTTAACCATGTTCCAGAATTGGCACGCATGGGAGCAGGCATTACAACTGTTGGCCACCAGATTAGCTACGAAGGTCCTAACACTTTACATGGCGCGCAGGTGAAGGCAACGGATTTACGCGCAGGAGCAGCTTTGGTGACAGCTGGATTGATGGCGCAAGGTCAGACAGAGATTACCAATGTGGAATTTATCCTGCGTGGTTATTCCAATATTATTGATAAATTGCGCAACTTGGGAGCCTCTATTGATCTCATTGAAGATTAGCATGAGGGGAGGTTGAGACCAAAGTCTAGTCTCATTGACTTTGGTTAGCAAAATGCCTTTGACGCAGTAGCTGATTGGCCTCTTCGCTCGCTTTTCGAGCTCGGAAGAGGGCCAAATCAGCCTTGCGGGGGTGGGACTATGAACTAAATTTTTTCAAATTTAGTTCTGCCCCACTCCCTTTTCTTACGGTTATCAGGAGAATCGCTTATGACTCTATGGACCCACTTAGCCCAATATTCTTTTCTGCAAACACCCCGGCTTCACCTACGTCCGCCTTTGATTACGGATTTGGAGTTTTTTCATGCCCTGGCCCATGATCCGGAGAATGTGGTCTACATTTTTCCAGCCCAGGAGACCCTGGACGAAAGTTTGGTCCTGTGGACCCATGCCTTTCTAAAAAATCCCTTAGGAACCTGGGTTCTGGAAGATTCCCATGCGGGGCATTTGATTGGGGTTATTCGGTTGGAAAAAATTCAAGAAATGTCTGCGGAAGCGGAAGTTGGCTATTTTTTGGATAAAAGGTATTGGGGTCAGGGACTGATGGCGGAAGCCTTAGAGGCCCTTAGCCGGATTCTACTGGTCCCAGAGGGCTTTCAGACTCTGATTCTCCAAGCTCATCTTGAGAACAAGGCCAGTCAGCGAGTCGCTGAGAAAGCAGGCTTTAGTTTGTATCGCCAGTTTAAGGGCAGTGATCGCTATACCCGGAAAATGCGGGATTATGTAGAGTTCCGACGAAAGCGAGGGGCTGATGAGTAAGCATCAAGAAGTTTTAAACTACTTAGAGACTATGCCGATTGGTCGAAAGGTCAGTGTTCGCAGTGTGGCTAATTTTTTAGGCATCAGTGAGGGCACAGCCTACCGTGCCATTAAAGAGGCCCAGACCCGGGGCTGGGTGGAAACTCGTCCCCGGAGTGGAACCTTTCGGGTTTCTCCCAAGGATGATGCCCAGACTCCCTTGACCTATGGCGAGATTGTTGAGGTCACTGAGGCTCAGGTGCTAGCCGGAGCTGATGGCTTGGATAAGGAGTTTTCAGCCTTCAGTATTGGAGCTATGTCGCGCCAAAATGTGGTGACCCACCTCAAGGATGGTGGCATGGTCATTGTGGGGGACCGGATGTCTGTTCAGGAACTAGCCCTCCACCATGATTGTGCGGTTCTGGTGACGGGTGGTTTCCCTGTGGCAGAGAAGATTTTAGACTTGGCCAATCGCTTGTCAATCCCGATTCTATCCAGTAGTGAGGATACCTATCAGGTGGCTAGTCGGATTTCCCAGGCTGTGTCCCAGCGGCGGATAAAGTCCCATATTTTAACGGTGGCAGACAGTTATACACCGATTCGGGAATTTGGTTTTCTGACCAATCAGCACCAGGTCCGTGATTTTTTGACCCTGATTCAGAAAAAGCATATCTCGACCTGCCCCATTGTGGATGAAGTTGGTTTTTTCCAAGGCTTGGTCAACCTCAAAGAAATTGGCGGTCAGGCGGGGCATGTCAGTCTGGAAAAATTACTGCATCCCATATCTGCTACAGCCAAACTCTATACCAGTCTGGCTGTGGCCCAGCGAAAAATGATGGAACAGGGGATGGAATTTTTGCCCATTATCGACGAAGAAAACCGCCTGTTGGGGGTTCTCCGCAAGGAAGATTTGATTAAGGATGGGAGCCCAGGTAGAAGTGAACTGGCAGCTACTTTTTCCGAACAGGTCCGTCCCTATTTGGAAAAGGGTGAATCTTCTTACCGCTTGCGCGTGGCACCCTCGCTTTTGGATGAGCAGGGGAGCTTGGCTGCGGGGGTTTTGACAGAGGTAGCCCTTCAGCTGACCAAGTCCGAATTGGCGCTAGCCGGCTCGGGTTTCTATCTGACCTCGGCTTCGGTCCATGTCTTTCAATCGATTGAGGTGGAGGAGGTGCTGCTAGTAGAGGGTACTCTCCTCCATCAAAGCCGGACTAGTCGCGTTTTTCAAGTGTTATTTAAAGAAAAAGAGCAGGCAGTTGCTCAAATTACAATAGAAATTACAGTACAATAAGGAGAAACTATGATTACATTAAAATCCCAACGTGAAATTGATTTGATGAAGGCTAGTGGGGAGTTCTTGGCTAGCGTTCATAGAGGCTTGCGGGATTTGATTAAACCAGGAATGGATATGTGGGAAATTGAGGAGTATGTGCGTCGTCGTTGTAAGGAAGACAATGCTCTACCGCTCCAAATTGGGGTTGAGGGCCACTTGATGGACTATCCGTATGCGACTTGTTGCTCGCTTAATGATGAGGTTGCTCATGCCTTTCCCCGCCATCAGAAATTGAAAAAGGGCGATTTGATCAAGGTCGACATGGTTGTTGGCTTGGTGGACAAGGCGGAATTGGATGTAGCGAGCTTGGATTTTGATGACGTTCCAACCATGCGTCGCTTGTCTGAAGACTTCCGTGGTGGTGTTGCGGATTCTTGTTGGGCTTATGCCGTTGGTCAGGTTGCACCAGAAGTTCAGGAATTGATGGATGTGACCAAGGAATGCCTCTATCGTGGCATTGCGGCAGCTCAGGTTGGTAATCGCCTCGGTGATATTGGAGCAGCCATTCAGGACTATGCAGAAAGTAAGGGTTATGGGGTTGTCCGTGATTTAGTTGGGCATGGCGTTGGTCCAACCATGCATGAGGAACCAATGGTCCCTCATTATGGCCGGGCTGGCCGTGGCCTACGCCTTCGGGAAGGGATGGTTTTAACCATTGAACCGATGATCAATCAAGGGACTTGGGAAATTGATACCGACATGAAAACAGGCTGGGCTCATAAGACCTTGGATGGTGGCTTGTCTTGCCAATATGAACATCAATTTGTGGTGACCAAGGATGGTCCGGTGATTTTAACAAGCCAAGGAGAAGAAGGAACCTATTAGTACTCTGTTTATTTTAAACGAATTTGAGCCGAGTAGGTGATGCGCAGTTGTAGCAGATAGTAAGGTTGAGAGGAAACGAATGGAAAAGATAAAGACATGGTTCTCGAAGGTGGGTCAGAAACCACTGGTGCTTGCCCTGGGACGCTTTTATGGACAAGCGGATAGTCAGGTGATGGCCATTGCTATTGCCTATTATCTGATGCTATCCCTTATTCCATTTTTCATCATTATTGCCAACCTCTTACCCTATTTACCCATCAACGCTGATGATATTTTGGCCTATCTCAAAGCCTGGTTGCCAGCCAGTCTTTACCCAACCTTAGCCCAGCTGATTGAAGGGGTCCTGTCTAAACCCTCTACGGGATTTTGGAGCATTGCCCTCTTATCGGCCTTCTGGACCTTGTCCTCCAGCATGTGGATGGTGGAGCAGAGTTTTAATCGGGTCTATGGTGTAGAGAAACGAACCAACTACCTACTGTCCCGGCTCTTGAGCTTAGTCATGGGAGTGCTCTTGCAGGTGGTGATTTTGACCCTGAGTTTCCTCAGTCTCTTTTCATCCTATTTACTGGAACAGGTCAAGACCTGGCTAAATCTAGAGAGTCTTCCCCTGGAAGATCTGCTTCGAGGTCTGAGTAGTTGGAGCATGGTTCCCTTGATCCTGCTTCTGTTTTTCCTTTACTATACCCTCCCCAATGTGGCCATTAAGCGGGTTCGCTATACCCTCCCTGGTGTGCTACTGGTGACAGGGGTTCTCTATCTTTTTAATGGTTTTATTAACCTGTATTTGCTTCGTTTTATGGGACAGTTCACAGACTATCGTTTTGTCGGATCGGTCGTGCTCTTTGCGGTGATTTTATGGTTTATCCTAATCGCCAGAGTGCTCATTATTGGAGCAGTTTTAAATGCATCTTATCAATTTGTAAAAGAAGGGGAGTTCGACAGTAAAACGTATTTATAATACTGAAGGGCACCTCTAAAGACCAGAAGTATTCCGTCATATAGAAAAGAAGGGACGCTTGCCCTCCAATTTCCAGCAAGAGTCCCTGTATTTCCTACTTTGAATTAGCTACACAAATCTGTACAGAATTTATAAGGAGTGGGATAATTATTTTATTACACAGGAGAGTATAAATGATGTCAAAGAGACCACGTCGCACTTTTTCAAAAGAATTCAAATCTCAAATTGTTGCCTTGATTGAAAACGGTAAACCACGTACCGAAGTTTTCACAGAGTATGACCTCAATCCTAGTACAGTTGATCGTTGGTTGAAACAAAGCCGTACTACAGGTAGCTTTAAGCATGTAGATAATTTATCGCCCGAGCAACGGGAAATTCGTAAACTTAAGAAACAACTGCGTGAAAAAGAAATGGAGGTCGATATTTTAAAGTCCGCAGCGCTGATTTTGGGACAAAAAAGAAACTAATCGCCAAATTATCTTCAAAATACCCAATTAAAGCGCTATGTAAAGCTCTAGGTGTTTCTAGAAGTAGCTTTTACTACAAATCAAAGCCTAAACATTCCAGTAAAGATCTTGAAGAAAAAGTTAAGGAAAGTTTTGAGAATAAGGGGGGCTCTAAAAACTCCAGTTTTTCTTCAAATTGAATCACTCAAACCTTGATAAATCAACATTTAGATTTTCAGAAATTTAGTTTTTAGAGGTGCCCTTTAGTAGTCTTTCATATTAAATAGGTAAATTTAATTTATTTAAAAAACTTTGATATTTTTATAGTATTTTTAGTGTAAGTAATGTATAATATAAATGAAATCGGTTTCATGTTTATTGATTCTAGTTGCTTATTTTAGAAGAGAGTTAGCTATGGTTAGAACGCTACAAAAACAAATTAAGGTATTTCTTGCGTTTGCTATTTTTGTTTTATCTTTCTTTTACATCGGAACAGTTTCTGCTGCAACCTAGTATCCTGACGGTGGTGTTTGGACATATGGAGCTACTTCTGGCGGTGCTTTTTCTAATTACTATCACGGTTCCAAGTACCATACCTCGACAGTAGTAAGTCGTTGGAACTCAAATTCTAGTAGAGGGGCAGCGCCAGCAGGTCAGACTTCCTACGCATATATTGAGACTTCATTTGGAGAACAGGCGGCATTCTATTATAACTATCATTGATAGTTTTATCAAATAGACTAAAATAGTCAGAATAATTGGCAATTGATTAGGGAGTGGTATGGAAAAATGACTACTCCCTTTCTTATACAGCATGCGAGTGTTTGGAGGTATGGCTATGAAGAAGCTATTCTTAATCCTTTCGATACTGTTTCTATCGCTTATAGTCGCTTTTCATTTAGGAGAAAATCGGGAGCAATTGTTATTTGCTAGTTATCCTTCTGTCGATATTATTGATAAGGGAGATACTAAGGAGTCTTGGGAGAATTTTGCCAAGAGCTTAGATGCTTTTGCCAAGGAGAAGAAAAGTCTGCTAGCTTTGCGAACAAGAGTCCTTAACTCTGATGGAAAAGTGTCTTTTATAGTCATTTGAAACAAGAACAAGACAACAAAGCATCCAGAAAATTGTCATAACTGGGCAATACTTTTCTGAGGTGTTTTTTCATATGAGCCCATGTGTTTTCAATGGGATTATACT
>NZ_WSRS01000209.1 GCF_009767945.1 Streptococcus danieliae | reverse complement strand
GAACCATCTGGGTAGGTTACCACTACTGTAGCTGGTTTATCGCCTTCACCTGTCGTGTCTACTGGATCCTTGAAGGCTACCGTAGTACCTGCTGGAAGTTCAGACAGGTTGGCAATGGAATCTTCTGCCTTCGGTGTTGATCCTGGCTCAACTGTTTGATCCTTAGCGACTGGAGTGTTCTTATCTGCATCTGTTGCAGACTTAGATACCTTAACGGTCACTGGGACTTCTTCACTTGAACCATCTGGGTAGGTTACCACTACTGTAGCTGGTTTATCGCCTTCACTTGTCGTGTCTACTGGATCCTTGAAGGCTACCGTAGTACCTGCTGGAAGTTCAGACAGGTTGGCAATGGAATCTTCTGCCTTCGGTGTTGATCCTGGCTCAACTGTTTGATCCTTAGCGACTGGAGTGTTCTTATCTGCATCTGTTGCAGACTTAGATACCTTAACGGT
>NZ_WSRS01000208.1 GCF_009767945.1 Streptococcus danieliae | reverse complement strand
GAGTCCGTAAGTGAGTCAGTGTCTGAGTCTGTGAGTGAGTCAGTAAGTGAATCCGTGTCTGAATCCGTATCAGAATCAGTAAGCGAGTCCGTATCAGAGTCAGTAAGTGAATCCGTTAGCGAGTCAGTAAGTGAGTCAGTGTCTGTATCAGAATCAGTAAGTGAATCCGTTAGCGAGTCAGTAAGTGAGTCAGTGTCTGAGTCCGTGAGCGAATCAGTCTCCGAGTCAGTATCAGAATCTGTTAGCGAATCCGTGTCTGAGTCAGTAAGTGAGTCTGTCTCTGAATCAGTATCCGAGTCAGTAAGTGAGTCAGTGTCTGAATCAGTATCCGAGTCAGTAAGTGAATCCGTGTCTGAGTCAGTAAGTGAATCCGTGTCTGAGTCAGTAAGTGAATCCGTGTCTGAGTCCGTGAGCGAATCAGTATCCGAGTCAGTAAGTGAGTCCGTATCAGAGTCCGT
>NZ_WSRS01000207.1 GCF_009767945.1 Streptococcus danieliae | reverse complement strand
GCCCGCCTCTATAATTTGTCAGACGAAGCTATGGAATACCAATTGCTTGATCGTCTGTCTTTTCGCCGTTTTGTTGGCTGCGATGACCAACGAGTTCCAGATGCCAAAACAATCTGGTTATATCGCGAGCGCCTAACCAAGTCTGGAAAAGAACAGGAATTATTTGATACCTTTTATTTAACTTTGGAAGAAGAAGGTTTATTAGCACATAAAGGGCAGATTGTTGATGCCACCTTTGTGGAAGCACCTAAACAAAGAAATACACGTAAAGAGAATGAACAAATTAAAGAGGGGACAGAACCAGAGGACTGGAATTCAGCTAAACGTTCTCAGAAGGATACCGATGCACGTTGGACTAAAAAGGGAGGGCAAGATTACTTTGGCTATAAAAATCATGTTTGTGTCGATTCCAAATCAAAGCTAATCAAAAATTTCGAAGTGACAGCAGCTAATGTGCACGA
>NZ_WSRS01000206.1 GCF_009767945.1 Streptococcus danieliae | reverse complement strand
AGGTATTACTGCAATCCAAGCGATCAATCCAGTAGCAGAGGTTAAACCAGCAGCGAAAGCGGCAATTGATGAAGCAGCGGCAGCGAAGAAGGCCTCTCTAGAAGCCCGTGATGACTTAACAGCTGAAGAGAAAGCAGCAGCGAAAGCTGAGGTAGACTCTGAGGCAGCTAAGGCTAAGTCAGCGATTGATGCAGCCCAAACAGATGCTTCCGTAGAAGTTGAGAAATCTGCAGGAATTGCCAAGATTAATGCGGTGAATCCATCAACTGAATCTTCAGAGAAGAATCTTTTGAAGAAAGATATTGATGAAGTAGCAGCGGCGAAGAAGGCAGAAATTGAAGCTCGTAACGATCTAACTCAAGAAGAGAAAGATGCAGCTAAGTCATCTGTTGATGCAGAAGCCAACAAGGCTAAAGCAGCGATTGATGCAGCTAAGACTTCTGAAGAAGTTCAAACAGCAGCGACTG
>NZ_WSRS01000205.1 GCF_009767945.1 Streptococcus danieliae | reverse complement strand
TTAGAGATGGATTTAGATGGATCCACGGACTCACCAACTTTAACAGTTGGAGTTGCCGGAATTGGTTCATTGCTGTCTGCTTGGCTTGGGGTTTCTACAACCTTAACTGTCACAGGAACCTTATCTTGTGAACCATCTGGGTAGGTCACAAGAACGGTCGCTGGTTTATCTCCTGCTGTACTTGTGTCTACTGGACTTTCAAACGCTACCGTAGTACCTGTTGGAAGATCGCCTAGGTTAGAGATGGACTTCTCAGCTGATGGAGTTTCACCAACGGTAACGGTTTGATCAGCTGGACTTGGTTCATTGCTGTCTGCCTGGCTTGGGTTTTCTACAACCTTAACTGTCACAGGAACCTTATCTTGCGAACCATCTGGGTAGGTCACAAGAACTGTCGCTGGTTTATCTCCTGCTGTACTTGTGTCTACTGGACTTTCAAACGCTACCGTAGTACCTGTTGGAAGATCGCC
>NZ_WSRS01000204.1 GCF_009767945.1 Streptococcus danieliae | reverse complement strand
GATAAAGATAGGTATCTATACCAGTTTCATCAATATAAACAACTGGTAAATCAGATAAGACCTCAAGAGAATCCTTGTATTGACGAACTTTTTCTGGATCCTGTTCTCTATAGCTAGTTGTTTTTTTTTAAAGTGATACCTGCCCTTTTTAAGGCTCGCCAAATAGCACTAGGTGTACAAGAAAATTCTTCTGCAATCTCTTTTAAAAAAGCATCTGGGTGTTTCTTAACAAACTTCTCAAGCTTATCTAATGGAATTTTTTTAGCTTTAGAGATTCTCTGTTTCCGATTCAAATGACCTTGTTCTTTTAATTGTTTTTCCCATACATAGAGAGTATTTGTGCTGATGTTAAATAATTTAGCTGTTTCTTTACGTGTGTGTCCTTCTTCTACATAGGCTAAAACACGTTTTCTAAAATCAATTCCGTATGCCATATCACTAGTATAGCACATACTGTTTATATCTCAAACAACTATACT
>NZ_WSRS01000203.1 GCF_009767945.1 Streptococcus danieliae | reverse complement strand
GGCGATCTTCCAACAGGTACTACGGTAGCGTTTGAAAGTCCAGTAGACACAAGTACAGCAGGAGATAAACCAGCGACAGTTCTTGTGACCTACCCAGATGGTTCGCAAGATAAGGTTCCTGTGACAGTTAAGGTTGTAGAAAACCCAAGCCAGGCAGACAGCAATGAACCAAGTCCAGCTGATCAAACCGTTACCGTTGGTGAAACTCCATCAGCTGAGAAGTCCATCTCTAACCTAGGCGACCTTCCAACAGGTACTACGGTAGCGTTTGAAAGTCCAGTAGACACAAGTACAGCAGGAGATAAACCAGCGACCGTTCTTGTGACCTACCCAGATGGTTCACAAGATAAGGTTCCTGTGACGGTTAAGGTTGTAGAAAACCCAAGTCAGGCAGACAGTAACCAACCAAGTCCAGCTGATCAAACCGTTACCGTTGGTGAAACTCCATCAGCTGAGAAGTCCATCTCTAACCTAGGTGAT
>NZ_WSRS01000202.1 GCF_009767945.1 Streptococcus danieliae | reverse complement strand
CCCCCACCACAGGGAAAGCATCTCATAGAAATTCGAAAGAAGCCGGATTCGGATTGACGTTAAAACCATCTCAACACCCTTATTAAAAAGCTAAATAATAAAAGCCTAAAACTGTCAGTTTTCAGGGATTCCACACAACTTGACAAAGAGCCCTTTTTCTTAAGGGCACCTCTAAAAACTCATACTTATTGTCGCCTTATTTCAAATAAGTAGGTATTCCTATTTGGTAGTGCGGACGTGAGCAGTCTCCTTCGGAGTCTCATCACTAAATTTTGAGCCAAGGTCTCAAAATCTCCGCCATCTAGCAGTTGTTTTTAACTGCTGATGGTTCCACTACAGTAGAAATACCTGCTTTTCTTTATTTTCACTCCCTAAATTTTATGAGATAATAGAACTACTAAGATGAACGAGGTACTATCATGCTATTATTTTCCGACGATGAACGACTTCTAGAAAAACTGTCACAATTGGGAAATCAACTA
>NZ_WSRS01000201.1 GCF_009767945.1 Streptococcus danieliae | reverse complement strand
AATACCTTCACAACACTTGTGAACACTCCTAAGGGAGAATACAAGGTTGTTTCAAATACTCCAGTTATCTACACTCCTGGTGTCGATCCAGAGGATCCACGGAAAACTCCAACTGGTGAAAATCCAACACCAGATGATAACTTGATTCAGCCGAAAAAAGATGTGATTGACCCAACAACAGGAAAATCAATCAATGGTCAATCCGTCCTTCCAAATTCTGAATTGAACTACGTCTTGACTCAAAACTTTGATCAGTACAAGGGAATTGAAGCTTCTAAAGATTCGATCCTTAAATCTAATCTCTATATTGAAGATTATCTAGATGAAGCTCTTGATGGTAAATCCATGAAGGTTCAGTCTATTAAGGCTGCGAATGGCGATGATGTCAGTCAGTTGCTTGAGATGTATCATGTGCTTTCTCAAGATGCTCTTGATGAAAAACTTCAAGCTATTGTTAAAGAGTCTGGTATTTCTCCAGTTGGCGA
>NZ_WSRS01000200.1 GCF_009767945.1 Streptococcus danieliae | reverse complement strand
CCTATAGAGTCTTAGAAAGTGACACCAACCTGACCTATTTCTGGACTTTTCTATCTGGAAAAAATGAGGAGCAAGGTATCATACTCTATCACCACAACCAAAGGCGCAATGGACAAGTTGCCAAGGAAGTCCTCGGTGATTTCAAAGGTTACCTTCACTGTGATATGTGGTCAGCCTATAGGTCCTTAGATGAGGTCACTCTGGTGGGATGTTGGGCCCATGTTCGGCGGAAATTCTTTGAAGCGACGCCTAAGAATGCGGACTCGAATTCCCTAGCCAAAAAGGGATTAAGCTATTGTGACCAGATGTTTGCCCTAGAGAAACAGTGGGAGGAACTAGACCCAGAAGTGAGACATCAAAAGCGACAAGAACAACTTCGTCCTTTGATGGAAGAATTCTTTGATTGGTGTCGGGAGCAGTATGTCTTACCAGAATCCAAGTTAGGCCGTGCTCTCAAATACAGTTTGGATTATGAGTCCACATTCAAAACTGTACT
>NZ_WSRS01000001.1 GCF_009767945.1 Streptococcus danieliae | reverse complement strand
TAGTTGATTTCCCAATTGTGACAGTTTTTCTAGAAGTCGTTCATCGTCGGAAAATAATAGCATGATAGTACCTCGTTGATCTTAGTAGTTCTATTATCTCATAAAACTTAGGGAGTGAAAATAAAGAAAAGCAGGTATTTCTACTGTAGTGGAACCATCAGCAGTTGGAAACAACTGCTAGATGGCGGAGATTTTGAGACCTTGTCTCAAAATCTAGTGATGAAACTCCGAAGGAGGCTGCTCACGTCCGCACTACCAAATAGGAATACCTACTTATTTGAAATAAGGCGTCAATAAGTATGAGTTTTTAGAGGTGCCCTGAAATCTGTCAAATTACAGATAATCTCAGCTTGATTCGAGGAGACGAACGTTTGACAGATGATCACTTGGATTTGTCTAGTCGGAATAACAAGTATCTTCAACTCTTTATGTGGTTCAGTGATCATTTTGAAGAGCTAGCAGGACAATTTGATGTGATTTTGATTGATACTCACAATGATGAAAGTCTTGTAACGGCTAATTTTATAGCGGTGTCAGATTTAGTATTGGGGGTAACCGATGCTTCGACAAATGGTTTTCGTGCCTGGTTATCGCTAAAGCGCTTTGTTCAATCGATTAAGGATGAAGCTATCGAGGTGGTGACAAGAAAGAGCTATGTGACAGCGACTCCTTACCTCATCGGAAACAAGATTGAATATTATGGACACAATGTAACCGATACCTGTAAGCAGTTTTTAGAGGTGGTGCAAGAAGACCCTTACTACCTGGGGTCTGTTCAGAAAAAGGAACTGATGGCTAAAAGCCTAGTATTGAATCAAAATGTTTTTGAACAAAAGAAGCAGATGACTGAACAGCAAAAAAAGGCGCATCGAAATTTTTACGCTAATATCGAATCTGTATATGAATCCATTTTGAAAGTATTGGAGGGATCTTGATTGATGACTGAGAACAAATTTGCGGAATTAAAGCAGAAGTTTGAATCAAGTTCAAACCAATCTGTCAGCAGGAAAAAAAGAGGTCGAAAAAGACAAGGTGCTCCTGTTTCTCCTGAAACATACGAGAAAAAACAACGCTACCCTTTTTCACTTCACTATGATGTCCGCTATGAAAAACTAGAGGATTTGGTGAATTTTCATCGGGCAAAGTCAGCATCTGAGTACTTAGAGAATTTAATCATTCGAGAGTGGGATAAGATGCAGCGAAAACTAAAATCAAAGGAGGACTAGATACCATGTTTAGAATCTATTCTGGAATACTTTTACTGATGTTTCTTGCGGCTGTTTCTGGAATCGCAACAATCGTATTTTTCTTTCAATGGATCGGGATTAACATGGCCTTCATGCTTGTATTAGGTTTGTTGGCTCTCTATTTTGCGCCTGCTCTGGTACTGCCGATTTTGTTGTTATCTGTAGGTGTTCATTTTTCAGGTGGCTTTTCTTTTATTGCAGATTTCCTATCTCTTTTGATTGCGCTTTTCTGGCTGTTTATGGCATATATGGCTTATCATTTGATTAGCGAATGGATTAAAGAGTGGAGAGAGAATCGCTCATAATTCGTGTCAGAGTTCTATCTTTGGGATAGGGCTCTTTTTCTTTTCAAAAAATGATAATGATTTACGATTATCAAAAGTATGGGCGCTGAATGAGCTGAATCTGCGAAGATTTGTCAGATTTAGTTAAAGCTCCTATACTGACTTTTGAAAGGAGAAGAATTATGCTAGATGAAAGAAAATTATTAGTGGATTATAGCGAGGAAGTGAGGAGAGAATTTCTAAAGAAAATCGAGGAATACGATGAAAGTTTAGTGTTGACCTTGCTTGCTCGAGGTTATACTTTGAAAAATCGTATTCAACGAACGGTCGTCTTTTTAGTGGGGGAGATTACCTTTTATCGGAATCGCTGGTATCGGGACGGAGAGCTTTATATTCCAGTTGATGAATGGTTGGGCTTAGACAAGTATGATCGCTTTTCAAAAGAAGTTGAAGTCACGATGTTGGATTTATCCTTACGGATGAGCTATCAGCAGGTTACTGAGGTTTTATCAACCATGTATCATCTGTCCATTTCTAGCTATAGTGTTTTCTCTGTTTTGCAGAGAGCGGGGGAACTACTGAGGAATCAAAGGGATTTCATGATTCTGTCTTTCACAAAAGAAGAGATGTTGCGGCCGATTGATGTTCTTTATCTGGAGGGAGATGATGTTTTGGTTAAAACAAGTGGAGGAACCAATGTGCATCTCCACCACTACATTGTTCATTGTGGCAGTAAGGAAGTAGGTGAAAATCGCTTTTGTTTGGTGGAGAAAAAGGAATTTGTAGGACTATCGATTTCAAAGGTTAGAGAAGAAATGTTATCTTATATTCAGCGGACTTATAAAATCACAGAGAGCACTCTTTTGATTACAAATTCTGACGGAGGTGTAGGCTATAGCTATCGGAGTTTTTGCAATATCGCTCGTGAACTGAAGATTAAACAACATGAATATTTTTGGGATGAATTTCATGTTCTAAGAGAGATCCGAAGAGCAACGGGGCTTTATCCAGAACAGGCTTCATTATTTTTCAAGGCTATTTATAACCATGATCGAGACAAATTAAAGGTGGCTTTGGATACTTTGGAATCCTGTTTACAGACGGATAAAGAAATAGAATCCTTTCAGAGTTTCTCCAAAAGACTGAGAAGAGATTTTATTCATACTAAATCCTGTGAGTTGAGAGGGATTTCAAAAGGAGGAATCGGAATCATTGAATCGAACCATCGAAAACTAACCTATCGGATGAAAAATCGAGGAATGTATTGGTCGGATACAGGAGCAGAGACAATTGCAAAATTGATTGTTTTGGAGAAGCAGGGAGAACTGAGAGATTTGATTTTTGGAGATTGGAGAAAGGAGTTTGAAGAATTTGAGGAATTGAACAACACGGTTGATTGGAGATTTTCTCATAAAAGGATTCCTAAGACCTACGAGCCGACTGCTAAATTACATGCGAAATTAAAACTTTGACTATAAAATATATGAAAATTCGAAATCAGGGAAAATTTGACAGGTAAGAATTTTTGTGCTTTAATGAAGATTTTTGCCAAAAGTATTGACATTGTGTGTGAAGATGGTATAATAATCTTAATGAAACAAAGAAAAAAGCGAAGCGCTGGAACGCTCCGCTAAAATCAAACAAAAACCCTACTTTTGCTTGATTCATAAGATATTCTACAGTAAATACTAGTAGAAGTCAAGTGACTGAGCAAGGTGAAATGATTCTTTGTTCAGTTTTATTTTGAAAAAAACAGCGTTTTCAAAACGATGCTCTTCATACTTTTTAATTTCTCAAAATTCCAAACACATACGGCAAAAAGAATCCGCTTGCAATTATCGGAAAAAGACGGTATAATAAGACTGTTAGTAGCCGATAATGGAAACGGTTATAAAATTCAAGGTGACGGAAGTCACCATCGTCTAGGTTTAACTCTTGTGCAACGATTTGTTCAAGGGAAGTTATCTGGAAAACTAAAAAGTCGTTCCGGTCCAAGGGGGACAGAAACGACGATTACTTTTAAATACTAATCTCGCTACGACGTTGTGGATGAGAAAGCAATGACGCTTGAAGAAGAGGTTCCAAATAGGGAACGCTTCTTTGAGCGTCTTTTTTTTGGAGGTTTTTCATGTCTGAAAAAATCCTAAGTGTGGGATTGGATCTGGGGACTGCAACAACGCAACTGGTTCTGTCAGAGCTAACTGTTGAAAATATTGCATCTGTCTTTACAATCCCACGTGTCTATATAACGAATAAAACAGTTTTGTACAAGAGTGACATTTTGTTTACGCCTATTTCGGATCAGCTCTTGATTGAGGTTGATCAGATTAAGGATTTTGTCCAAAGAGAGTACCAAAAGGCGGGTATCCAAAAAGAAGCCATTCAAATGGGGGCTGTCATTATCACTGGCGAAACCGCTCGGAAAGAGAATGCCGCTCAAGTCTTACAGGCACTCAGCGGTTATGCTGGGGATTTTGTTGTGGCAACAGCAGGTCCGGATCTGGAAAGTATTATTGCTGGCAAGGGAGCAGGCAGTCATCAGTATTCTCAGGAGCATCATACATCGATTGTTAATATCGATATTGGCGGCGGCACATCTAATCTGGCCTTGTTTCGAGAAGGAGACCTCCAGGATACAGCCTGCTTTGATATCGGCGGTCGCTTGATCAAGCTTGATCCAAGTAGTCACCGCCTGACCTATATTGCTCCTAAGCTGCAGCAAATTATTCAGCAGGAAGGGCTGCAGTTGGAGCTTGGTAAAACAGTCAATCCTTCAGATTTGAACCGTTTGGTTCAGATTCTAACAGAGGTCCTAGAAATGGCTGTGGGGTTAGAGGGAACTTGTCCTTACTACGATTTACTGGTCACCAACCATGCCTTGAAATTGGATCAAGTTATTAGCTGTGTTTCTTTTTCTGGCGGAGTTGCAGACGCAATTTTGGCAGCTGATCAGGGTTTGGATGACTATCTGTACGGAGATATCGGTATTCTTTTGGGGCGCTCCTTGGCCCATTCGCGTATTTTCAAAGAGCGAACGGTGATTCAGGCGAGCGAGACAATCCGGGCTACGGTTGTAGGAGCAGGGAGCCATACAACAGATGTCAGTGGCAGCACCATTACCTATATTGAAAATACCCTACCTCTTCGTAATATTCCAGTCCTCAAGTTGTCGGCAGAAGATGAAGAGCTCGAGAGTTCCCGCTTGGCCCAAATTATTAAAGATAAACTGCATTGGTTTTCTTTGGAGAATGAGGTCCAGCAAGTGGCTCTGGCCCTAGAAGGGCAACGCAGTCCGTCATTTGTAAAAATTGAAGAGTATGCGGATGCCATTATTGCTGGGATGGCTGAGACCCTGGCTAAAGGTCTCCCCTTAGTCGTTGTTTTAAGGGAAGATATGGCTAAGGTTTTAGGCCAGAGTCTCTTTGTACGCCTGCCAGCTGATTATCCCTTCGTTTGTATTGATTCGGTGGATGTCCAAAACGGAGATTACATCGATATTGGCAACCCGATTGTAGCGGGTTCAGTTTTACCAGTGGTTGTTAAGACGCTGGTCTTTGATTCCTAAGGAGGAAGCCATTCATGATTTTGAAAACAAAATTATTTGGACGTGTCTATGAATTTTCTTCTGTAAAAGAAGTATTGGCTAAGGCCAATGAATATAAGTCTGGAGACCAACTAGCAGGCGTTGCGGCAACATCTGCTGAGGAGCGAGTGGCAGCCAAGGTTGTATTGGCACAATTAAAGTTATCAGACTTGTTCAACAATCCAGTTGTCCCTTATGAGGAAGATGAAGTTACACGCATTATTATTGATGATGTCAATCTTCGAACCTATGAAAAAATTAAAAATTGGACGGTCGAAGAGCTCCGTGAATGGATTTTGGATAATCGGACAACCAATACCGATATCCAATGGTTATCACGGGGATTGACTTCAGAAATGGTAGCTGCCGTTGCTAAATTGATGACCAATTTGGACTTGATCCTTGGTGCTCAAAAAATTGTTATTACCAAGACGGCCAATACCACGATTGGCCGTCCGGGAACCTTTTCTTCGCGTTTACAACCCAACCATACAACCGATGATCCAGATGGGATTATGGCTTCAACTATGGAAGGATTTGCCTACGGTTGTGGAGATGCTCTTCTAGGATTGAATCCTGTAGATGACTCTGTTGAAAGTACCAAACGTGTTTTGCACAAGTTTAACGACTTTATTGAGGAGTATCAAATCCCAACCCAGCACTGTGTACTAGCCCATGTAACCACTCAGATTGAAGCTATGAACCAGGGGGCACCAACCGGTCTTGTTTTCCAATCGATTGCGGGATCTGAAAAGGGAAATACAGCCTTTGGTTTTGATGCGAAGACTATTCAAGAAGCACGCGATACGGCCCTAAAAGTCGGGACTGCAGCTGGACCAAATGTCATGTACTTTGAAACAGGTCAAGGTTCGGAGTTGTCTTCTGATGCCCACTATGATGCTGACCAAGTGACCATGGAAGCTCGTTGTTATGGTTTTGCCAAACGCTTTGATCCGTTCTTGGTTAACACAGTGGTTGGTTTTATTGGTCCAGAGTATCTCTACGATTCAAAACAGGTTATTCGGGCTGGCTTGGAAGATCATTTCATGGGTAAATTGTCAGGTATTTCTATGGGCTGTGATATTTGTTACACCAACCATATGAAGGCCGATCAAAACGATGCAGAAAATCTTCTAGTCCTTCTAGGGGCTGCGGGCGTCAACTATATCATGGCTATTCCTCATGGTGATGATATCATGCTCAACTATCAAACAACCGGTTATCATGAAACAGCTGCGATGAGGGACTTGCTTGGCAAACGTCCAATCAAAGAGTTTGAAGAGTGGATGGAAAAGATGGGCTTGATGAAGGATGGTCGCCTAACAGATATTGGTGGCGACGGCTCTGTCTTTATGCAACCACAATAGAAGGAGGATAGTCTAGTGGATGAATTGCAATTAAAAGAAATGATTCGGTCAATGCTGAGTGAAATGACCACAAGTCCTGTGGCACCTGTGACAGAATCAGTGGAAGAAAGTCCAGTGGCTCAAGCGAGTCCTCATTTTGAAGAGAGTTCCATTGAGGACGGAATGATCCCGGATATCACGGAAGTGGATATTCAAGAGCAGTTTTTAATTCCTCATGCCTTAAACGAGGAAGCTTATCGGAAGATTAAAAAGTTTACCCCTGCTCGGTTGGGATTGTGGCGGGCTGGTTCCCGCTACAAGACACAGTCAGTTCTGCGCTTTCGAGCAGACCATGCTGCTGCTCAGGATGCAGTCTTCTCTTACGTTTCAGATGATTTTGTAGAAAAAATGGGGATGATCCCTGTCCATACAACTGCCCAGAGTAAGGATGAGTACCTAACAAGACCCGATTTAGGGCGGATTTTCCCAGAAGATCAGCAAGCCATTATTAAAGATCGGTGTCGACCACAAGCTAAGGTGCAAATCATTGTAGGGGATGGTCTCAGTTCCTCGGCCATCGAAGCCAATTTGGCAGACTTCTTGCCTGCCTTGAAGCAGGGATTGAAGGTTTTTGGTTTGGATTTTGCAGAAGTCTTGTTTATCAAACATGCGCGGGTTGGCGCGATGGATCATGTCGCAGAGCTCACGGGGGCTGAAGTTGTTTGTATGTTGGTCGGTGAACGGCCAGGGCTGGTAACTGCTGAATCAATGAGTGCTTATTTGGCTTATAAGCCAACCATGGGCATGCCGGAAGCTCGACGGACCGTTTTGTCAAATATCCATCGTGGAGGAACGCCAGCGGTTGAAGCAGGAGCCTATGTCGCTGAGTTGATTAAGAAGATTTTGGACAATAAAAAGTCTGGTGTAGACTTGAAATCTTAAGGAGGAAGGAATCGTGAAGAAAGAACGTTTAACAGCAACTGTCCTCAGTTCGCTCCTAATTTCAAATGTGGATGCAGGCTTGGCTGCTTCACTAGACTTGAAACCGCATCACCGGAGTCTGGGGATTGTGACCTCCGATTCAGATGATGTGACCTATGTAGCCTTAGATGAAGCTACAAAAGCTGTTGATGTAGAGATTGTCTATGCTCGGAGTATGTATGCCGGAGCCGGAAATGCATCCACAAAACTGGCCGGTGAGGTCATTGGAATTGTCGCTGGCCCAAATCCTGAAGAGGTGCGCAGCGCCTTGGATGTCATTGTTTATGAAATTGAAAATGGAGCAGCCTTTATCAGTGCGAATGAGGATAACAGTATTCCTTATTTTGCTCACTGTATCGCGCGGGCAGGTTCCTACCTTTCAGCCGCAGCCAATGCTCCAGAAGGAACCGCGATTGCCTATCTCATTGCTCCACCAGCAGAAGCCATGGTTGGTTTGGATGCGGCTTTAAAAGCTGCAGATGTACAAATTGGAGCCTTCTATGGACCACCAAGTGAGACCAACTTTGCCGGGGGGTTGTTGGTCGGTTCTCAGTCAGCCTGTCGCGCAGCCTGTGATGCTTTTGCACGCACGGTTGAATCCATTGCCGATGATTCGCGGACATACTAAGGATAGAAGGTGATGGAGATGGCGGGTAGAGCACTTGGTTTAATTGAGGTCAAGGGCTTCTTAGGAGCGGTAGTGGCGGCGGATATTGCTTTAAAGGCAGCCAATATCTCGTTAATCAATATCGAGACTGTTAAGTCAGGGATGAAAACAGTTCAGCTAACGGGCGATGTTGGGGCGGTTCGAGCAGCCGTTGAAGCAGCACGCGAAGCTTTGGAGCAACAGCCTTACTATCTGACCAGCCATGTCATTGCACGGTTAGATGAGCAAACTGAGCAGTTGATGACAAAAGCTTCAGAAGAAGGGATTGCTATTGAGCCAGTCCTTGATGACGATAGCTGGACTCCTGTAATAAGTCCCAAATATGACTTGGCCCAGTTACAGAAACTAAAGGTTGTGAAATTACGAAGTCTTGCTTACAAGGAAAAGGGGATTGGGCTCAGCAAGAAGGACATTAAATTTGCCAATAAGCAACAATTGCTAGAAGCCTTGATGCAGATAGTAGAAGAGGAGTAGGATCGGATGTATATTGAAGATAGGGATCTGGTTTCAATCCAAGAAGTGCGGAACCACATTCGGAAGGCTAAAAAAGCCCAGAAAATCTTGGCCCAGATGAGTCAAGAGCAAATAGATACGATTGTTAAAGTTGTAGCCAAAGCCTGTTACGAACAACGTGTTCATCTGGCTAAAATGGCAGCAGAGGAAACTGGTTTTGGCCGCTGGGAGGATAAGGTACTCAAGAATGCCCTAGCCTCCCAGGGAATTTATGAAGAAATCAAAGACATGCGTACGGTTGGGATTCTCAGAGAGGATACTGTCAACAAGGTAACAGAAGTCGCTGTTCCGGTCGGTGTTGTAGCGGGGCTGATTCCGTCAACCAACCCAACCTCAACGGTGATCTATAAAGCTCTGATTGCCTTAAAAGCAGGAAATAGTATTGTCTTCTCACCCCATCCCAATGCTTTAAAAAGTATTGAGGAAACGGTTGAGATTATTAATAAAGCGGCTTTGGCTGCAGGCTGTCCGGAAGGGGCGGTTAGTTGTATTCACCGGGTGTCTATTGGTGCTACCAATGAACTCATGCGGCATAAGGACACTAATCTAATCTTGGCTACCGGTGGCAATGCCATGGTTCGAGCAGCTTATTCCTCTGGAACCCCTGCTATCGGAGTTGGCCCAGGAAATGGCCCAGCCTTTATTGAAAAAACAGCAGATATTCCACGAGCAGTCCAACAGATTTTGGATTCGAAAACTTTCGATAATGGTGTTATCTGTGCTTCCGAGCAGTCGATTATCGTTGAGGAAGTCAGCAAGGCTCAAGTGATTGAAGAGTTTAAACGGCAGGGGGCCTACTTTGTACCGGAAGAGGATGCGCGTAAGTTGGGAGCTTTTGTCATCCAACCCAATGGTATGATGAATCCGCGGATGGTTGGAAAACCTGCTGTGGAAATTGGAAAGGCTGCGGGGATTGACGTTCCTAATGATGCGCGTGTCTTGATTGCAGAAGAGACCGGGGTTGGGAAAGGCCACCCGTACTCCTATGAAAAACTCGGGCCAGTCCTTGGTTTTTATACCGTCAAGGATTGGAAAGAAGCTTGTGACTTGAGCTTGAAGATCCTCCATCATGAGGGAGTTGGTCATACCTTGAGCTTACATACTCAAGATGAAACGATTATTCGAGAATTTTCTTTGAAAAAACCAGTTTCTCGCCTCTTGGTCAATACAGGATCTGCCCTGGGTGGTGTCGGAGCTACAACGGGACTGTTCCCAGCCTTCACCTTAGGCTGTGGGGCTGTTGGAGGCAGTGCAACTTCTGATAATGTCAGCCCTGCAAACCTGTTCAACATTCGGCGCATTGCCTATGGGACAAAAGAATTGGCGGACTTACGGAAAGCCGAGCGCCAAGTTGCAGAGGTTAAGGAAGCTTGTTGTCAGGTAGATACCAGTCTAGCTGGTGAGGAATTGCTCGATGAACTCGTAACACGTGTTTTGGCCCAATTAAGTAAAAATCTTTAACGATAAAGGAGAAATCAGATGAACGCAAATGCACTTGGAATGGTAGAAACAAAAGGCTTAGTCGGCGCAATCGAAGCCGCAGATGCCATGGTTAAGGCTGCTAACGTAACGCTAGTTGGGAAAGAACAGGTTGGCGCAGGTTTGGTAACCGTTATGGTTCGAGGCGATGTTGGCGCGGTTAAGGCAGCGACAGATGCGGGGGCTGCAGCAGCCGAAAATGTTGGCGAATTGGTATCCGTTCATGTAATTCCACGCCCTCACTCAGAAGTAGAAGTTATTTTACCCCAATCAAAAACAGCTGAATAAGTAAAGGAGAAATCAAATGAACGCAAATGCACTTGGAATGGTAGAAACAAAAGGCTTGGTTGGCGCGATTGAAGCAGCCGATGCCATGGTTAAGGCTGCTAACGTGACACTTGTTGGCAAAGAGCAGGTTGGTGCCGGCTTGGTAACCGTTATGGTTCGGGGCGATGTTGGCGCGGTTAAGGCAGCGACAGATGCAGGCGCTGCAGCAGCCGAAAATGTTGGCGAATTGGTATCCGTTCATGTAATTCCACGCCCGCATGCGGAAGTAGAAGTTATTTTACCCAAGTAACTCGGGAGCTTGTAGCCAAAGCTTGAGGGAGTATTAAGATGCCAGTATATACAGAAGCTAAAATTCGTAAAATCCTAAAGGAGCTGGCTCTCTCTCGAGATGGTCAGCTGGAGTTAAGGAAGGAAGATCGTTTGACACCGGCTGCTAAGAGTTTTCTGAAAGAGCGGAACATCCAGATTTTCCTACAGGAGCAGGAATTGCCTTTGGAATCCTCTGAAAAGGTGGCTCTAGAGCCTGAGCATTTTTTGTATCGAATCGAGCCCTTATTGGTTCAGATTTTGTTCGTCCAAAAGTCGCTGTATGAGGCTTACGAAGACAGCCGTCTCCAGCAATTAGAGAAGTATCGACTCATCTTGACGCAAATGTATCAAGGTCACCTCCTAGATGATTTAGCTGATTATGGGAATGGTCTAAATCTTGATTTGGGGGAAGCGATTCTCAATCAAGGATTGGACAAAGCTCATCTCCTAACCGATTTTCGCTTGGATCGGTGGCAATTGGAGTTGTACCAGCTCTATAGTCTCTTTCGTCAAGTAAGGATCGATTTGGAAAATGACGGAAAGGGTGAGGTTGCTCATCGCTTAGCTCACCTCTTGCGGAATTTGGAAGAATTGCTTTGGCAATTGGTGGAAGATTAAAGAGGAGGAAACCGTGGTATTTGAATCATTAGTAGAAAAAGTTGTGTCGCGTATCCAGGAGGAACTGGATACGACCTTTGAAGTAGAGGCTAGTGGCCGCCATATCCATTTAAGTCAGGAAGCACTTGATCACTTATTTGGTCCGGGCTATCAGCTGACCAAGGCCAAAGATTTATCACAGCCGGGTCAGTATGCTTGCGAGGAGAGACTGACACTGGTTGGTCCCAGAGGTTCCTTCCAAAATGTTGTGATTCTTGGTCCTGTACGATCGGCTAGTCAGGTTGAAGTATCGGCAACTGATTGTTTAACTTTGGGTGTTAAAGCTCCCATTCGTGAGAGTGGGGACATCAATGGAAGTCCAGGTTTTGTCCTCGTAAATGGCACCCGCTCACTTTCGGTTGACCAGGGGCTCATTGTTGCTAAGCGGCATGTTCATATGACGCCAGAAGACGCAGCCAAAGCAGGTGTCTCCAATCATGAAATTGTCCAAGTTCAGGTTTACGGCGAACGCCCCTTAATTTTTGACGATGTTGTGATTCGGGTAAGTCCTCAGTTTGCAACCTATATGCATATTGACTATGATGAAGCCAATGCGGCAGGCTTTAAGAAGGGCATGCGGGGGCGGATTTTGAAGAAAAACTAAGGGGGAACTGATGAAAGATATGGAGAAACTGGTTCAGGAGTTGACCACCCGTATTTTAGATAAGATTCAAGCAGAAGAATCCTTACCAAGGGCTTGTGTCCGAGGAACAGATGAATTGCGGGAAAAGGTTGCCCAGGCAGGTTTTCGTTTAGTGGAAACCAGTCATGAAGCGGATGACTGGTTGATTCAAGACTTGCCCTTGGCCTCCTTACTTCGTTTATCCCAGCTTGTTCCCCAGCCAGGCCTAGAGGAGGAAATCTTTTACCGGATGTTGGCAGGGAAATCCGTTTTTATAGTGGATTGGTTTCAAGAACTGGAATCTAACTCGTCTATCCCAAGAGTTCTAGCTCAAAAGATCAAGGAAGCACAACGCCTATTGATTTCCTATGGGATTCGGGGTGGTAGTCTCAGTCATTATTTGAGCCAGTCAAGTCCTAA
This sequence comes from Streptococcus danieliae, assembly GCF_009767945.1. GTDB lineage: Bacteria > Bacillota > Bacilli > Lactobacillales > Streptococcaceae > Streptococcus > Streptococcus danieliae. The sequence goes on along the minus strand of NZ_WSRS01000001.1, from coordinate 50,954 downwards.
GGGTCAGGAAAGCACTTCTCATTCGTCCAAAAAGCAACTCATCACGGAAAAGAAACTACGTGACATGAATCTGCAGGACGGAGCTGTCTTTAAGCTTGAACCGGGAACGATTGTGACCGCCTTGGCTCGGGACTTCTTGAAGCGCCATCATATTTTGCTGGAAGAGTGAGGAAGTCTTATGTTTGTTGGAAAGGTCAGAGGAAGTTTGTGGGCCACTAGGAAGGAAGAGAGCTTAAATGGCTTGAAGTTCCTAGTGGTGGAACGTCAACTAGAAGGAAAGCAAGCTGCGACAAACCTTGTGATTGCAGCAGATACCATTGGGGCTGGCGAAGGAGACCAGGTTCTCGTAACAACGGGAAGTTCTGCACGTATCGGTCTGAGTCGAGAAGGGATTCCTATCGACATGTTGATTGTCGGAATTATTGATAAAATTTTCCTGGAAGCGGATACTTCAACAGGGTAAAAGAGTTGAGTGGGGTGAGCGTCTGATGTTTTGAGTAGGAATCTTAACAGGCACTCACTCTTCGATTTTAAAGGAAAAATGAGGATAATATGAGTATCAATGAGATCATCATTTATATCATGGTCCTGTTTATGATTGCCGGTGCCATTGATAAGTGTATCGGAGGTAAATTAGGACTTAGTGAGCAGTTCGAAGAAGGGATTATGGCCATGGGAGCCTTGGCGCTCTCCATGGCTGGGATTATGGTTGTAGCACCGCTCTTAGCAAATTTGTTAAAACCGATTGTTGTTCCTCTGTATGGTTTGGTGGGGGCCGACCCATCCCTATTTGCAACCACCTTTATTGCCAATGATATGGGAGGAGCTCCGCTAGCGCTGAGCCTCGCCCAGGATCCAGCTGTAGGGCAATTTGCTGCCTATGTTCTGGGGTCGATGATGGGGCCGACAATCGTCTTTACGATTCCAGTCGCCTTGGGAATTATCGAAAAAGACGACCGACCACTATTGGCCCGAGGAATTCTGTATGGTCTTGTAACAGTGCCGATTGGCTGCTTGTTAGGAGGTCTTTTGGTTCCAGGCCTAACGATTGGGACACTGTTTGTCAGCCTTATCCCGATTATTCTAGTGTCTGGTCTTATCTTCCTAGGTCTTTCCCTGGCTCCTGAAAAAATGATTAAGGGATTTGAAGTTTTTGGACAAATCATTGTCATGATTGCGACCCTAGGTCTGGCTTTTGGTGCTGCCCAACTCCTAACCGGGAATGAGTGGCTGGTCAGCCTGTATCCTGAGGGGACCGATATTTTGAAAGAAGCCTTTGAAGTTGTCGGAACGATCGCGGTAACGCTGGCAGGAGCTTTTGGCTTGGTAGCTATTTTTACGAAAGTTGCCAATAAACCTTTATCCGCAATTGGAAAATCGTTGGGGATGAATGAAGTGGCAGCGGCAGGTCTCGTCGCTTCACTGGCTAACAATATCGCCATGTTCCAGATGTTGAAGGACATGGATCGACGTGGGAAAATCATCAACGTTGCCTTTGCGGTATCCGCCTCCTTTGTAATCGGAGACCATCTAGGTTTTACCGCCGGTCAAAGTCCAGAGATGATTGTTCCAATGATGGTTGGAAAATTAGTAGGGGGAATAACAGCAGTTCTTTTGGCTTATTTCCTCACAAAAAAAGAAGTGTAAAGGAGACCTAGAATGGGTGAAGTTGAACGCCACCAACTAGAAGAGTTGGTTCGCAAAATTCTGCTAGAGGAATTAGGAACAAAAGTGGGTGCTAAAAAGGTTAGCAAGGCAGGCGTAGCTTCCATCGCCTTAACAAGCCTGGATGTACGTCCAGAGGATCGTCTGGATACGGGCAATCCCAAAGATCAGGTCTATACAAGAGACCTCCTAACCCTAGAGGAAAGTCCTCGCCTGGGTCTGGGTCTGATGACCATGGAGAAGACCACCTTCCCTTGGCATTTAGACTATGATGAAATTGACTATATCATTGAGGGTCGCTTAGACATCCTTGTCGGCGACGAGGTCATGAGTGCCGGCCCCGGGGAAGTGCTCTTTATTCCTAAGGGAAGTGATATTCAGTTCTCTGTTGCGGACAAAGCGCGTTTTATCTACGTGACCTATCCGGCAGATTGGCAAAATTCTTAATTTAGTGATTGACATGAAAGCGGTTTTATATTAGAATAAAGATAACATGAGATTCTGATTGGAACCTCACCACAGCGTTGTGGAGATCAATAGTGGAGAGCAAAGGTGCTACAAAAAATGATTTTTTTGTAGCACCTTTTTTTCTTCTGGGGGAGTTGCGATGAAACAATTTCTTTTAGCAGGTACTTCAAGTGGAGTTGGCAAAACGACCGTTACTTTAGCTGTACTCCAGGCACTAATTTTAAAAGGGTATAAGGTGCAACCTTATAAGGTAGGACCAGATTATATTGATACAGCTTACCATAGTCGGATTAGTCAGCGGGCTTCTCGGAATTTAGATATGTTTATGATTCCAGATGTAGAGGCTTTAAGAGGGACCTATCAGGAGGGGTGGTTACAGGCTGATATTGCTTTAGTTGAAGGCGTTATGGGACTGTTTGATGGTCTAGGAACGGATCGAGATTGTGCGTCATCAGCTGCTGTGGCTAAGAGATTAGGGATTCCAGTCATTTTGATTGTGGATGGAAAGTCGACTTCTACTTCAGCAGCAGCTGTTGTGAAGGGATTTGCTGAATTCGATCCAGATGTCGCAATTGTTGGCGTCATTATCAATCGTGTTGCTTCTCAGCAGCATTTCGAGTTGATTAAGGGAGCGATTGAACGTTATACCAATGTAGAAGTTTTTGGTTATTTAAAAAAAGAGGACTCTTTTATACTCCCATCTCGCCATCTAGGCTTAGTTCCTCAGGAAGAGATGGCAGAATTAGATCAACTCTTTTTAGATTTGGGACGACGGGCTCTGGAGACCATTGCTATCGATCGAATATTAGCTTGCTGTGATTCAGACAGTCGCCCTGCTTCCCTTCCTTTTTCAACTTCTGTTTCTTTGCCCTTGCGTTTGGGATATGCCAAGGATGAAGCTTTCCACTTTTACTATGCTGATAATTTGAGCTGGCTCGAAAAGGTAGGGGCTACTCTAGTTCCATTTAGTCCTTTAAGAGATACCCGTTTGCCAGAAGCTGATGCTTATTATTTTGGAGGTGGTTTTCCAGAAGTTTTTGCAGACCAGCTAGCGGAGAATGTTTCTTTTCGTCAATCTGTTTTAGAAGCTCATCAAGCAGGAAAACCAATCTATGCTGAGTGCGGTGGTCTTATGTATTTAGGGGAGTTTTTGGAAGTCGAAGGAGCTTTACATTCCATGGTCGGAATTTTTCAGGGAGTCAGTCGAATGACAAAGCGGTTGAAACGCTTTGGGTATTGTCGAGCAGTCTGCAAGGAGGATACCTTATTTGGGCCGAAGGGAACGATTGTTTTAGGTCATGAATTCCACCATTCTATTTTTGAGACGCAGGAGCAACCAGTATTACATTTGGAAAAATGGCGAGATGGCGAGAGGGTGGCAAGCTGGGAAGGGGGATATCAAAAAGGGAATAGTTTTGCAAGCTACCTGCATGTTCATTTTTATCAGTCCGAAAATTTGTTTTACCAATGGCTTCATCGTTTAAGGAGGGATTGAGATGCAACTAATGGCGATTCTGGTTGCTGTTGTCCTAGATATGTGTTTAGGAGATCCCTATCACTGGCCTCATCCTGTTAAATGGATGGGGAACTGGATTTCTTACTGCCTCGGCTGGTCATTAAGAAAGACTCATCCTCATGTGTTTGGTGCTCTGCTCTGGATTTCTACTGTCGGGGGAACTTATTTGGTAGCTTGCCTTGGACTATTTTTGGCGCAAAGAGTCCATGCTTGGCTCTATTGGCTAGTTTGGATTTATCTATCCTATACCTGCTTGGCTGCTAAAAGTTTGGAGTTAGAGGCTCGGAAAGTTCAGTTCGCTTTAGAGCAGGGTGGATTAGTGGCTGGGCGTCAACAAGTAGGAATGATTGTAGGACGAGAGACTCAAAATTTATCGGAGGAAGAGATTCTTAAAGCTACAGTGGAAACTGTTGTTGAAAATACCTCGGATGGAATCGTAGCTCCATTAATGGCTTTGTTTTTAGGAGGTCCTATACTGGCTCTTGTATACAAGGCAGTGAATACTTTAGACTCTATGGTTGGCTATAAAACCGAGGCCTATCAAACAATTGGTTATGTAGCCGCTCGGATGGATGACTTAGCTAACTTGATTCCTGCACGTTTAACGTGGTTTCTGTTAATTGCTTCATCGGTTCTTCTTCGTTTGAATTCAAAAGAGGCTTTAAGAATCGGTTGGAGGGACCGCTATCAGCATGCTAGTCCAAATAGTGCTTTTACAGAGGCTCCACTAGCCGGAGCGCTTGGTATCCAACTCGGAGGTGGTCATTTTTATCATGGAGAATGGATTGATAAGCCTAAGATTGGAGACGAATTACGTCCTATTTCACGTCGAGATATCACTCTTTCCATTAAACTGATGTATCTAGTAGAATTTTTTGTACTCCTATTAGGAATTTTATACAAGGTCTATATCGGTTGATTCAGGAATGGAAGAATTAGGGGAGGAAATTACATGTCTTATATAAAAAATCCATCTTCGATTGAAAAGCGAAGTTTTCAAATCATTAAATCAGAGATTAGGGATCAGTATCCTGATTATCAGTTTCAATCGGAGATGGAGGAGTCTATTATTAAACGTTGCATTCACACAACGGGAGATTTTGATTATTTGAAAACCTTGGAATTCCATCAAGATGCTATAGAGAGTATTCTGTCTGTGTTTCAAGAAAAAGGAACGATCCTATTTGATTCACCCATTTCTTTGAATGGGATTAATAAACGAGTTTTAGATAAGATGGGGGTGACCTATGTCTGTCTTGTTCCACAAGGCTGTGGTTTGAAGTCTGGAAAAACAAGGGCCCAGCAAGCGATTGATTTAGCCAAGGAGATTGCCGGCCCAAAACTGTTTGCTTTTGGAGAAAGTACAGAGGGATTGACTTATTTATTAGAAAACATGAATGCGGGTGAACTTGATGCTGCGGCTATTTTAGCTTTACCAGTTGGATTTCAAGATGTTCTAGAAGTTAAGGAGGCTGTCCGTCAATCAAGTCTTCCCAGTATTGTGAATGCAGGTTATAAAGGTGGGGCAACCCTGGTCGTTGCTGTGCTGAATGCCATTTTGTATCAAACAGGGCAGGTGGAAACAGAGGACTATGTCCGCTATTCTACAAAGCAAAATCAGGAGTGAGGGATTAGAGATGGGCTACCATAAATCGACAAAGGACAAAGATCAACTATTATGGATTGAGCAACGATTAGCAGAAGAGTATCCTGAGCTGGAGGAGTTAGAGGAGACTTTTCAGTGGATGTTAAAACGGGTTTTACTCGTGACAGCAGATTTTGATTATTTAGAAACGATTCAGTCTTCTAATCAAGCTATTGAAGCAATTCAAGAGGTTTTTCGAAAAAAGGGGACGATTTTTACAGATACGACGATGGTTTTGGGTGGTTTTCGGACTTCCTTATTGGATAAGTTGGGTGTTCAGTACCGTTGTTTAGTAAATAACCCAGAGATTTTTAAAGAGGCCAAAGAGAAGGGGATTACGCGTTCTATGGCCGCTGTTGAGCATGCAGCTGCTCTCCCAGGCCCCAAGCTATTTGTGTTTGGAAACGCACCAACATCTATTTTTAAAGTTTTGGAGCTAGTAGATCAAGGACAATTGGATCCGGTACCTGTAATTGGTGTCCCTGTAGGCTTTGTGGGGGCAGCTGAGTCGAAAGCACAATTACATGCTAGCTCTTTACCCGCTATTGTTGCTCTTGGTAGAAAAGGAGGAAGTACAGTAGCAGCTGCAATTGTAAATGCATTAGCAGAAAGAATGGGGTAGAGAATGGTGGGAGAAATAGATCAAAGTTCTGACTATGCATATGTTAATGGAAAGAAACTCAGGAAAGGTTACACGACCGGGACTTGTGCAACAGCAGCTAGTGTAGCAGCTGCGCAGATGATTTTGGAACAAGATTTGGTAGAGCGTGTTTTGGTTCGTACTGCTTCCGGTCAGGATGTTTGGATGCAAGTGGAGGATGCTTGGTTTGACGGAGATAGAGCACGGGCAGCTATCCGAAAGGATGGCGGAGACGATGCTGATGCGACTCATGGTCTGCTTATCTACGCCTATTTTCGGCTAGATAGGAAAAATACACCTATCACCATTGAGGGTGGTATCGGTGTAGGGAGAATTACGCAGAAAGGGATGCCTCTAGCTGTTGGTATGGCTGCTATTAATCCGACCCCCCGAAGAATGATTGAAGAATCGCTACGTTCATTATTGGGTTCAGATTTTGGGGGTCATGTGGAAATTGTTGTGCCTGAGGGAGAAGAGGTTGCAAAACTGACCTATAATTCTCGACTGGGAATTGAGGGTGGGATTTCGATACTGGGGACTACTGGTATCGTCAATCCGATGTCAGAGGATAGTTGGAAGGCAGCTATTAGTCTAGAACTCTCAATGTTGTATCAACAGGGATATCGGTCAGTTGTACTGGTCCCTGGGAATTACGGAGAAGCTTTTGTTCGCAAGCATTTTTCAATTTCTCCTCATTTGATTGTCAATATGAGTAATTTTGTAGGCCATATTCTGAAGGAGGTTCAAAGAATTGGTTTTACGAAGGTTTTGCTTGTGGGGCATATGGGAAAATTTGTCAAGATTGCAGCAGGAGTTTTTTCAACTCATAGCAAAGATGCTGATGCTCGTATGGAGACACTGGTTGCTAATTTGGCCCTGCTGGGAGCTCCTCTGCCTTTGTTAAGGGAGATTGATGCCTGTTTAACAACAGAGGCTGCTGGAGATTTGATCGAGCAGGCAGGCTACCAGCATCTGTATCAGGTTCTGGTTGACAAGATTCAACAACGTTGTCTCCGACTTGTTAAAAATCGGAAGCCAGAGGTCCAGATTGATGTTGTTCTCTTTGCTTCTCGGACAGGCTATCTCGCCTCAACGGAGCCTTTGGAATACTTACAAAAGGAGTGGCAATGATTGATGTTATTGGAATTGGTCCCGGGAATCCGGACTTGGGGCTTCTATCACAGGATCGACTATTTCAGCAGGCTGATAAAATTATTGGAAGTAAGCGGCATCTAGCGGTTGTCCCCGATATTTATCGACACAAAGAACGAATAGCTCCCAAGAAATTAGCAGATTTAGCAGTACTTCTTAGTAAAGAGATGCCGCAGCAAAATCTAGTCTATCTGGTTTCGGGAGATCCCTTAATCTACGGTCTTGGAAAGTGGTTGTCGGAGAAGTTTCCTACAAGTGTTCGCATTTGGCCAGGTATTAGTTCGATTCAGTATTTGGCTAGTCGCATTTCTTTACCCTTGAATGATAGTTATATTACGAGCAGCCATGCGAAAAATCCCGATTATGATCGTATTTTTGCTCTTGAGAAAGTTTTTATGGTAACCGATCAAAAAATCGGACCCTATCAACTAGCTCAGGAATCTTTGATGAGAGGTTGTCAAAAGTACTTTATCATTGGAGAAAATTTAAGCTATCCCGAAGAAAGGATTGAAATCTATAGCGCTGAAGAAGTTGAAGACCGTACGTATGACATGAATGTGGTGGTGATTATTAATGAAAGATTCTCTATTTTTACGGGACAAGGTGCCAATGACAAAAGCGGATGTTAGGGCGGTCTCGATTGATAAGTTGGACTTACGGACAGCCAAACGTTTCTTGGATGTCGGTGCTGGGACGGGGAGCATCTCTATCCAGGCTGCCTTGGAATATCCGCAATTAGAAGTCGTTGCGATTGAGCGAAAAATAGAAGCGGTTCAGTTGATTCAAAAAAATCGAACTCATTTTGAATGTGAGAACCTTGAAGTGATTTCAGGTTTAGCACCTGTGGATCTATCGGGTTATTTTGATGCAATCTTTGTTGGAGGCACTGGTGGACAGATGGCGGATATTTTTTCCTGGTGTCATGGCTTATTACATCCAGGTGGCCGATTGGTTTTAAATTTTATCTTATTGGAAAATGCTTTAGAAGCCTATCAAATTGCAGACTCCATGTCATGGGTAGATGTAGAATTTGTATCTATTCAATCGAGTCAGTGGACTGGACTGGGATCGGGACATTATTTTAAACCACAAAATCCCACCTTTATTCTATCCTGCAAAAAAGAAAGTTGAGGAGAGTCATGACAAAAGTACACTTTGTAGGAGCCGGTCCTGGTGATGTTGAATTAATCACTTTGAAGGGCTACCGTCAGTTGAGTCAAGCGGATGTGGTCATCTATGCTGGTTCTCTTGTAAATCCAAAATTGCTAGATTACTGCAAGGATGGCGTTCAAATCTACGATAGTGCTGGTATGGATTTGATGGAGATTATTGACGCCATGGAGAAAGGTGTCCGTGAGGGCAAGAAAGTGGTACGTCTACAGACCGGAGATTTCTCTATCTATGGTTCTATTCGTGAACAAACGGAGGAAATGAAAAAGAGAGGAATTGATTTTGACTGTACTCCAGGTGTTAGTTCCTTTTTAGGGGCAGCATCTAGTATAGGGACAGAGTATACCGTTCCAGAGGTATCGCAAAGTGTTATTATCACCCGAATGGCCGGTAGAACACCAGTGCCGGAGAAGGAATCTTTGAGAAGTTATGCCCAGCATCAGACTTCTATGGCGATCTTTTTATCCGTTCAAGGGATTGAGACGGTAGTTGAGGAATTGGTTCAAGGAGGCTATCCTCGAACAACTCCTGCAGTTGTAATTTATAAAGCAACCTGGCCAGAAGAAAAGGTGGTCAAGGGAACCTTAGAAACAATTGCAGATCAGGTACGGGAGGCTGGAATTCGAAAGACTGCGTTAATTCTCGTAGGAGATTTTCTTGGTCAAGAATTTTACTATTCTAAACTTTACCATAAACAGTTTGCACATGAATTTCGTAAAGGACAAATAGATGATGAATCCTAGGTCACGAGTGGCGATAGTCGCTTTGACGCAGCAGGGAAAAGAGACAGCCTTTCGTCTCGCTTCTGTATTGCCACAATCGAGTTCGATTATAGTTCCTCAACGGTTGTGGGAAGAAGGGGTGTATCTCTTGGAAGGCGGAGCCAAGGCAGGACTTGCAAGACTCTTTCAAGAGGTTGATGTCCTTATCTGCATTATGGCTACAGGGATTGTGGTCCGTTCACTGGCTTCTGTCATCAAAGATAAGACGGAAGATCCCGCTGTTCTTGTTTTAGATGAGAAAGCAGAACATGTGATTAGTCTTATAAGTGGTCATTTAGGAGGAGCCAATGCTTGGGCTCGGACGATTGGGCGACTCCTTGGGGCAGATCCAGTTATCACAACGGCTACAGATGTCCAAGGAGTTACTGCCTTAGACCTATTAGCCAAGTCTCTAAATGCTTGGACACCGGCCCTTCGCCCCTACATTGTTCCCTTTAATCGTTGGCTAGCACAGGGTCAGTCGATTGCTTGTTACCAAGAAAAAGATTGGCTAGAAAATCTTCCTGGATTAGAGATGGTTGATCGCGAGGAGATAGATAAACTAAAGGATGAAAATCTCCCATTGATTATTTTGACCTTAAAGCCGCAAGAGTACTCAGAAAGGGAAAAACAGGTTTGTCTTTGCCCGAAGCCTTATTTAGTAGGGGTTGGGGCACGTAAGGATTTAGATCCAGCAATTTTTGAAGAGGGATTTCACACATTTTGCCGACTACAAGGAATTGATCCAAGAGAAGTAGCTCGTCTTGTAAGTATTGATGTTAAAAAAGAGGAAAAGGCTATTTGTCAATTAGCAGAACGCTTGCAAATTCCTTTTGAAACGTATTCGAAAGAGCAACTGCAGTTGGTGGCTGCTAACTATCCCCAATCAGAATTTGTAAGGCAAACGGTTGGTGTCGGTAGTGTGGCTCTTGCTAGTGCAGATCTTGCGAGTCATGGGCGAGTCTTGAGTCAGCGTTTTGCTTTCCAGGGAGCTACCTTTGCGCTTGCTGATGCCAAAGCTTTTGATTGCTGACAATACTGCTAAAGCACATAAAGTCCTCTTATTTTTTGAATCGGTAAAACTCATAAAGGAGAAGTAGATAGATGTTATATGTAATTGGTTTAGGACCAGGCAAGAAGGAATTGATGTCTCAAGAAGCCTTGGAAGCCTTGGAAAAGTCTGAAATTATTGTTGGTTATGCAACCTATATGCGCCTGATTCAGGATCTATTAGAAGGCAAAGAAAAAGTATCAACAGGAATGCGTAAAGAGGTAGACCGCTGTCAAAAGGCTATTGATTTAGCACTAGAAACAGGGAAGACTGTAGCTGTTGTTTCCAGTGGAGATGCTGGGGTCTATGGGATGGCAGGATTGATTTTAGAATTGTTGGATGAAGACTCTGACTTGGAGGTTCGAGTCATTCCGGGTATTACAGCGAGCTTAGGGGCAGCTGCCTTACTAGGCGCTCCTTTGATGAACGATTTTTGCCATATTAGTCTTAGTGACTTGATGACCCCTTGGGAGATGATTGAGCGGCGTCTAAAAGCAGCTGCTGACGGGGATTTTGTAGTCTGTCTTTATAACCCTAGAAGTAAGGGACGCCCTGATCATCTGGCTAGAGCTTTAAGTATTTTGGAATCGGGTAAAGCGGGTGCGACCATTGTTGGCATTGGGAAGGATGTTGGCCGGAAAGAGGAAGAGATGATTGTGACCAGACTTGATGAGGTGGATGAGACTTTGGTAGATATGACCTCGATTGTGATTGTTGGGAATAAAGAAACCTATGTTAAAAATGGCCGTATGATCACTCCTCGGGGGTACCGGCTATGACCTACTTACTATTAGGTGGGACCTCTGATAGTCAATCGATTTTAGCCCTCTTTGCTAGTTTAAATCTACCGGTCATTACTTCGGTTGTCACGGATTATGGGAGGCATTTAGCTTTTCAATATGGACAGCCTGTTATTCAGGGGCGTATGACAGCTGAACAAATGCTAGCTTTGGTGAAGGATAGGGGAATTCGGGGGATTTTAGATGCTACTCATCCCTTTGCAGACTTGGTTTCTAAAGAAGCTATACGAGCCGCAGATCTAGCTCAAATTCCCTATTTAAGGTTTGAGCGACCAACTACAACTGACTTATCTGGTGCCAAAGTAGTCCATTCAACACAGGAAGCGATTGCTTGGATTCGGGAGCAGGGATTTACCAGTGTTTACTTGGGGACTGGTAGTAAGACGCTTGACCAATTTGTAGCTGGTCTGCCAAATGTACGTTTCCAAGCGCGTGTCCTTCCTACTTCAGAAGTAGTAGCTCATTGTGAGAGTTTGGGGTTAGTAGCAGATCAGATTGATGCTTTAAAGGCTCCTTTTTCCAAAGAATGTAACCGAGAATTGTGGAAGCGAGCGAAAGCTCAGGTATTTGTTTCTAAGGAGAGCGGAGCAGTTGGCGGAATTCGGGAGAAGATTGATACTTGCTTGGAACTGGGAATAGCATGTCTGATTATTGCTCGTCCGCTTGTGAATTATCCCAATCAGGTATCGACATTGGAGGAGTTGGAAGATTATTTAGGTGCGGAAAGGATGTAGGCCATGCAGAAAGATTTCCAAGGTTGTGTTAGCTTAGTGGGGGCTGGTCCCGGAGATTTGGAACTTTTGACCCTAAAAGGAAGACGATGTCTCGAAGGTGCAGATGTGGTGGTCTATGATCGTTTGGTAAATCCTGCTCTTCTGGATTACGTACCAAGGAGCTGTCGTAGGATTTTTGTTGGTAAGGAAGTGGGACAGAAAACAATCTCTCAGGAGGAGATCGAGGGCATTCTCATCCAAGAAGCTAAGGCTGGTAAGAAGGTTGTCCGGTTAAAGAGTGGAGATCCGTATATTTTTGGTCGTGGAGGAGAGGAGGCTATGAGGTTGAAAGCTGAGGGAATTGCGTTTGAAGTGATTCCTGGTTTGACTTCAGCAATGGCGGGACTCACTTATGCAGGGATTCCAATGACCTATCGAGATCGGGCAACCAGCTTCCATGTATTTACAGCCCACCTTCAAGATGAGGAGCAAGCGCTCAACTGGGAAGCAATTGCGGCCTTAAAAGGGACTCTTGTTTTTCTAATGGGGTTGGGAAGATTGGAAACTATTGTTGGGGAGTTGGTAGCAAGAAATTATCCTCTATCAACACCTGTAGCGGTTATTGAATGGGCGACACATCCCCAGCAACGATCTTTAATAGGGACATTAGAAACAATCCTCGCTCTTGTGAAGGAAGCACATTACCAACCTCCATGTCTGATTGTAGTAGGGGATGTGGTTAACTTTAGCCAAGACTTGAATACCTATGAATCACTGCCCTTAAAAGGACAATCAATCCTAATTCAAGAAGGAGCTTCTCGTTTATCTGAATTATTAAGAAGTTACGGAGCACAGGTGAGGAGTTTCCCTAGAAGAAAAAATATGAAAAAATTACCTTCGTTTGTATCGGACTCCTCGTCGGAAATCTTAGCTTTTGCTGATGTTGGAAGCTGGCAACTTTTTGTGGAGGATTTGAGGCAAGAAGCTAGAGATATTCGTTCACTTGCAGAGAACAAAATCTGGGCTTTGGGTCACCTAGTTCAGAGTTTTATGGAAGAGCGAGGACTTTATCCAGACTCTCAGAGCCCGTATCTATGTGATCCTCAATTAGTAAAAAATAAGGATTATCAAATTTATTGTTCATTAGATCAGCAGAAAGAGTTGGCAGATTATTACGGTCAGGAGAGACTTTGTGTAACGCATGGTTGGGAAGTGGCACCTATGGACGAGGATGACTATTTCTCCGGATCTTCTGCGGTCTGTTTGCAAAATAGCCGAGCAGCACGCGACTTTATCGGGCTTGCAACTGCTCATTGTAATATCCCTGTTTTTGTAATGGGGCAGCGAACCCGTACCTTAATGGAGGAAGCTGGCTACAAGAATATCGTATCTTCTGAGCGACCGGATTTTCAGAGTTTGGTGGAGGCTTTATTTGTATATAGTGAAGAGGGGAGCGCTAAATGAAGAAAGCAATTGCTGTGGTTAGCTTTGGTACTAGCTACCGAGAAACACGAATAAAAACGATTCAAGCTTGTGAAGAGCGGATTCAAGCTCAATTTCCTCAAGAAATGGTTTATTCAGCCTATACATCGGGCATGGTTCGGAAGAAGATTGAAAGACTGGAGGGGATTCGAATTCCGTCTGTTGCAGAACTTCTTTTGGAGTTGTTAGAAACAGGTATTCAAGAGGTTTTTATTCAGCCGCTACATATCATACCTGGCTCGGAATACCATAAAATTTTGACAGACAGCCAACCTTATATAGAACAATTTAAAAAACTGGTGGTAGGTGATCCTCTCTTAGTTAGGGAAGAAGATTTTCGCCATGTTGCTGAGGAATTGATAGCCGCCTATCATACAGATTCGTGTGAAGAAGTGACTCTATTTATGGGGCATGGCAGTTCGCATAGCTCTTTTACGTCCTATGCGGCTATGGATCATTTTTTTCAAGGTTCTTCTTTAACATTGGCTTGTGTTGAAAGTTACCCAGATTTTGAGCAAATTATAGCCAATTGGAAACGAGAGGGAGTGGTTCACAGAGTTCGCCTAGTTCCCTTTATGTTGGTGGCAGGGGACCATGCCCAAAATGACTTGGCAGGAGAAGAAGATTCCTGGGCTAGTCGTCTAAGAGAAGAGGGATTTGAAGTTGAGATTGATTTGACGGGGCTTGGAGAAAGACCGTGGATTCAAAATCTTTTTGTGGAGCATATTCAACGTAGAAGGAAGGGATGACTTATGGCAAAGTTTTATGGTATAGGTGTTGGACCAGGAGATAGTGATCTCGTGACAGTGAAGGCTGTTCAGTGCTTGGCGAATCTTGATATTCTCTACACACCAGAGTCCAGAAAAAATGGGAAAAGTTTAGCATTGAGTATTGTGGAACCACACTTGTCCCCACAGCTATGTATTAAACAACGGCATTTTCCGATGATTTCTTCCTTTCAAGAAAAGAATAATCAATGGTCCGCTATTGCGCGTGAAATTATTAGTGATGTAAAGGACGGGTGGAATGTAGGGTTTGTGACCTTAGGTGATCCGATGGTTTACAGTACTTATAGCTATCTGTTAGAGAGGATCGGAACAGACATTGAAACAGAGACCTTATCTGGGATTCCTTCTTTTATCCAGTTGGCGGCGACTTTGCAGTTACCCTTAACAATGGATGACCAGTCCTTAGCTGTGATCCCTGCTACAGCATCGGAGGACACCTTGGAGCAGGCCTTGCTTCTTCACGATACAGTTGTCATTATGAAGGTTGCGAATCATATGGATCGTGTTCGGTCTTTATTGGAACGTTTGGATTTATTGGAGACTAGTCATTTGGTTAGTAAAGTGGCTATGGAGGATCAAGAAATCAAAAGCCCACTGTCTTCTGTACATGATTTAGCTGGTTTAAGTTATTTCAGTACAGTTTTAGTTACAAAGAGGAGTCATTAATATGTTGAGAAACTATCGCAAGAAACAAGTCCTTGCTGTGCCTGTTCTCGTTTGTTTACTGACCTTACTTAGTCAAGAGAATGTGTCTGCTATGCATATTATGGAAGGTTACCTTCCCCCTATTTGGTCATTGATTTGGTTTATTGTGTTTCTTCCTTTCTTTCTATTGGGGATTAAAGAAATTCGCAGGGTTATTCATCGGGATCCATCTGCCAAGACTATGCTAGCTTTATCTGGGGCTTTTGTCTTTGTTCTTTCGTCTTTAAAAATTCCATCAGTAACTGGTTCTAGTTCACATCCGACTGGAGTTGGTCTCGGAACAGCCTTGTTTGGTCCGTCTGTGATTAGTGTGTTAGGGAGCATTTGCCTTCTATTTCAGGCCTTGCTCCTAGCCCATGGTGGGATAACGACTTTGGGAGCCAATGCTTTTTCAATGGCCGTTGCAGGTCCATTTGTCGGTTTTGCTAGTTATCGTGTGGCAAGACGTCTTCATTTGTCACAACAAGTCTCATTATTTCTTTGTGCAGCCTTTGCAGACTTGGCAACATATATTACAACATCTGTTCAGTTGGCTTTAGTTTTTCCAGATCCGGTGAGCGGCTTTGGAGGTTCTTTGGTCAAGTTTTTAGGAGTTTTTTTGATGACTCAGATTCCGATAGCGATTGTTGAAGGATTATTGACTGTGGTTTTCTATAACCTGCTATCAGATAGTTTGCCTGTATTTAAGGAGGTTTTTAGATGAAAGGAAAATCTAGCTTATTGTTGTTAGCAGGAGTTGTCACATTGATTTTACTAGCGTTTTATCTAGCTCCTAGAGGAGTGGAGTTCGGTGGTACGGATGCAGCTGCTGAAAGTTTGATTACAGAAATTTATTCAGACTATCAACCTTGGTTTCAGCCAATCTTTGAACCCGCTGGATCGGAGGTGGAAAGTCTCTTGTTTACATTACAGGGGAGTTTTGGTGCAGCAGTTATTTTTTATATTCTAGGCTATTATCGGGGGAAGAAGCAGGTAGCTGAGTAGCGAGAGAAAGGAGATGAGCAGATGCTTCCAATTGATTATTATGCGTACCAAAATCGTTGGCGTCACCTAGATGGACGGTTGAAGTTTTTGCTTTTTCTTCTGTTTCTCATAATCAGCTTTTCGGGAATTTGGAGTTTGCAAGTCGCACTTTTTATCACTGTTTTCTGGCTAACCTTTTACCTAGCTCGAATTCCGTTTGCAATTTACGTGAGACTTTACTTTTATCCGACTATTTTTATTCTTCTTAGTCTCGCCACCTTATTACTATCGGTGTCGATAACTCCCCTTTCGTATTGGGTAGGTTGGTCATTTGGTAGTCTACATATCGGGATTCTCCCATCAGCTCCTCAGCAAGTCATTCGGTTAGGTCTTAGAATCTATGCTTGCTTGGCAGCAACCTATTTCTTTGTATTGACGACGCCCTTTGGACAAATTTTAAAAGGGTTGCATCGAAGTCCTATTCCAAGGGAGTTACTGGACCTTATTTTATTGATGTATCGCTTCCTTTTTTTACTGATGGGAGATTTTATCAGTGCTCAAGAATCTTTAGTATTAAAGTTTGCCTTTAGTAAGAAGGGGAAGCGGATTAAGGGGTTAGCCTATTTGGCCAATAGTGTGTTTCTGAGGTTGGTAGATCATCAAAAACAGCTTGAAGAAATTTTGGAATTACGATTTGATGCGATGGATAAGGAGGGAACAGATGTTGGAGATTCGAGATATTAGTTTTGCTTATGAGAAAGGCAAGCCAATGTTAAAAAAGGTCTCCATGGCTTTTCAGAGAGGAGAGATTACGGGGATTCTAGGTGCCAATGGTTCTGGTAAATCAACCTTGATGAAAGTGATCATGCGTTTACTTCTTCCCCAGCAGGGAGAGATTTTCTATGAGAATCGAGCAGTAGGAAAGAAGAAAAAGTCCTTATTGACTTACCGGCAAGCAGTCAATCTTGTTTTTCAAAATCCAGAACAACAGCTCTTTTTTAGCCTTGTTCGAGATGATGTAGCGATGGCTTTGGAAAATCTTGGATTTTCGGATGAAGAAATTGCAAGGCGCGTTCAAGGTGCTTTAGGACGTATGGGGATTTTGGAGCTTGCAGATGCGCCCATTCAATACCTCAGTTATGGTCAGAAGAAGCGAGTGGCGATTGCGGATGTTCTAGCACTTCAACCCCACTATTTGTTACTTGATGAACCGACAGCTGGCTTGGATCCATCTGGAAGAGAGAAAATGCTACAGACCATGAAAGAGTTAGCTTCTCAGGGAGTTGGGATCATTTTATCCAGTCATGATATGGATTTAATGTACGAAGCTTGTGATTACGCCTATCTCTTACGAGAGGGAGAGCTGATTTCTGAAGGAACTAAGGATGTTTTCTTTCAGCAGGAGGAATTGCTAAGAACAGCTGGTTTAGAGAGTCCTTGGATTGTTCAAATGCATCAGATGATTGGGACACCCTTGGTGTCTTCACGCTCAGACTTTATTCAGTTTTTACAGAGGAGGATGTAGATGACAGATGCAGTTATGCTACAAGGGACAGCATCAGATGCCGGAAAAAGCGTATTAGCAGCTGGTCTTTGTCGAATTTTCAAGCAAGATGGTCTGGCCGTTGTGCCCTTTAAATCGCAAAATATGGCATTAAATTCTTTTATTACCTCGTTAGGAGATGAAATGGGACGCGCTCAAGTCACTCAGGCTGAAGCAGCAGGGTTAGAGCCTGATGTACGGATGAATCCTGTTCTGCTCAAGCCGAGTTCCGATCACCGATCTCAAGTTATTTTTTTAGGAAAGATTTTAGGAGAAATGGATGCGACTTCCTACCATCAGTTTAAGCCAGCTTTGCTAGAAGACATTCTTCAAATTTATCAGGAATTAGGGGAAGAATACGATGCTATTGTCGTTGAAGGAGCTGGCAGTCCAGCTGAAATTAATTTAAAAGATAAGGATATCGTGAACATGGGCTTAGCAAGGGCTGTGGGATGTCCGGTAATCTTGGTAGCAGATATTGATAAGGGGGGAGTTTTTGCTTCAATCTATGGAACCATTGCCTTGCTGGAACCAGAGGAAAGAGCATTGGTAAAAGGAATTATCATTAATAAATTCAGAGGGGATGTGGCCTTACTTCAACCAGGGATAGATATGATTGAAGAGCTCACAGGAGTACCCGTTTTAGGAGTCGTTCCTTATTTACAAGTTGCGATTGATCCGGAGGATAGTGTGGCCCTGTCTCAGAAATCAAGAACAGTAGATAAGACAAAGGATTTAGATATTGCTGTGATTGGATTGAAGCGTCTGTCTAATTTTACAGACTTTCAAGCATTGGAGAATGAAGTAGATGTTTCTCTTCGGTATGTTTGGTCAGCTACCGAACTCGGTACTCCAGATGTAATTATTCTCCCTGGTAGCAAGGACACCATTGGGGACTGTCTCTATTTACAGGAAGAAGGGATAGACCAAGCGATTTCCAGAGCTGTTCACACAGGAAGTCGTCTATTTGGGATTTGTGGGGGTTATCAATTACTGGGACGTCGCCTTTTGGATCCGGATGGCGTTGAGTCCCAATTGGGAGAAATTGCTGGTTTGGGTTTCCTAGACATAGAGACAGTTTTTAGGAAGAGTAAAAGAACCAAGCAAGTTCAAGCAAGGCAGGGATCTTATTGTTTATCGGGTTATGAAATTCATATGGGAGAGACGAAAATTCTTGGACAGGAAGAAGCTTTTGCAGTTATTGAAGATGAGGGAGGTAGGCATTTAGATGGAGCTGTTTCTCGAGATGGTCACATTCAAGGTACTTATCTACATGGTATTTTTGATAACCAAGAATGGACACGCGCTTATCTAAATCAGATTCGATCAGAGAAAGGATTGGCTCCTCTTCCAATTTCTGGACTGAGTATGGCAGAAAGGAAGGAGCAAGCCTATAATCAACTGGCAGACCAATTGCGCTCGTCGTTAGATATGAAAAGGATCTATCAGATTTTGAAAGGAGAAGGGGGATGAGAATTTATACGAAATATGGAGATGGAGGGGCAACCCGTCTTTACGGAGGTGTTCGTGTTTCAAAATCCGATCCTAGAGTTGAGGCTTACGGAACAATGGATGAGCTAAATTCTCTTCTTGGTTTGGTAATAGCTTTAGTTCGTGAGCAAGGAGGGTTCCCGAGCTTAATCGAAGAAGGGAGCCTTATCCAACAAGAATTATTTGATTGTGGTAGCGATCTAGCCACAGCTAACCAATCGCGGCCATACAAGCAACTTCCTCACTCAGAGATTTGGTTAGAAGAAAAAATAGATGATTATCTGGCACAAACCCCTTCGGTTCAACAATTTGTGTTACCGGGTGGTCACATCTTGTCAGCCTACTATCACCAGTTACGGACCTTGACGCGTCGTTTGGAGCGAAGAATTGTTGCCTTGATGGAAATAGATTCAGATATAAACCGAGTTAATTTGCATTATGTAAATCGGTTGTCAGATTATTTCTTTGTCGTTGCTCGCTATTTGAATCACAAGCTAGGAGAGGCAGATCAGCTCTATGAACGCAGCCCTTCTGTTTTTAAAAACAAAAAAAGAGGTTCATAATGTATCCCATCATGCTAAATTTAAAAGGAAAACAAGCAGTCATCGTGGGTGGGGGACAGGTTGCCGCTAGAAAAATTCGCAGTCTCCTAGAAGAAGGAGCCAGTGTACAGGTTATTAGTCCGAGTTTGGATCCTCAAATTCCACAGGAGCAGATTGACTGGGTGGCTCGTCCCTATCAAACAGGAGATTTAGCGAAGGCTCATCTTGTTTTTGCTTGCACCGATCAGGTTTCTGTGAATCACCAAGTTAGACAGGATGCCCCCTTAGGCGTCATGGTCAATAATAGCGGAGATAAATCAGATTCTGATTTCTACAATGTAGCTCAAATTCGGGCTACAGGTCTAACGATTACAGTATCAACGGAAGGTCACTCCCCCGCTCAGGCTAAACAGATGCGGGAGGAAATCGCCAGG
Organism: Streptococcus danieliae; assembly: GCF_009767945.1. Lineage (GTDB taxonomy): Bacteria > Bacillota > Bacilli > Lactobacillales > Streptococcaceae > Streptococcus > Streptococcus danieliae. The sequence goes on along the minus strand of NZ_WSRS01000001.1, from coordinate 31,425 downwards.
TATTTGAAAATGAGAGAGGGAGACCTAGATGTATGTACTCTATCTGGGGCTACGTCACCAAGAGACTAGTCTCGAAGTCTTGGAGCAAGTTCATTTTAAAGAAGAAGACATTCAGTTAGCGCTAACTGCTTTAAAACGGGAAAAGAGTGTCTTAGAAGCTGCTATTTTATCAACTTGTAATCGGACTGAGCTTTATTTAGTTGTTGATCAGCTTCATACCGGGCGCTATTATGGCAAACAATTTCTAGCCAGATGGTTTGACCTGGATTTGGCATTATTGGAAACTCATCTACAAATTTTGGAGGATTTATCTGCCGTTCATCAGCTGTTACGGGTAGCGACAGGTTTGGAGTCTCGGATATTGGGTGAATATCAAATTCTAAACCAGGTCAAACAAGCTTTTTTTCTAGCACAGGAAACTGGAACGAGTGGGGTTATCTTAAATGAGTTGTTTCGCCGTGTTTTGACATTCGCGAAACGGATGCATCATCAATACCGTATTAACGAACGTCCCCTATCTATCAGCTTGACAGCTATGCAACTACTAGAGTTTTTAAAACCGTCTGCTCAAACGATTCTAATCATTGGCTTGGGTGAGATTGGTCAATTATTGGTTAAGTATGCTTTGAAACGTCCCTTTACAACAGTTCGTTTGTTAAATCGAACCTTATCTAAGATGGAACCTTATCAAAGAGATCCCCGTGTCCAGATTTATTCTTGGGAGCAAATGAAAGAAGCTCTCTTTGGTGTAGATGTTGTTTTTTCGGCGGCGGCTACCGGACAGCGCTATTTGAACAGGGAGATAGTGGCTTCAACAAGTCTGGTTTTTGATCTTTGTTTACCTAGAACTTGTGAAACAGGAATTGGTGAGCGGTTACTAACGATTGAAGAGATTCAGGGACGATTGGATGAACATTATGAGAAACGTCAAGAAATTGCAATGGGGATTGCCCAGGAGGTTGAAGCGGAGGTTCTCTATTTTAATCAATGGCGACAACAACTGGGGATTATCCCGTTGATTCAAGAGATTCGAGAGTATGCTCTAGGAATACAAGAAGCGAGTTTCGCAAGTTTGGAAAGAAAATTACCTGAACTAACGGATAGGCAGAGAAAAGTTATTCAAAAACACATGAAGGGAATTAGTAATCAGTTGATTAAAAATTCAATCCTGCAATTGAAGGAGCGCTCTATCGGAGATCAGGCATCTCATGATATTGCGGTAATTCGCTCTGTGTTTGGATTCAGTGAGGAAGAGTTATGAGAACAATACGAGTAGGAAGTCGTAAAAGCTTATTGGCCATTCGTCAGACCAATCTTGTTTTGGATCAGCTACGCCAATTGCATCCAGATCGGATATTTGAGGTCGTTCCTTATACAACCAAAGGAGATCAATTGCAAGATGTTCCATTATCTGTCATTGGTGGAAAGGGAATTTTTGTAACAGATATTGAAACTGCTATTCAGCAAGGGAAAATCGATATGGCTGTTCATAGTATGAAGGATCTTCCAGCTATATTGGCTCCTGGATGCACTATCGGTGCAGTCTCGCCAAGAGAGGATGTACGTGATTGCTTGGTTTTTTCGAACCCAAATTGGAGTTTGGCTAATCTTCCTTCGGGATCCATTGTGGGAACTAGTAGTCTTAGGAGGACTCTACAATTGCAAAGGCAAAGGCCAGATCTGGTTTATCGGTCGATTCGTGGAAATATTGATAGTAGGATTGAAAAAGTTAAAGAGGGACAGTACCAAGCTGTTGTATTAGCGATGGCAGGTCTAAAACGTTTAGGCTGGCAAGGAGGTCGGGATATTTTTTTGGAACCACTTTCTTTGGATATTTGCCTTCCGGCTGTAGCTCAGGCTGCTCTGGCCATCGAATGTCGTCAAGAAGATACGGAAATTTTAGACCTATTAGCTACGTTTAATGATAAACAAGTCGCTCAATGCGTTGCGATTGAACGCCAATTTTTATCTTTACTGCAGGCAGATTGTACATTTCCGATTTCGGCTTTAGCTCAGACAAAAGGAGATGGTTACGTGTTGCAAACGATGCTAGCCTCTCCAAAGGGAGAGTGTCATTATGCCCAAGTTGAAGGGAAGCAAGTGAATACCTTGGCATCGGAGGCTTTTACTAAACTAAAGGAAGCAGGGGTAAGGGGATTGCCAAATGTTGAAAATTCTAATTACCCGTGAACAGAGACCGAGCGAGTCATTGTGTAGGGATTATCAAGCCCTAGGTTATGAACTTCTTCACGTTCCTTTGTTGGAGTTTCATTCACTCCCTCTGCCTGGCTCTCTATTATCAGGTCAGGATAAGGATAAGGCTGAGTGGTTACTCTTAACTAGTGCGGTGACTGTTTCCTTTTTAAACACTCTTCCCTATTTCCCTAATAAGATAGCGGTGATTGGATCTCAGACAGCTCAGGCAGCAAGGAAAGCTGGTCTAAGAATACATTTTCAGTCTTCTCAACCGTATGGAAAAGCTTTTATTAAGGAATGGCTAGAGACTTATCCGGTGCCTCAGACTATCCTATTTCCCCAGTCAAACCTTGCCAAGGGAAGTTTAGGTCGAGAGTTGGAGGCGGCAGGTCATCATGTGTTTACCTGGTCTCTATATGAGACCAGACCTCATCAAGCGGGGCAAAGGACTTTGGCCAACTTACTGGCTTCAGACATAGAGGAATCGATTCTTACCTTTGCTAGTCCCTCTGCTTGGTCTGCCTTTTTGGCTTCTGGAGCTGTATTGGAACCGGAGCGACATCGGATAGCAGCTATTGGTCAGACAACTGCGGATGCTATCCGGAAGGCGGGCTACAGGATTAGCTATCTTCCAGATTATCCTTCTTTAGAGAAGATGTTAGCAACAATTGTTCAAGAACAGGAGGGAAATTATGTTTAAAAGACAACGAAGATTAAGGCGCAATCCCTTTTTACGGGACCTCGTGAGAGAAACCGATGTATCCTTGGATGATTTTATCTATCCTTTATTTGTAAAAGAAGGCTTGGAGCAGCCGATGGAGATTCCGTCTATGCCGGGAATCTATCAATTTCCTATCAAAGACCTCGTGGAGGAAGTGGGTAGGTGTATGAGCCTGGGACTTAAGGCTTTTATTCTATTTGGGATTCCTCAAAATAAGGATGAACGAGGAAGTCAGGCTTATGCCCCGACAGGAATTGTCCAAGAAACTCTGCAAGCTATTAAAAAATCACATCCAGAAGCACTGTTAATTGCGGATACTTGCTTGTGTGAGTTTACAGACCATGGTCATTGTGGACTGTTAAAGGAAGATGATGTTGATAATGACTCCTCTTTAGAGCTTTTAACGCAAGTAGCCGTTAGCCAAGCACAGGCTGGAGCCGATGTGATTGCTCCATCAAATGCGATGGATGGATTTGTGACGACAATTCGTCGAGGGTTAGATGCTGCTGGTTTTGACCAGGTTCCGATTATGGCTTATTCGGTAAAATTTGCATCGAGTTTTTATGGTCCCTTTCGTGAAGCGGCTGAGGGAGCTCCGCAGTTCGGTGATCGGAAGTCGTATCAGATGGATAGTGCCAATCGGAGGGAGGCTTTGCGAGAAGCTTTGGCAGACGAGGATGAGCAAGCGGATTTCCTCATGGTCAAGCCAGCCCTTGCCTATCTAGATATTATTCGAGAAATTCGTGGGACGAGCTTACTGCCTCTAGTAGCCTACAATGTCAGTGGTGAGTATGCAATGATTAAGGCGGCTGGGGAGAAAGGTTGGTTAAATCCAATTTTGACCCGAGACGAGTCCTTGTTGGCTATGAAGCGGGCTGGAGCGGATCTCATTATTACTTATTTCGCCAAAGAAATTGCGCTAGAAAGATGGAAGGATAGAGATGGGAAAGCAGTCAAGTGAATATTTTCAGGAAGCTAAAAAACTATTTCCGGGCGGTGTTAATAGCCCTGTTCGAGCTTTTAAGGCTGTTGGAGGTCAGCCTCTGTTTATTGAATCGGGTTCTGGATCTCGATTGAGGGATGTGGACGGAAATACTTATATTGATTATGTATTATCCTGGGGTCCCTTGGTTTTAGGACATGCAGTAGACAGTGTTCAATCGGCAGTTCGGGAAGCTGTGAATCTGGGAAGTAGCTTTGGAGCTCCGAGTCCACGGGAATTAGCTTTGGGACAGGAATTACAGCGGCGCCTTCCTTTTCTAGAGAAGATGCGTTTTGTAAACTCTGGAACAGAAGCAACGATGAGTGCTATCCGCCTAGCTCGTGCTGTAACGGGTCGTGAAAAGATCATCAAATTCGAAGGCTGTTATCACGGTCATAGTGATTCCTTCTTAATCGGTGCAGGATCTGGCGTTGCGAGTTTGGGACTGGCGGATTCAGCTGGCCTCCCAGCGGCTCTCATACCAGAGACTCTTGTTCTTCCTTATAATGATTCGGAAGCTGTGAAAGCGATTTTTCAGCACCATGCTTCAGAAATTGCAGGAGTGATTGTCGAAGCAGTAGCTGGGAACATGGGATTGATTCCAGCAGATCGTGCTTTTTTGGAAACAATTGCTCTGCTTTGCGAGGAGCATTCGAGTTTATTTATTGTTGATGAGGTTATGACTGGTTTTCGTGCTGCCTACGGGGGTGCTTGTGAGTTATATCAACTGCAACCAGATCTTGTTTGTTTGGGGAAAGTCATTGGCGGAGGTTTCCCAGTGGCAGCCTTTGGTGGAAAGGCTTGCTATATGGATCAGATAGCTCCTCTAGGTCCCGTATATCAGGCAGGAACTCTTTCGGGAAATCCAATTGCGATGGCAGCTGGTTTAGCAACCCTGTTGGGATTAGGAGTAAATGCTTTTGCGGAGATGGAGGCTAGGACAACTCGCCTATGTCAGGGAATTCAAGGCTTAGCTAAGAAGTATCAACTTCCAGTCCAGGTCCAATGGCGTGGAAGTATGTTTTCTCTTTTCTTTGCGGATAAACCAGTCCAAAACTTTAAGGATGCTCAGTCAGCGAATTATGAGCAATTTGCTAATTTTCATCAGCTTTTACTTACTAAGGGCATTTATTGGGCCCCTTCACAATATGAAAGTAATTTTTTGTCCTTAGCGCATACAGATAGGGATATTGAGCAGACTCTCCAAGTTATTGAAGAGGTCTTTCGGAAAATCGGAGGCAGAGTATGGGAAAGCTAGTCTTAGTCTTGGGAGGAATTCGAAGCGGGAAATCCAAGTTTGCTGAGCAAGAGCTACTGGCGCAGAGCGTACCGGTTTGTTATTTGGCAACCGGTTTGTTATTATCGCCGGATGAGGAATGGAATCAGCGAGTCGAGGCTCATCGCAATCGTCGACCTGCTCATTGGGGGACACATGAGGGTTATCAGAATTTAGCTGAGGTTATCTATCAACGTTCGGAACAGTTGTTTCTATTAGACTCAGCGACTATGCTGACTAGTAATTTGCTTTTTGATTTTCTTCAAGAGAAGGAGGTAGAACAATTGTCTCCATCAACGAAGGAAGAGTTGGAACTTCGCTTAGAGAGGGAGTGGTCAACTATTTTGAAGGCTTCTTCAACTGCGTCTCAAGAACTTTGGATTGTTAGCGATGAGGTTGGACTCGGCTTACAAGCATCGACCTATCTTGGTCGTTTATTCCAGGATATTCAAGGAAAACGAAATCAACAGTTAGCAAGGGAGGCGGACGAAGTTTACTGGGTCGTCAGTGGGCTCGTCCAACGTTTGAAATGATTCGATCATTATTAATATATACGCAATTTTTTACAAGAATTCCCGTCCCCTTGACTATCGACTTGTCCTACATTCGAACGGGGGTTCCTTTTTTGAGTCTCTTTGGATTGTTACTTGGGTGTTTATGGAGTAGTCTTTTTCTTCTGCTCACCAGTGTTTTACCTTCTAGTTTGTCCTTGGTTGTACTCTTGTTTTTTGATGTTTTATTAACAGGAGGTTTTCACATGGATGCTTTAGCGGATACAGCGGATGGTCTTTTTTCTTCTCGTAAGCCAGAGCGTATGCTGGAAATTATGAAGGATAGCCGTATGGGGACAAATGGGGTTCTCGCTCTGATTTTCTTTTATCTTCTTTTTGTTGCAGCCTTTTGGGAGCAAAAATTCATAGATTGGCAAGTCCTATTAATGCTCGCTACAATCTCCAAGGCCGGCTTGGCAATCCAGGTCTGGAAGCTGAGGGATGCGCGTGCCCACACTGGATCTGGAAATTTTTTCCAAGGGGCAAAGGGACACCACATTGTTTTGGCACAAGCTTTGCCAATTGGACTCTCCTTTTATTTTTTTCAAAATAAGGGACTGATTGCTTATGCAAGTTTCTTAGTAGGGGCTCTTCTTTATCGGCGCTTTGTCTATCGAAAGATTGGAGGACAAACAGGGGATACCTTGGGAGCCTATGCCTTATTGGGGCAATTGTGTTATTTATTGGGATTGGTGATATGAAAACATTGTATTTACTGAGGCATGGGGAAACTATTTGCAACCGGGAAAGGCGTTTTTATGGTAGTTTGGAGAGCGAACTAACAGACCAAGGCAGAAAGCAGGCTAGGCAACAGCGGAAGTTGATGGAGTCGTTTGAGCCGGAGGTGATTTATACGAGCGGTCTAAAGAGAGCCCAGGAGACCGCGACCATTGCTTTTCCAAAGCGAGAGTTGCTGAAGAGGGATGTTTTTAATGAGAAAGGGTTTGGACTTTGGGAGGGATTAACTGCTGATGAAATTGAAGATCGGGATCCAGTGAATTGGGTTCGTTGGCTAGAAGCCCCATTTGATTATTGCCCTCCTCAAGCGGAATCTTTTAGCGACTTTAAGACTAGAGTTCAATCAGGGTTAGTGGAGATTTTGGCTAGGGAGGAGGCTACCATTGTTCTTGTAGCTCATCTAGGCGTTCTTCGTTTGCTAATCCAAAACCTAACGGACCCTCATCGTTCCTTTTGGGATATTGAGGTCCCTCAAGGGCGAGTTTTAGTGCTTGAGGAGAGTCTAGTTGGTTGGCGGGAAAAGCTATTGTAGTGTTTTAAGGTGGGTGAGTAGGACTATCTTTATATTATATTGCTTTGTCATAAGCTTCGCGGAGTCACTGTAAAGGAGTAGTAGGATGAATAAACTGGAAGATATGTATCAATTTAAGGTAGGTTTGACCACCCAAAATCGGTTGGTATTAGCCCCCTTGACCATTAGTTCTAGCTTACCGGGAGGCTATGTCTCCTCGGCAGATATTGCCTTTTATCGGCGTCGGGCAGGTTCTGCAGGGATGTTGATAACCGGAAGTGCCTATGTTTGTGAAGATGGTCAAGCTTTTCGGGGCAGTTTTAGTGCAGCTGAGGATGATAAGATTCCTGGTTTACGGAATCTGGCAAGTGCCATGAAGTCTAAAGGAAATTTGGCGATTCTCCAACTCTATCATGGAGGCCGGATGGTGCCTCCCGATTTAGTAGTCGGTGACCGCCCTCTAGCTCCGAGTGCCGTGATCGCCGAACACGGTCAAGTCTTAGAACCCAAAGCAGCTACACGCAAGGAAGTTGAAGAATTACTGGAAGCTTTTTTGGCGGCGATCAGCCGAGCGATTCAGGCGGGCTTCGATGGGGTTGAGCTCCATGGCGCCAATACCTACCTGATTCAACAGTTTTTATCCCCCCATTCTAACCGTCGCACAGACCAGTGGGGTGGAACAGAACATAACCGCAGGCGCTTTGCCAAAACACTGGTCAAGAAGGCTAAAGTCCTGATTGCAGCGCAGGCAGACCGGCCTTTCCTCCTTGGCTATCGTCTTTCACCAGAAGAAATTGAAGAGCCCGGTTTGTCTCTGTTTGATAGCCTTCAACTTTTGGAGCAGCTAATCCCGTTAGGGCTGGACTATGTCCACCTCTCCCTGGCTCAAGCCCAGCAAGCATCTTTGCGAAATCCACAGACTACAGAGTCGGTAGTGGAGCAGATTTCTCAGAAATTAGCAGGGCGTTTGCCGATTATTGCTGTCGGGGGGATTCAGCAGACTTCTCAAGTAGACGAGCTTCTCCAAATTGCCGATTTTGTGGCTATGGGACGCCAGTTATTGGTTGATCCAGATTGGTTGACCAAGGTAACTACTGATCAGGAAGCCATGGTATCTAGGGGTTGCCAAGAAGCGGACTGGGAGGGATTAGCTCTTCCTTTAGCATTTGCGACAGCAATGGGAAGCTATTTAGAGGGATAGATTTATGAAAGAAACAATTGATACACGCAAACTTTATTTTGGTTTTCCAACATTTTTCTTAGGCTATAAAGATCGTATCCACGGCTACAACATTTCTACTTGTAGTTCGATCTATTCCTTGGGGAACATGCTTGTTTGTGCCATGAGAACTAAGAGTAATGCCATTCAAGAGATCAGTCAGACAGGAGTTTTTTCTGTTTCTGTTCCTCAGATGGATTTAGTGAGGGAGATCGAAATCGCGGGTTTTAATTCCCATAAGGATAAATTTAACTTAACCGGCTTAACTTACAGTTTGGGAGAAGCTGATGTCCCACTCGTGGATGCTTGTCCCTTGGTTATTGAATGTCAGGTTGTCGAAATGGTTCCTTGTGGAGCATTAACCAATGTAATTGCGAAAGTTACGCGAAGAGCACTTGATTCGGACTTTATTACAGAAGATGGCAATTTCAGGAAAGAAACTTTTGATCCTATCAGCTATATTGGAGATGGAGCGGGTCGGCTGTATAAATCTTTTTCAGGAGAGGAAATTGAGATGGGGAGTCTTATTGTTAAGGAACGCTAGATTTTTATGATTTCCTTCTTGGTATAAAGCAGCAAGAGGATCACCGTCAAAACAAACAGGCTCACTTCTAAAAACTTTTATCCTTGCCTAAAAAAGACTAAATGTGGTAAAATTTAAGTAGTAGAAATTGATGTTTGTACTTTTAGGTGCGATGGAAGTTTGGTGCAATTCCAACACGGTCCCGCCACTGTGAAGGGCTTCTAGCTCTAAGTCAGATCTTTCGGCCTAAATTTTAGTAGATTTCGAATCTCGATGTAAGATTTCGATATCTTCCTGAAGCTGATTACCGGCTCTTTGTTGAGTTAGGTTAAGTTTGAAACCGTCTTTACTATCTAGGGTTTCTTCATCAGGATAAGACTTTCTACGATCAGAGTACCTATCATTTTCTAGGGAGAAGGTCTAGCTTGTTTTCAGATTGAAGCAGACTAGTCAATAATCTCGGCTGCTTGAGCAGCTCCTTTGGAAAACAGACAAAGCAAGGATGCTTTTGTTTAGGGGTACAACGACGTAGTCCAGTTTTCTAAGTTGACATTTAACCCTGGGTTTTGGCCTGGGGTTTTTCGGTTAGCAAAAAAAGAGGTTGGATTCCAACCTCTTTTTTAGTGTGATACGCGTTTGCGGGCAGCTTTTTTACGGTTTTCTTCGATAAATGCTGCTTTTTGCTCTTCTGGTTCGATGATTGTTTTGTGGACTGCGTAGACTGCTCCGGCAACTGCAGCGGCAGTTCCGAGAATTCCTGTTACAAGTCCTTTACCAAAATTGTTTGCCATAAGTGGTTCTCCTTTTCTGTACTCTATTGATAGGATATAGAAAATAGGAGAAATTTTCAAGAGAAAACCGTATTTTTATCATTGATTGTCTGAAGTTATGATTCTGGGATGGAGTTTGAGGGGGATCTGAAGACATCCCTTGCACTCGTCTTGTTCGTTCAAGATTGTTTTAGCTTATCTATTCTTATTTTTGAGGAATCGTGTTAAAATGATAGGTATAGAAAACGGAAGAATTTTTCAAGGAAAACGATGAAAACCAAGTTAATTGTTATTATGGGACCCACTGCGGTCGGGAAGTCTGCTTTGGGGATTGAGCTAGCTTCGAAATACCAGGGGGAGATTATTTCAGGCGATAGTCAACAGGTTTACCGTGGCTTAGATATTGGCACGGCCAAGGTTAGCCCAGCGGAACAAGCCCTGGTCCCCCATCATTTGTTGGATGTCAGAGAAGTCGATCAAGGGTATTCGGCTTTTGATTTTGTTCAGGAAGCCCAAGCTAAGATTCAAGAAATTAGAGCTAGAGGGGCTCTTCCTATCCTAGTGGGAGGGACGGGCCTCTATCTTCAAAGTCTACTGGAAGGTTACCACTTGGGGGGAGACTTGGATCAGACGGCTTTGTTGGCCTATCGGCAAGAATTAGAAGCCTTGGACACGGAGACCCTGTATGGTCTGGTGGCGGAGAAGGACCTTGAGATTCGGGAACCCAATCGTCGGCGGGCTATGCGAGCCTTGGAATTGGCGAAGTTTGGGCAAGATCTAAGAAATCAGGAGCAGGATTTTGAGCCGCTCCTAATTGCCTTGGATGACGAGCGTGAGTTGCTTTACCAGCGGATTAACCAGCGGGTGGATGTCATGGTGGAGCAGGGCTTGCTGGAGGAGGCCAAGTGGCTTTATGACCATCATCCGCAAGCACAGGCAGCCCGTGGCATTGGCTACAAGGAGCTGTTCCCCTATTTTGCCGGGGAGGCTAGTTTGGAAACGGCCCTGGAGACAGTCAAGAAAAACACGCGCCGCTTTGCCAAGCGGCAATTAACCTGGTTCCGGAATCGTATGGAACCGCACTTCTTTGTCGTTTCAAACCCAACCTTTAAACAGGATCTTGAGGCAGTCGTTGAGGAATTTTTACATGATTAATACGAAAAAAGAACAAGAGCGGGTGCTTTTAATTGGGGTCGAGCTGCCCAAAATGGACCATTTTCTCATGTCCATGGAGGAGTTAGCCCGCCTAGCCCACACGGCTGGTGCCCAAGTTATCCGAGAGATCGTGCAAAAACGGGAACGGGTGGATGCTCGCAGCCTAATTGGAAGTGGTAAGGTCCAAGAGGTTAAAAATTGGATTGAGGCTGAGGAGATTGACAGTGTTGTGGTTAATAACCGGCTAACACCCCGCCAAAATACTTATCTGGAAAGTCAGTGGGGCGTCAAAGTTATTGACCGGATGCAGCTGATTTTAGATATCTTTGCTTTGCGGGCCCGGTCCTATGAGGGCAAACTGCAGGTGCACCTAGCCCAATTGCAGTATCTGTTGCCGCGCTTGGTTGGTCAAGGGATTCTCTTGAGCCGCCAAGGGGGAGGAATCGGCTCCCGTGGACCCGGGGAAAGTCAATTGGAATTAAATCGTCGGGCTGTCCGCAACCAAATTGTCGATATTGAACGGCAGTTAAAGGCCGTTGAGAAGAATCGCAGTCGGATTCGGGAGAAACGCCTAGCCAGTCCCGATTTGCAAATTGGACTGATTGGCTATACCAATGCCGGGAAATCGACCATTCTGAATTTATTAGGGGAGACTCCCCAGTATGAGGCCGATGAACTTTTTGCGACCCTAGATGCGACAACCAAGAAAATTCATCTGGATCAAAACCTAGCGGCAACTCTGACAGATACTGTTGGGTTTATCCAAGACCTACCAACTGAGTTGGTGGCCAGCTTTAAGTCCACCCTGGAGGAGAGTCGGCATGTGGATTTGTTGCTGCATGTCATCGATGCCAGTGATCCCTACCATGAGCAGGAGGAAGAAACGGTATTAGCCCTTATTCAGGAATTGGAAATGGACCAGATTCCACGTCTGACCCTTTATAATAAGTTGGACAGGGTCGACCATTTTGTTCCCACCCTTAACCCGTCTCGGCAGTTTTCAGCCCATGCTCCTTCTGCTAAAGAAGATTTAAAAGCCATCATTATTGAAGGCCTAAAGGAACTCTGGGAACCCTTTGAGCTCCACCTATCCTTGGCCAAGCAATACCGCCTGCATGAATTAGAAGCCTTGGCCTTGATAGATCAACTGGACTATGACCAGGAGGGGCTAACTGTTACGGGTTGGATTGCAGCAAAAAATAAATGGAGATTAGAAACCTTTTATGAATGAATGGATTGATCGGGCGATCGCTCTGGGCGGCTATACCGCCTTGGATCGCAAGTATCTGGAACAAGTTTTAAGGGGCAAAAGCCCCCAAGAAATGCTAGCCTGGATTACGCCTCCGCCCAGTGTCTTAAATGCCTATTTTGCGGAACTGTATCAGAAAAAAGGGCCCCAGGCAGCGATGGACTACCTGTTGGAAATAAGTCAGGCTTTTGAACTGTTCCAAGCAGATCCTTCTTTTGAGGAAGTCAAGCCCTTTATCCGTTTGAATCTGTCTGGTAAAGCCTATGGTCTAGCCCTGCTGGATGCGAGTGGCTTGGGACAGGTTTTTGCCCAGGTGGCAGAGCCAGTAACTCCGGATTTACTGTGGGAGATCGCCATGATCTTTCCAGACCATCTGGTTGCGACTTACCAGGGTCGACTGATTTTACGTCCCTATGAAGCAGCAGAGCTAGAGAATCAAGAGGCTATGAGCCCGCTCACCGATCGTTTGTTGTTACAAGATGGAAGCCAGAAATGGGTTTCTTACAGTCAAGAAGATTTAATTCAAGAATTAGCAAAACAGGAAGTTGAGACCCTCCTCTGGTATGGCTCCAAGGAACGTCAGCTTGCAGTAGTGATAGAGGAGGAAGCATGGAATTACAATTTTTAGGGACTAGTGCCGGTCAGCCCTCAAAGGCGCGCAATGTTTCGAGTCTCGCCTTGAAACTTTTAGATGAAATCAATGAAGTCTGGCTATTTGACTGTGGTGAAGGCACCCAGAATCAAATTCTGCATACCAGCATTCGCCCCCGTAAGGTCAGCAAAATTTTTATTACCCACCTGCATGGGGACCATATTTTTGGCCTGCCGGGCTTTTTGTCCAGTCGGGCCTTTCAAGCCAATGAAGAGCAGACCAATCTAGACATTTATGGTCCTGTAGGTATTCGTAATTTTGTGCTTAACAGCCTCCGCTTGTCTGGCTCTCGCCTGCCCTACCGCATTCATTTTCATGAATTTGATTCGGATAAGCTGGGCTTGATCATGGAGACCGATCAATTTAAGGTCTATGCTGAAGCCCTCGACCACAGTATTTTCTGCGTTGGTTACCGGGTAATCCAGAAAGATTTAGAAGGAACTTTGGATGCGGAAGCCTTGAAGGAGGTCGGTGTTCCGTTTGGACCTTTATTTGGAAAAATTAAAAAAGGGGAAGATATTACCCTGCCAGACGGCCGCCTCATCCAAGCCAAGGACTACCTTTCACCCCCTCGTCCCGGGAAGGTCATTACCATCCTCGGAGATACTCGGAAGACAAATGCCAGTGTCCGTTTAGGCGTAGGAGCCAATGTCTTGGTGCATGAAGCGACCTATGGCAAGGGTGATGAAAAACTGGCTCGCAACCATGGTCATTCGACCAATATGGATGCGGCCAAAGTGGCCAAGGAAGCCGGAGCTAAACAGCTCTTGCTCAACCACATTAGCCCACGCTTTTTGGCCAAAGATATTAGCCGGATGCGGGATGATGCCGCTAGCATCTTCCCAAATGTTCATGTTGTCAAAGATTTGGAAGAAATTCCATTGTAAACTAGAGGATTCAGATGATTGAAGCAAAATACGATTGGCAATTTCAGCCCAAGGTAGAAGACCAGGACTTTATGGCGGTGGCTAAAACATTTGGTTTGGAAGAGTCTGTGGCGGATCTTTTGTTCCGGCGTGGGGTTCACAGCAAGGAAGACCTTGAAGCTTTTTTACAGCCATCTTTAGAGGACTTGGCCGATCCTTTTCTTTTTCAAGATATGGAAAAGGCGGTCGCTCGGATTGAGGCTGCCATCCAAAGGGGAGAGGCGATCCTGGTCTATGGCGATTATGATGCCGATGGAATGACCAGTGCTTCGATTATGAAGGAAGTTCTCGAGGAAATGGGGGCGGAAGTTCAAGTCTACCTCCCCAACCGCTTTACGGATGGCTATGGCCCCAACAAAAGTGTCTATAAGTACTTCATCGAAAACCAGGGGATTTCCTTAATTATCACGGTCGATAATGGAGTGGCTGGCCATGAGGCCTTGGAGTATGCGGCCCAGCAAGGGGTGGATGTGATTGTAACCGACCATCATGCCTTGCCAGAGGTGCTGCCTCCTGCCTATGCCATTATTCATCCAGAATTACCGGATGATCCCTATCCCTTCCCACATTTAGCAGGTGTGGGGGTTGCCTTTAAGCTGGCCTGTGCCCTGGTCGGCGATGTGGTCCAGGATTTCCTTGATTTGGTGGCAATCGGGACCATTGCCGATATGGTTCCCTTGGTCGGTGAGAACCGGATTCTGGTAGCTCAGGGTCTGAAAATCCTCAAACAAACCCAACGCATCGGCCTGCAAGAACTAGCCCGGGTGGCTTCGCTAAAACTAGACGAAGCCAATGAAGAGACCGTTGGTTTCCAGCTGGCTCCGCGTTTGAATGCTCTGGGCCGTTTGGATGACCCCAACCCAGCCTTGGAGCTCTTGACTGGTTTTGATGATGAGTTAGCCCATGACCTGGCTCGCATGATCGACGCTAAAAACACAGAACGCAAGGAACTGGTTCAAGCGATCTATGAAGAGGCGCGGTCCCAGTTGGATCCTGAAGCCAAGGCCCAGGTTTTGGTACAAGAGGGCTGGAATCCTGGAGTTTTGGGGATTGTGGCTGGTCGTCTGTTAGAAGAGACCGGTCAACCCATTATTGTGTTGAGCAGTGATGGTCAGAAAGCCAAGGGTTCCGCTCGGAGTCCAGAAAGTGTCCACCTCTTTGAAGCCTTAGATCCACACCGGGATCTTTTTGTCGCCTTTGGGGGGCATGCGGGGGCTGCGGGGATGACCCTGGAGTTAGAGCAGATCCCAGCCCTAAAGGCAGTCTTAGAAAACTATATGGACCAGCAAGGAGAAATCTCTGGCAAGAAGCCTGCTTATCAGGTGGATGAGATTCTGGATTTGCAGAGTCTTAGCCTCAAAACCTTGGAACAGTTTCAACAATTGGCTCCTTTTGGGATGGATAATCGTCAGCCTGTCTTTTATATTTCAGATTTTCAAGTTGAATCAGCTCGCAGCATGGGTCAGGGAAACGCTCATCTAAAACTGAAAATTTTACAAGGGCAGGCGGAATTTGAGGTTGTTGGTTTTGGTTATGGCAACCTTAGCTTGGAATTTTCACAGGCCAAGCAACTGGAGCTGCTGGTAACCCTAGCGGTCAACAAATGGAATGGTCAAACCAGCCTGCAATTGATGATCGTGGATGCCCGAATTGAAGGCATGCAGCTCTACAACATTCGGTCTGGAAAGATTTCTCTGCCGGATTCTGTTCCGGTTTTGGAATTTACAGAAGAATTTCCAGCTAATGTTCCAGAAGCTAGAGCCTATGTGGTCGACCAGTTACCAGAATCGGTGGAAGCCTTGGCTCGTTTTATTCAAGAGCGTCAGCCGCAAGTCCTCTATTTTAAAAATAGTATCAAGGAAGCTTTCTATTTAACTGGAGTTGGTAGTAGAGAGCAGTTTGCCTTGCTTTACAAGACCATTCGTCAGGTTCCTGAATTCGATGTCCGTTATAAGTTGAATGATCTAGCCCTTTATTTAAAAATCCAGCGGCCGTTACTGATCAAGATGTTACAAATTTTCCAAGAATTGGAGTTTGTGACTATTGAAGATGGGGTGTTAAAGGAAAATCCAGCCGCAACAAAACGTTCTATCGAAGACAGCAAGATTTATCAAGAACTGAAAATCTTGGCTCGTTTCCAGGAAAAAATGGCTCTAGACCCCGTAGAAGACATCTATGAATACTTGTCCCAGTTTCCCTTGGAGGACTAAGCTTCGAGTTAGGTGTGGGGTCCTCCTAGCTATTCCGTTCTAATTATGGTAGAATAAATTGTAAAACATTTTGATAGAAAGTCGATTATGAACTTAAAAGATTATATTGCAACGATTGAAAATTATCCGCAAGAAGGGGTTACCTTCCGGGATATCAGTCCTTTGATGGCTGATGGGAATGCCTATTCTTACGCAGTACGTGAAATTGTTCAATACGCGACAGATAAGAAGATTGATATGATTGTAGGTCCTGAGGCTCGTGGATTTATTGTGGGTTGTCCAGTTGCCTATGAATTGGGAATTGGTTTTGCTCCTGTCCGTAAGCCAGGTAAATTACCGCGTGAAGTGATTTCTGCTGACTATGAAAAAGAGTATGGTTTAGATACCCTAACCATGCATGCAGACTCTATCAAACCAGGACAACGGGTGCTGATTGTTGATGATTTATTAGCAACAGGTGGAACTGTTAAGGCAACCATCGAGATGATTGAACGCTTAGGTGGGATTGTTGCAGGGTGTGCCTTTTTAATTGAATTGGACGATCTCAATGGTCGTCAAGCCATCGGTGACTACGACTACAAGGTTCTCATGCACTATTAATCAGAATCTTCTTGAAGGAAACTTCAAGAAGATTTTTTCGTCCTCGCAGAAATAGAGTATAATAGAGAGTATCCAAGAAGCGTAGATAGAGGAGGAGTATGGGATTTTATCAACACTATCAAATGGGACAAATTGTTTTACCAGCTTTTTTATTTGAGAATATCAGCCAATTATTTTCATCCCCTGAAGAATTTTTGGTTTGGCAACTACTCTACTTGGAAAACTCGAGCAAGAGTAGCAGTATTTCCATTGATCGCCTCAGCAAGCGGACCGGGATGAGTGCAGAAACCATTAATCGGATTCTCAACAATCTGATTTCCACGGGTTCCGTCCAATACCAGGATACCAGTAAAGAGGATGGGAAGGTTGGTTTTTATATTGATGCCAGTCCCCTGTTTCAGCGTTTGGATCAATTGGCAGAGCGGAATCTAGACGAGGATTCAGAAGCTGTAGGTCAAAAAGAATTTCAAGAGTTGCTGAAATTTTTTGAGGAAAACTACGGCCGGATGTTGAGCTCCATCGAAATCGAGGACTTGCA
Organism: Streptococcus danieliae; assembly: GCF_009767945.1. GTDB lineage: Bacteria > Bacillota > Bacilli > Lactobacillales > Streptococcaceae > Streptococcus > Streptococcus danieliae. Next base: position 14,608 of record NZ_WSRS01000001.1, on the reverse strand, counting down.
GAAATTGACACAGGAGGTTCCCCTGGTCTTGATTCAAGAGGCTGTTCGGGAAGCCCTTCTTAATGGGAAAACCAGATGGCGTTACTGGCAAGCCATTGTTCGCAGCTGGGTCCAAGAGGGAATCCAGACCAAGGAGCAGATTCAGCGTCGGCGGGATGAGTGGGAATTGAAAAAAACGCGTCAAATCAAGGCCAGTGATGAATTTAAAAACAATGTCAATTTATGGAGGATAGAAGAATGATTGGACGTGTGAAGTTAAAACGCATTTTGGACATTATTGCCGATATGTTTCCGAATGCTCACGGTGAGCTGACCTATGAGACTCCTTTTCAATTATTGGTAGCCGTTATTTTATCAGCCCAAGCTACCGATAAATCCGTTAACAAGATTACCCCGGGACTCTGGGCCAAGTATCCAGAAATTGAAGATTTAGCCAATGCCCCTCTACCTGAAGTGGAGGAGACCATCCGTCACATTGGGCTTTACAAATCCAAGGCTAAAAATATTATTCGAACAGCCCAGGAAATTTTAGAGCGTTTTGAGGGTCAAGTGCCCAAAACCCATAAAGAATTGGAATCCTTGCCAGGTGTCGGGCGCAAAACTGCCAATGTGGTTTTGGCGGAAATTTATCAAATTCCGGCCATTGCCGTCGATACCCATGTAAGCCGGATTGCCAAACGCTTGAACATTTCAGCCCAGGATGCCAGTGTTGAGCAGATTGAAAAAGACCTGATGGCTAAAATCCCTAAAAAAGACTGGATTGCGACCCATCACCGGCTCATATTTTTCGGCCGTTATCACTGTACAGCCCGCAAACCCAAATGTGAGACTTGCCCGGTTCAGGCTCATTGTTTTTATTATAAAAATCTGGAGAAATAAATGTCCTTATCCAAACGTTTAGAGACAGTGGCTGGTTTTGTCAGCCCTGGAGTTACCCTGTTAGATGTTGGTAGCGACCACGCCTATCTACCGATTGCTTTGATGAAAAGTGGTCGCATTGCCGCTGCCATTGCCGGTGAAGTGGTGGAAGGTCCCTACCAATCGGCTTGTCAAAATGTTCAAAAAGAAGGTCTCAGTCAGCAGATTCAGGTACGTCTGGCTTCTGGTTTAAAAGCCTTGTCGCCTGAAGATAGCGTTGATGAGGTTGTGATTGCCGGTATGGGAGGGAGACTGATTGCCTCCATTTTGGATGCTGATCCAGACCGGCTTCAGGGCGTTCAGACCCTGATCCTTCAACCAAACAATCGCGAACATGAATTACGCGCTTGGTTAGAGACCCATGATTATCAGGTGACTGCTGAGGCTATCCTGGAGGAGGCTGGGAAAATCTATGAAATAGTAGTAGCCCAACCGGGGCAGATGGGCTTAAGCTTGTCAGAACGAACCTTCGGGCCCTTTCTGTTACAGGAAAAATCAGTGGTCTTTCGGAAAAAATGGGCCAAGGAGGCGGATAAATTGGCAGCCTTGTTGACAAAAATCCCTCCAGAGCATGTCGCGGAAAGAGAAGAGTTGGCTTTGAAATTAGCTATGATTAGAGAGGTACTAGATGAAAGTTAGAGATGTAATCGAACGTTATGAAGCTTTTTGTCCACCGGAATTATCCCTCGAGGGGGACCAGGTGGGCCTACAAATTGGGTCTCTGGACAAGGAAGTCCAGCGGGTAATGGTGACCTTGGACATTCGTGAACAGACGGTCGAAGAGGCCATTGCCAATCAGGTGGATTTACTGATTGTCAAACACGCGCCGATTTTCCGCCCAATTAAGAACCTGGTCTATGATCAGGGGATGAACGGTATTTACGTGGACTTGATCAAGGCGGATATTGCGGTCTATGTGTCCCATACCAATATTGATGTGGTCGAAGGGGGACTCAATGACTGGTTCTGTGACCTGCTTGGAATCAAGAACACCCAGCCTCTTCATGAAACAGGTCCCAATCAGGGAATCGGTCGGATTGGAGAGATTGAACCCATGGACTTCCAAGAGTTGGCCCTCAAGGTTAAGGAAACCTTCCATTTAGATAGCGTTCGCCTAGTCGAATATCCAGGTTACCTAACAGAACCCGTGAAACGCATTGCCATTTGCGGAGGTAGTGGGCAATCCTTTGCTTCAGATGCTCTAGCCAAGGGAGCTGACGTCCTGATTACTGGAGATATTTATTACCATACGGCCCAAGACTTCCTATCACAAGGCTTGCGTGCCATTGATCCAGGCCACTACATCGAGGTGATTTTCATTCAAGGCTTGACCATGTTATTAGAGAAGTGGAAGCAGGAAGAAGGCTGGGCGCTAGATATTTTGGGCAGCCGTGTATCAACCAATCCCTTCTATCATCTCTAGGAGGTAGTCTATGGAGTGGTTGACACAACAATCTGTCGTTTGGTTGGCCTTTGGAGCCGGTCTCTTCACCTGGTTTTGTACGGCCTTAGGGGCTTCTGTTGTTTTTTTCTTCAAAGAGGTTAATCGTAAGGCCCTGGACACCACCATGGGCTTTGCGGCGGGAGTTATGATTGCAGCTTCCTTTTGGTCGCTACTGTCACCAGCTCTCGAATTTGCGGAACCAAGCTATGGGAAGCTGAGTTGGTTGCCAGTAGCTATTGGCTTTTTGGCGGGTGGTTTTTTTCTTCGTTTAGTGGACATGATTATCCCCCACCTCCATTTGACCCAGACAGAAGTCGAAGGCCTACAACCTAAAAAGCACCTGTCCCGAACTGCCCTCCTTTTTTCAGCCATCACCATCCATAACATTCCAGAAGGTTTGGCGGTTGGAGTGGCTTTTGGGGCTATTCAAGATGGCAATAGTGCGGCTCTGATCTCTGCTTTGGGCTTGGCGTTAGGAATTGGCTTGCAGAACATTCCCGAAGGGGCAGCTCTGGCCGTTCCCCTACGAACAGAGGGCCGGTCTCGCTGGTCTGCCTTTGTTTGGGGAGCTAACTCAGCCTTGGTTGAGCCGCTGGGAGCCTTGTTAGGAGCCCTAGCCGTTTTAGCCATGACCTCCCTGTTGCCTTACGCCCTATCCTTTGCAGCCGGCGCCATGATTTTTGTCGTTGTCGAGGAACTAATCCCTGATTCCCAAAATAATGGCCACACCGACCAAGCAACCCTGGGGCTTATGATTGGCTTTGTTTTGATGATGATTTTAGACGTTGCCTTAGGGTAAAAAAAGAAAGGAGGTTGAGTGTGAAGAAAATTGGCTTAGTCCTAAGCCTAATCGTGATTGGCTTCAGCCTCGTTTGGGCGGGGACAACTCAGGCTCCCGAGATTGATCAAAAAAAGCAGGAAGCTGTTGCCATCACCCTGCCCAAAACCGATTACCGGATTGAAGACAGAGACATTCAGGATGGTGTCCGCAAACTAAAAGGGCAAATATACATTCCTGCTAGCAAAAATAAGGTTCCCTTAATAATTTTTGCCCACGGTTTTAATGGTTCCTACCGGCAAGGTCGGGTCTATGCCGAATTACTAGCTTCCCGAGGTTATGCCGTTTATTTGTTTGATTTTGTTCACGGTGGCCCCAGGAGTCAAAGTACCAGTAATGCCAAAGAATTAACCATCACTAGTCAAGTCGAAGACCTCGAATCCGTCTTGAAGATGAGCCAGGAATGGACCGAGATTGAACCCAATCAGACCAGTTTTTTTGGGATTAGTCAAGGTGGTTTGGTGGCTAGCCTGGTCGCTAGTCAAGAACCGGCCAAGGTGAAAAACCTCCTGCTCATGTACCCAGCCTTTGTGATTAGTGAACTTCCCCATCAAATCTATGATTCCCTAGACCAAATTCCTGAGCAGAGCAAGATTTTTGACCATTTTGACATGGAAATTAGTTCCAATTATCTCCTGGATGTCTGGCCAATTCACATCTACAGTGAATTAGCCAAGTATCCGGGTCCAGTCCTGATTCTCCATGGCAACCAGGATGAAATCGTCCCTTTTTCCTATAGTGAAAAAGCTCGGCCTTATCTCCAAAATGGCCAAGTTCAGATTATTGACGGAGCCGGTCATGATTTTTCGGGAGACTATTTCCCGAACGTTCGTTATCCCATTCTCAAATTTCTCCAAGAAAATCAAGATGGAAAATAAATTGATTAAAATTTCTGAAAACTCTTGTCAAAGCGGTGAAAGTCATATATAATAGGGGTCATATTTAGAAAAGGAGAAGTTTATGGTAAAAAAAGGTGCTTTAACGGGGCTGCTTTTGTTCGGTATCTTCTTTGGTGCGGGTAACTTGATTTTCCCACCAACACTCGGAGTTCTATCTGGACAAAATTTCTGGCCCGCAATCTTTGGTTTTGTTGTCTCGGGAGTTGGTTTGGCGGTTCTAACGCTAATTATTGGAACCCTAAACCCTAAAGGATATGTTTATGAAATTTCTAAGAAAATTTCACCAGTCTTTGCGACTGTCTATCTGGTAGCTCTCTACCTAGCAATCGGACCATTCTTTGCAATTCCTCGGACTGCTACAACAGCTTTCAGCGTCGGGATTGAACCTCTACTCAACGGATTTAATACGAGCCTCGCTCTGTTGATTTTTACAGTGTTGTATTTTGGAGCAGCTTATCTAATCTCTTTGAATCCCTCTAAAATTCTAGATTCCGTTGGTCGAATCCTAACACCAATTTTTGCCATTTCTATCGTCCTTTTGATCATCCTAGGACTTGCAAGTTTTAGTCAAGCTCCACAGGCAGCCATTGATGGTTATGCAACAGCCGCTTTTGGAACAGGTTTCCTAGAAGGTTACAACACCTTGGATGCCTTGGCTTCGGTAGCCTTCAGTGTGGTTGCAGTGCAAACTTTGAAGCAATTGGGCTTTGCCAATAAAAAAGAATACATCACAACCATCTGGATTGTTGGCTTGGTAGTAGCCTTGGCCTTCAGCGCCTTGTATGTCGGACTTGCTAAGTTGGGAAATTCCTTTCCAGTACCAGCAGATGTGATCGCTAATCCTGACATTAACAAAGGTGTGTATGTCCTTACCAATGCAACCCAACAGGTCTTTGGTTCAGTCGGACAACTCTTCCTAGCCTTCATGATTACGATGACCTGCTTTACAACAACTGTTGGTTTGATTGTGGCGACGAGTGAGTTCTTCAACTCTCGTTTCCCACAATTCTCCTACAAGGCTTACGCAACAGCCTTTACCCTCATCGGTTTTGGAATTGCTAACCTTGGTTTGAACACCATCATCACCTTCTCAGTACCGGTCTTGATGATTCTTTATCCAATCACCATCGCCCTTGTTTTGATTGTGATTGTAAACAAATTTGTCCCACTTTCAAAACGTGGTATGCAGGCAACCATCGGTTTGGTAACCTTGGTTTCGCTAGCAGAAGTTTTGGGATCCAGTCTTGGAATCACAGCTCTTAGCAGTCTGGTTCAAAGTCTTCCATTTGCAGCAGCCTCTATGGCTTGGACAACTCCAGCACTTGTGGGGTTACTTCTAGCCTTTGTGCTTCCAGATAAACAAAAAGCGGATGCTTTTGAAATGGAAACAGAATAATCTGAAATTCGTCAAGGTAGACATTTGTTTGCCTTGACTTTTTTTGTTATTCTTAGAAGAACCTAGTTGGGAGGATTGGAATGAAATTTTTACATACAGCGGATTGGCATATCGGGCGGAAACTACATGGTTACTCTCTCCTGGAGGAGCAGTGGTCAGCCTTCCAAGCTCTTAAAAAACTAGCCAAAGAGGAAAAGGTAGATGCGCTTTTTTTAGCAGGCGATCTTTTTGATGTTTCCACCCCACCAGTTTCGGCAACCAAGGCCCTGGATCAGATGCTTTACGAATTAAATGTAGAGCTAGGTCTTCCCCTGTTTATTGTTTCTGGCAACCATGATGGTGCCAACCGTCTCCAGTTTGGAACCCGCTGGATGAAGCAGGGCCAGCTTTATCTGGCGACCCAAATTGAACAAGCCTTGGAACCGATTGACTTTGGGGACTTTCAAATTTTTCTGCTACCCTTTTTTCACCCCAGCGATGCCCGGCGTTTTTATGGGATTACCGAAGAGGATAAAGGCCAAATGGAGACCATCAGTCAGGCTATGGAACGCCTGGTTAAGGACATGGAGGCCCTAATCAAACCTGGTAAAAAGCCCATTTTGATCAGTCATTTTTATGTGGCTGGCCAGGGCAATGAAAACTACCAGCTGATCAGTGAGGGAAAATCAGAAATCGGAGGGCTTAATCATTTGCCAGCTAGCCTTTTTGCCAGCTTTTCCTATGTGGCCTTGGGCCATCTCCATTCGCACTTGTCCAGTCCTAGCGAGCAGATTCGCTATTCCGGTTCTCTTTTGAAATTTGCGGTCGATGAGCATTGGCAGGAGAAGGGAGTCCTTCTTTTAGACTGGGATGAGAATGATTTGGAAATCAACTTTCAGCCCCTTCCCATTTCCAAAGATATTCGTCTCATTAGTGGCAGCTATGCAGACATCACACAGCAAGATTTTGTGGCTAAAATCCAGGCAGAGGGTCCAGCCTATTACAGTATTCGCCTAACAGCCAAACCCCAAGAGGTGCGAAATTTAAGGGATACCTTGATGACTTATTATTCGGATATTCTCGATATCCGGATCGAAGAGGCTAGTAGACCTCACAACAGGCGAGTCTTGACCCAGGAACGGTTGGAGTCTCCGCTGGAGCTGATTCAGCAATTTTTTCAGGAACAAACCGGCCAGGAGCTGACAGTCCAACAACGGAACTGGTTGGAGGACAGTCTGTTAGAGAGTAGGGAGGAAGCATGAAACCGATTCGTTTACAAGCTAGAAATATTGGCCCCCACGCGCAACTAGATTTGGATTTTCGCGATTATGCCGATAGCCTGTTTTTAATTTCAGGAGATACGGGATCGGGTAAAACAACAATCTTTGATTTACTGGTGACAGCGCTGTATTACAATAATGCCCAGTTTAAGATTGGCGATAAACGTTTTATTGACTTACGCAGTGAGTTTGCTTCTTTTAGTGCTAAGGAGCCGTCCAGTGTTATACTGGATTTTAGCCATCGGGGCAAGACCTACCGTGTAGAGAGATCCTGGACCCCTAAGCGAGTGGCTTGGGATCCTGAACGGTCCTTTAACAGTCTCTTTCGCGACCAGCATCTCTTTTCGGAAATCGTGGACGGCCAGCTGGTTGGTCCCAGCTATACCAAGATCGGGGAAGTGACCCAGGCCATCGAAGACCTGCTTCATCTGAATAAGGATCAGTTTCAACGGATCCTGCTCTTGCCTCAACACAATTTTAAGCGCTTTTTGTTGGCTAATTCCAAGGAGAAGGAGGAAATCCTCCAAACGCTTTTTGATGTGGATTCCTATCAATTTTTAATTGAACAATTAAAAGAAAAACGTAAGCAAGACCGCCAACAGATGGAGGCCAGAGACTTGGAAATGATCTTGTTGGCCCGCAGTGTGGTGGGAGAAGATCTAGCTCTTTTGGGATCAGCGCAAATCCAGGAGGCTATGACAGAGGCCCTTCAAACCTTTGAACAGGAAAAAAAGCACGGTGAAAGGAAGGTCTTGAACTTGGAAGCGCAGGTTCAGGAGCTCGCTGAGAAATTGGCGGCTTGTAAGCAACGGCAGGACTGGGAGCAAGCCCTGGCCCGCACTCAAGCAGAGTTTAAACAAGTCGAGACCGCTTACCCCACCTATGAGGTGGATAAGGCTCATCTAGCTTTATTGGATAATCTTGAAGGGGGACAAATTCTGCTGGATCGGCAGCAGCAATTAGACCAGCAAGAAGCGGCATTAAGCCGCCGAGCAACGCAATTGGAGCAAGACCAGCAGGAATTGGAGGCCTTAAACCAGACTTATGTGATGGAGCAAGCAGGTCTGGGAAAGGAAGATGAAGAGGAGCTCAGAAGGCAAATCGCAGAGCTGGAGGGCGCTTACCAAAAACTTCTGGATCGGCAGCAATTAAGCCAGCTCCTGGCCAGCAAACAGGATGAGCTGGGGCAGTTGCAAGACCAGCAACTGGCCTTGCAACAGGAACTGGAGGCCAGTCAGGAAGCGGTAGCACAATTAGAAACCGGTCTACAGTCACTTAGCCAGAAACCGGTGAGCTGGAATCAATTGGTGGACTATCAGCAGCGCCACCATCAACTCCTTCAGCAGGATCAGAGGATCAAGGCACAAGAAGCCGAACTGGCTCAGCTCCAGTCCCAGCTCGAGGAAGTCCAGCTCCAATTGGAGAACCTGCCCCAGTCTAGCGACCACCACGCCTTTCAGCACCAACGCTTGGCCTACGCTGTGGACTTGGTTCGCGGTCAAACCCATTTGAATGAGCCCTGCCTGGTGTGTCACAATCAGGTGACCGAGCTACCTCAGACGTCAGCTGCAGGGATGGAAGCCGACTATGTGCAGGCAGAACTGGCTTATTATGGGCAGAAAGCACAGCTAGCCCATTTAGGGGAGAGCCAAACAAAACTGGAGCAGCAATCTGCCCAGGTCTTGAGCCGGTTAGAAGAGCTGCAGGCAGTTTATCAAACAGCCTTGAGCGACTTTGCTACTGATTTAGAGACGGATCAGATTGATCTCACAGGTCTTGCGCAGGCTCTTCAAGCCTACCAAACCAGCTTGGAAAGTCAGCTTAAGCAGGTAGAAAATCTGCGGCAGGAAAAAGAAACAGCCTTGCTCCGCCAAAATCAGCGCTTGCTCAACCTTCAGGAAATCAGCTTGCGAATGGACCACACAGGCCAACAAATCCAAGAGAACTCCCGAGCTCTAGAAAAATTGGAAATGCAGATTGGCACTCAAACAATCCAAGAAGTTGAAGTCGCTTTAAAAAACGAGCAGGAGCGGTTGAAGCAGTATCAAACTGCCAAAGCAAGGCTAGCGCAGCTAGAACTGCAGCTAACGGCTCATAGACAGGCTTTTGAAACCAGACAAGAACAGTATGCAGAAATGCTCCAGTCTCATCAAGAAGCACAGGCCAAGAATCGATCAGCCTTGCTTAAGCTGCAAGAAGATTTCTTGCCACAAGTGGAACTGGCGGCCTTTCTAGACATCCTCCAAGAAGTCCCTTTGCGTGGACAATTGCGGCAAAAAATTACTCAATTTGAAGGTCGCCTCCAGGAAATCCAGCATGAACTTAATCGGCTCCAAAGCCAGGAACCACCAAATCTTTCATTGGACAATCCGCAGGAGCAGGAAGCTCGCTTAGCTCAATTGCAGTCGGATTTAAGCTTGGAGCAGGAGGCTCTGATTCTCATCGTGAGCCGGATTGACCATGCCCTAACGGTTGAGCAACAGTTGACAGCCCTAACTGAAAATCAACTTGAAAGCCAGTTGCTGTATGAACAGTTGGATCAATTGGTACAGGTTCTAGCAGGTCAGACTGAGAGTCGGTTAGATATTAGAGGTTATGTTTTGCAGCATTTTTTCAATCAAATTGTCGAAGTGGCCAACGAGCGCTATTACCAAGATTTCTCACAAGGGCGCTATCAATTTGTATTGAATGCTCAAAAAACATCCGGTCGTAGTCTTTCCGGCTTAGAACTGGACGTTTTGGACCAGGAAGTGGGGCAATTACGACCGGTCTCCACACTCTCTGGAGGAGAAAGTTTTTTGGCTAGTATGGCCTTGGCTCTGGCAACCTCTGATGTCATTCAGGAAAGTAAGGGAGGCATCGAACTAGAAGCTCTCTTTATTGATGAAGGGTTCGGAAGTCTGGATCAGGAAACCCTGTTGGTGGCACTCGATGTTTTGGAGAGCCTGGGCCGTAGTGGTCGAATGATCGGTTTGATTTCCCATGTGGAGGTGATGAAACAAGGGATCTCCAAACAGATCTTGGTGGAAAAGCAGGGCTCTGGTCGGAGCTCTTTAAAGCAGGTCTCGCTCTAATCTCTGAAATTTTTCATAATTTTTTCCAATCCTCTAGGATAACGTTTGGAAACGCTGCCAGATTGTGGTATACTGAACTTGAAATAAATTAAAGGTAGGACTCGAACTATGAGTAAAATTGTTGTCATTGGTGCTAACCACGCTGGTACAGCCTGTATTAATACAATGCTAGACAATTTCGGTGACGAAAACGAAGTTGTTGTTTTTGACCAAAACTCCAATATTTCCTTCCTCGGATGTGGAATGGCGCTTTGGATTGGAAAACAAATTGATGGTCCAGAAGGTCTCTTCTATTCCAATAAAGAAACCTTGGAATCTAAGGGTGCTCGCATCTACATGGAATCTCCAGTTTTGTCTGTCGATTATGACAAAAAAGAAGTGACCGCTCTGGTTGATGGCAAAGAGCATGTAGAATCTTACGAAAAATTGATCTTCGCAACTGGATCTCAACCAATCATCCCACCTATCAAAGGGGTTGAGTTGGTTGAAGGAAGCCGTGAATTTAAAGCCACTCTTGAAAACCTTCAATTTGTAAAACTTTACCAAAACTCTGCGGAAGTTATTGAACGTCTAGAAAACAAAGACATCAAACGGGTTGCTGTTGTTGGTGCTGGTTATATTGGTGTGGAATTAGCGGAAGCCTTCGAACGTGTTGGTAAAGAAGTGGTCTTGATTGATATCGCTGAAACCTCACTCAATGGTTACTATGATCGTGAGCTTTCCGACATGATGAACAAGAACTTGGAAGATCATGGTATCCGTTTGGCTTATGGACAAACTGTTCAGGCTGTTGAAGGCGACGGTAAGGTTGAGCGCATTGTTACAGACAAAGAAACCTTCGATGTCGATATGGTAATCTTGGCTGTTGGTTTCCGTCCAAATACAGAACTTGGTGCTGGTAAAATTGAGCTCTATAAGAATGGTGCCTTCCTTGTTGATAAGAAACAAGAAACCAGCATTCCAGGTGTTTACGCAGTTGGAGACTGTGCAACCATCTTTGATAACTCTCTTGGTAAACCAAGCTACATCGCTCTTGCATCCAATGCTGTTCGTTCCGGTATCGTTGGTGCCTTCAATGCAACTGGCCATGAACTAGAAGGAATTGGTGTGCAAGGTTCAAACGGTATCTCTATCTATGACTTGAAGATGGTTTCAACTGGTTTGACTTTGGAAAAAGCAAAAGCTGCTGGTTTTGATGCTGTTGAAACAGGCTTTAGCGACCTTCAAAAACCAGAATTTATCAAACATGACAATCACGAAGTTGTCCTTAAGATTGTTTACGATCGTGAATCGCGTGTGATTCTTGGAGCCCAAATGGCCTCTAAAGAAGATATGTCAATGGGAATCCATATGTTCTCCTTGGCGATTCAAGAACATGTATCGATTGATAAGTTGGCCTTGACTGATATCTTCTTCTTGCCACACTTCAACAAACCGTATAACTACATTACAATGGCTGCTCTCTTAGCTGAGAAATAAGCCTTTGGAAAAGAGGCTGGGACAAAAGTCTAGCCTCTCTCTTTATGATTAGCAAAATACTTTGACGCAGTAGTTGATTGGGTCTAACAGCATTGTATGCTGTTAGAGAGTACCAAATCTTGTTTGCGAAGCAAACTCCAATCGTTCGCTTGATAGCGAACATTTCATGTTCGTCCATATCATAGGCTCAGCGAGTCAATTCCTGACTCGCCGAGAGGACTCCGAACCCGACCTAATCAACCTTGCGGGGGTAGGACTACGAACTAATTTTGAAAAAAATTAGTTCTGTCCCACTCCCTTTTCAATTTGCTTTGAAAATTTCGAAAAACGAACTTTCTTATCTTGTCAATGACTTTCTATTGACAATTTTCGGACAATTCTGTATACTATTTCTGGAAAGGTCGGTTTTTAGGTCTTGTCCATGTCTAGCCTTGATTGGCAAATATTTTTTGAGGTGCAGTCATGTTGAATGAATTTCCCATTTTTGATTACGAAGATATTCAATTAATTCCGAATAAGTGTATTATCTCTAGCCGCTCGCAGGCAGATACTCAGGTCACTTTTGGCAAGCATAGCTTTAAGCTACCAGTTGTGCCAGCCAATATGCAGACGATTGTCGATGAGGAGTTGGCGGAGAAGTTGGCGCGTGAAGGTTATTTCTATATTATGCATCGTTTTGATGAAGCAGCCCGTATTCCCTTTATTCAAAAAATGAAGGAGCAGGGTCTGATCTCCTCGATTTCTGTGGGGGTAAAAGACTATGAGCATGATTTTGTCAGCCAACTCAAGGATAATGTCCCAGATTACATCACCATTGACATTGCTCACGGTCATGCCGACAGTGTCATTAAGATGATTCAACACATCAAAAAAGAATTACCTGAAACCTTTGTTATCGCAGGAAATGTTGGAACACCAGAAGCTGTTCGTGAATTGGAAAACGCAGGAGCAGACGCAACCAAGGTTGGGATCGGACCAGGTAAGGTCTGCATTACCAAGGTAAAAACCGGTTTTGGAACAGGAGGCTGGCAGTTAGCTGCTCTCCGCTGGTGTGCCAAAGCAGCTCGAAAACCAATTATCGCAGATGGTGGAATTCGGACCCATGGGGATGTTGCCAAATCGATTCGTTTTGGTGCGAGCATGGTGATGATCGGTTCCCTCTTTGCTGGCCATACTGAAAGTCCAGGTCAGTTAATCGAAGAAGATGGCCAAGTCTTTAAGGAATATTATGGATCTGCTTCCCAGTTCCAAAAAGGCGACTACAAAAATGTTGAAGGGAAGAAAATTCTTCTTCCGGCTAAAGGATCCATCTTTGCAACCCTAAAAGAAATGCAGGAAGACCTTCAAAGTTCGATTTCCTACGCAGGTGGTCGTGATCTTGAAAGCCTTCGTAAGGTTGATTATGTGATTGTTAAAAATTCCATTTGGAATGGTGACAGTTTGTAAGAAAGGAAAACCAAGTCCGACTGGACTTGGTTTTCCTTTGAACCAGCTATTCTCAACAGTTCTCTTTTGGTATACCTATACTCATTGAACGTTAAATCCTGCGAGAGTTCGGATTTTGGTGATCCGTGTAAGCCTATTGAAATGGAGGTGGCGTTTTGCGTCCAACCGATTCGAATGTTGAAAAAGTGAAGGTCTTTTTCCAAATCTTTTTGCCGATTTTAGTCTATCAGATGGCTAATTTTTCAGCCTCGTTTGTCGATACCATGATGACGGGCCAGTATGGGACCTTAGATTTAGCGGGAGTGGCCATGGCTACCAGTATTTGGCATCCGCTCTTTACACTGGTGACAGGGATTATCTCGGCCTTAGTGCCAATCATTGGCCATCACCTGGGACAGGGACAGGAAGAGAAGGTTGTGAGAGATGTCTGGCAGTTTATCTATCTGTCTTTGATTTTAGCCCTTTTTTTCTTAGTCATGATTGGTTTTGGAGCTCCGCTTTTATTGGAAAGTTTAGGCTTACAGGCAGAGGTCTTGCAAGTGGGTAAAGACTATCTTCACTTCATGTTGCTAGGAATTTTGCCCTTGCTCTTGTTTAGTGTTTTCCGGTCATTTTTTGATGCCTTAGGATTGACTAAATTGTCTATGTATCTGATGTTATTGCTGTTACCCTTTAATGCCTTTTTTAATTATTTGTTAATCTATGGCTTAGGGCCCCTTCCGGAATTGGGAGGAGCAGGGGCAGGTTTTGGGACTTCTCTTGCTTACTGGGCCTTGCTGATGGTAGTTGTAGGAGTCATACTCTGGCATCCCCAAGTTAAAACTTATGGTATTTTGAAACCTCAAGGCCTCTACTTGCCAGCCTTCAAAGAAGATTGGTTACTGGGATTGCCGATTGGAGGGGCTGTTTTTGTTGAATCCGCCATATTTGCAACGGTTGGTTTCTTTATGGCTCGTTTTTCTTCCGAGGTGATTGCTAGTCACCAGGCGGCCATGAATTTTTCGAGTTTGATGTATGCTTTTCCGCTTAGTATTTCCATGACTATGGCCATTATTATTTCTTATGAAAGAGGAGGGAAGCGGCAGTCCGATGTGCTGGCCTACAGTCGGATTGGACGGCTGATTGCGATTCTCTTTGCGGGAGTAACCCTGACTTTCCTCTATGTTTTCCGTGATCAAGTGGCAGCTCTTTATGGCAAGGATCCAGAATTTATCCGCTTAACGAGTAATTTTTTGGTCTATGCCCTCTTTTTCCAATTTGCAGATGCCTTGGTATCCCCTGTTCAAGGTATTTTACGAGGTTATAAGGATACAAGTTATCCCTTTGTCATCGGGCTCATTAGTTATTGGGGGATTGCCCTTCCTTTGGGGTATCTCTTGGATCGTGGATTTCAGTTGGGGCCGGATGCTTACTGGATTGGCTTAAATATCGGATTATGGGCCTGTGCCTTCCTCTTACCTTGGCGGATGGCCTCAGTTCAAAAACGCTAGCCCTAAGGATACTTAAAAACGATAGTTGTGCGACTGTCGTTTTTAAGGGCACCTCTAAAAACTCATACTTATTGTCGCCTTATTTCAAATAAGTAGGTATTCCTATTTGGTAGTGCGGACGTGAGCAGTCTCCTTCGGAGTCTCATCACTAAATTTTGAGCCAAGGTCTCAAAATCTCCGCCATCTAGCAGTTGTTTCTAACTGCTGACGGTTCCACTACAGTAGAAATACCTGCTTTTCTTTATTTTCACTCCCTAAATTTTATGAGATAATAGAACTACTAAGATGAACGAGGTACTATCATGCTATTATTTTCCGACGATGAACGACTTCTAGAAAAACTGTCACAATTGGGAAATCAACTA
>NZ_WSRS01000019.1 GCF_009767945.1 Streptococcus danieliae | reverse complement strand
GTAAAAAGTTTCATTTGAGCATGGTATTTGATAAATATTTAAAATCGCTACTTTAAAAAAGGTTCTGACTGAAGAGAAATCAGTTAGAACCTTTCATGCGTTTGTCGTGCAAAGTAGGACTTTTCCTTTACAAAAGACTAGTCAAGGGTTAAAATAGTAATAGAAAATCCATCAGGAGGTCTCACATGCGAACACGATTCTTTTTGTGCCTAACGAGCTTGGTTCTTCTTCTCGCCGCCTGTGGGACCAAACCTGCAACAGGGTTAAAAGCAAGCTCGGCTGCGACAAGTTCCAGTCAAGAGGCTGTTAGCACCAGTATGTCCTCTGCTTCCTCTAGCAGTGCAAGCTCTGACGCTGAGGCTAGCTCAGTCCAAGAGACCAGTATTGATACTCAAGCGATCCTGGCTGGTGATTATGCCAGTCTGGTTGGTACCTGGGTGAATGATAAGGGAGAAGCACTCCGGATTGAAGCAGATGGCAGCAGTGACCGCTTTGATGCTTCCATCTTTAATGGACTAGAAGAGAATGAGGGCACCCTAATATCCGATCATTACAAAATTGGTGGAGCCTCGTCTGCCCTGACCATCATTCCAGCAGGGCAAAAACTGCCCTTTCATGACCAAGTAGCCAAAGCAGATAGCTTGGTTATTGGAACGAGCTCAGAGGCTGCTCTGCACGTCTTTATGCGAGCTCAATAGACAATGCCATAGAAAAGAGGCTGGATCATTCAATCCCGCCTCTTTCTTGCTATTTAGAAAGAGGAGTTAGTGTGACAGAAATTCTAGAATTACCGGAAGTCCTGGCCAACCAGATTGCTGCTGGAGAGGTTGTTGAACGTCCCAGCAGCGTGGTCAAGGAACTGTTAGAAAATGCCATTGATGCGGGCAGCCAGTCCATTGAGATTCGTCTCGAAGAGGCTGGTCTCAAGTTGATTGAAATCCGCGACGATGGGCGTGGCATAGCTTTTGGGGAACTAGCTCTAGCTCTCAAGCGCCATGCCACTAGTAAAATTAAACGTCAAGCCGATCTTTTTCGGATTCGCACCCTAGGTTTTCGGGGGGAGGCTCTACCTTCCATCGCTTCCGTCAGTCGCCTAACCTTGGAAAGTCAGGCGGCTGGAGCCAAGAAGGGCCAACGCTTGGTCACACAGGCAGGGGAGATTTTGGAAGAAGAGACCATTAGTCGGGCTCAAGGGACGACTGTTCGAGTGGCTGATCTTTTTTACAATACCCCAGCCCGTCTCAAGTATATGCGGAGTCCTCAGTCAGAGTTGTCCCATGTGGTGGATGTTGTTAACCGCCTGAGTCTGGCCCATCCCAGCATCTCTTTTACGCTCATTAATGAGGATAAGCAGCTTCTCCAAACCAGTGGCCAGGGAGATCTACGCCAGGTGTTGGCCGCCATTTATGGGCTGACAACGGCTCGGAAGATGGTAGCTGTTGAGGCGCACGATTTGGATATTTCCGTTCAGGGCTATGTAAGCCTGCCGGAATTGACCAGAGCCAACCGCTCCTACATCACCCTTCTGATTAATGGCCGCTACATCAAGAATTTTCTCCTCAATCGCGCCATTCTTGAGGGTTATGGTAGCAAGCTCATGGTCGGCCGCTTTCCACTCGTTGTGCTGGATATTGAATTGGATCCCTTTTTAGCAGATGTCAATGTCCATCCGACCAAGCAAGAATTGCGTTTGTCGAAAGAAAAAGAGGTCATGGATCTGATTCGCCAGGCTATCCAAGAGGCCCTCAAAGAGCAGGATCTGATTCCCGATGCCTTGGAAAATTTGGCTAAATCTGCGGTTGGAAAAGTTGCCAAGCCGGTTCAAACCAGCCTGGTCCTAGAAGACAATCCTGTCTACTACCAGCCTAGTCCAAAAGAGCCAGTTCCAGAACCAGAGCAAGCTCCCCTGACTCTGGTCGAAGAAGCCAGTCCAGCTTCAAGTTCGGTGCACTTTGCCCAACGGCAGGCAGCGGATTACAGTGATTTGGACCATCCGGAGCTGGATTTGCCTAGTCTAGAAAAGGCCTATGGTAAATTAGATGGTGAGGAAACCGCCACTTTCCCAGAATTGGAGTATTTTGGTCAAATGCACGGGACCTACCTATTTGCTCAGGGCAAAGACGGACTTTATATTGTGGACCAGCATGCTGCCCAGGAGCGCGTGAAGTACGAGGAATACCGCCAGTCTATCGGTGAGGTTTCGGGTGCTCAGCAACAATTATTGGTGCCCTATCTTTTTGAATTTTCAGCCGGTGATTTCCTGCGGATTAAGGAGCAATTGCCTGTTTTAAGGGAGGTCGGTATCCACCTGTCTGATTACGGCAACAACCAGTTTATCTTGCGGGAACATCCGATTTGGTTCAAGGAAGAAGAGATTGAGGCTGGGGTATATGAGATGTGTGATATGCTGCTGTTGACCAAGGAAGTCTCTATCCATAAGTACCGGGCTGAATTGGCTATTATGATGAGCTGTAAGCGGTCCATTAAGGCCAATCATTCACTGGACGAGCAGTCTGCCCGTCATCTTCTCTATCAATTACGTCTCTGCCAAAATCCTTATAATTGTCCTCATGGACGACCGGTTTTGGTTCATTTTACGAATAGAGATATGGAGAAGATGTTCCGGCGTATCCAGGAGAACCATAAGAGTCTCCGAGAATTTGGAAAATATGAATAGAAAGTAACCAGTTATGTTTGAATATATGAGAGGGCAGCTGACTAAGATTCGTAGCAATGCAGTGGTAGTGGAACTGGGGGGAATTGGGTACCTCATTCATGTCGCCAATCCCTATGCCTATAGCAATCAGCTGAATCAGGAATTGACCATTTATTTGTACCAGGCCATCCGTGATGATGCCCATACCCTCTATGGTTTCCGAGATGAAGCGGAGAAAGAGCTCTTTTTACATTTGATTTCTGTTTCGGGAATTGGGCCTACTTCAGCCTTGGCCATTATTGCGGCAGATGACCATGAGGGCTTGGTGCAAGCCATTAGCGAGAAAAATAGTACCTATTTAACCAAATTCCCTAAAATTGGGAAGAAAACGGCCCAGCAAATGATTTTGGATTTGGAAGGTAAATTACAGGCAGTTGAGACTCCGGTCTTGGATCTAGCGCAGGCGACTGAGAATCAGGCCCTGGATGAGGCCATGGAAGCCTTGCAAGCCTTGGGCTATAAGGCGGCAGAATTGAAGAAAATTCGTAAATTCTTTGATGGAACTGCGGATACGGCTGAAAATTACATGAAGTCAGCCTTGAAGATGTTGGTGAAATAAAGGAGAAGGCCATGAAGGCAGAGATCATTGCTGTGGGAACAGAGTTGTTGATGGGGCAAATTGCCAATACCAATGCCCAGTTTTTATCTCAAGAATTGGCGGGTTTAGGCATCGGTGTGTATTACCATACGGTCGTTGGTGATAATGCCGAGCGCCTGACAGAGGTCTTGAGTCTGGCGCGTCAGCGTGTGGACTGGGTGATTTTATCAGGAGGTCTCGGGCCGACAGATGATGATCTGACCAAGCAAACTCTGGCTTCTTTTTTAGGTCGGAACTTGGTTCCAGACCCAGCAGGGCTGGCTAAGTTGGATGCCTTCTTTGCCAGTAGTCCCAAGCGGATTCGGACTGCCAACAATGATCGCCAGGTGGATACCATTGAGGGAGCGCGTGTTTTACCCAATCGGACCGGTTTGGCTGTGGGGAATCTGATTGAGGACCAGGGGGTGACCTATGTGGTCCTGCCGGGCCCACCAAGTGAGCTTCAACCCATGTTTTTAGAACAGGTAGCCCCGCTGTTGCAACAGGATCAGGCCCTGTATTCACGGGTTCTGCGCTTTTTTGGGATTGGGGAAAGCCAGTTGGTGACGCGTTTGGCTGATTTAATTCGGAACCAAACTAATCCAACCCTGGCTCCCTATGCCAAGGTTGGTGAAGTGACCCTGCGTTTGACTGCCCAGGCTGCTAGCCGGGAAGAAGGCGAGCAGCTTCTGAATCAGTTGGAGGCAGCCATTCTGCAAGAAGGAGACTTAAAGGATTATCTCTATGCCTATGGCGATGATCAGAATTTGGCGCAAACAGTCCTAGATTTGTTACGGGAGCGGGGCTTGACCTTGACAGCAGCCGAGAGCCTAACAGCAGGCCTCTTGCAGGCAGAGTTGGCCGGCCTACCTGGCGCTTCCACTGTTTTTCCGGGTGGTTTTGTCACCTATAGTTTGGAGCAAAAGAGCCAGATGTTGGGGATTCCCCTGGAGGACCTGCGGGCCGCTGGTATGGTGTCGGCCTGGGCTGCCGAGCAGATGGCACTAGGTGCCCGGGCCCGAACAGGGGCAGACTTGGCTCTTAGCTTGACAGGGGTTGCGGGCCCAGACAAACTGGAAGGGCAGGAAGTTGGAACGGTTTGGTTAGGTTTGGCTGGTCCCGAGGGGACCGGCAGTCACCGTCTCTACCTAGGTGGTCGGGACCGCAACACCATTCGTCAGTTGGCTGTTTTAGAGGCTTTTCATTTAATACTGAAAACTTTAATCAAATAAGGGATTTTGCTATAATAGAAAAAGTGTCTTGCATTAGAGATAAGGAGAGAAAATGGCAAAAAAACAAAAAAAATTACCTGAAATTACCAAAAAATTTGGCGATGAGCGAAAGAAGGCCTTGGATGATGCTCTGAAATTGATTGAAAAGGATTTTGGTAAGGGATCAATCATGCGTCTGGGGGAGCGGATGGATCAGAAAGTTCAAGTCATGAGTTCAGGGAGCTTGGCTTTAGATATCGCTTTGGGAGCAGGTGGTTATCCGAAAGGGCGGATTATCGAAATCTATGGGCCAGAAAGTTCTGGTAAAACGACCGTTGCACTTCATGCGGTTGCCCAGGCTCAAAAAGAGGGTGGAATTGCAGCCTTTATTGATGCCGAGCATGCCTTGGATCCAGCCTATGCCCAAGCCCTTGGTGTTAATATTGATGAGCTTCTCCTCTCCCAACCCGATTCAGGGGAGCAAGGCTTGGAAATCGCTGGTAAATTGATTGATTCCGGAGCGATTGATTTGGTGGTTGTGGACTCGGTTGCAGCCTTGGTACCACGAGCGGAGATTGACGGAGATATTGGGGATAGCCATGTTGGCTTGCAGGCTCGGATG
Source organism: Streptococcus danieliae (assembly GCF_009767945.1). Classification (GTDB taxonomy): domain Bacteria; phylum Bacillota; class Bacilli; order Lactobacillales; family Streptococcaceae; genus Streptococcus; species Streptococcus danieliae. The sequence continues at coordinate 18,065 of NZ_WSRS01000019.1, read as the reverse complement.
ATGAGTCAAGCTATGCGGAAACTAGGAGCTTCTATCAACAAAACCAAAACGGTGGCGATCTTTATCAACCAACTACGGGAAAAGGTCGGCGTGATGTTCGGGAATCCTGAAACAACACCAGGTGGTCGTGCCCTGAAATTCTATGCCTCTGTTCGTCTCGATGTTCGTGGAAATTCCCAAATCAAGGGAACAGGCGATCAAAAAGATGAGAATATTGGTAAGGAAACCAAAATCAAGGTCGTGAAAAACAAGATTGCACCACCCTTTAAAGAAGCGGTTGTGGAAATCATCTATGGTGAGGGAATCTCTGCCACTGGTGAATTGGTGAAAATTGCCAGCGACCTGGATATCATTAAAAAATCTGGAGCTTGGTACTCCTATGGGGATGACAAGATTGGGCAAGGTTCCGAAAATGCTAAGAAGTTCCTCAAGGAAAACCCTGCCATCTTTGATGAAATCGACCGCAAGGTTCGTCAACATTTTGGCTTGCCAGTAGCCGAATTACCAGAAGGGGAAGCAGCGGCGACTGCTGCTCAACCAGAGGTAGATGAAAAAGTCCTTGAAGAAGCTGCGGACATGGCACAAGATTTGCCATTGGATTTGGAAGAAATCGAAATTGAAGAATAAGACTCCTGAAAGGGGACATTCTGCGGGATTTTGATTTTCCTGAGGAATAAATTGCAAAAGTCAGTCTAGGGACCGATGGCCTGTTTCCAAAAATCCGGTAAACTAACAGTAGTGTAGCGAAAGGAGGATTTTGCATGATCAAAATTTACACGGTTTCAAGTTGCACAAGCTGTAAAAAAGCAAAAACCTGGTTAACTCAACATCAATTAAGCTATAAAGAAAAAAATATTGGAAAAGATGGCCTCACACGGGAAGAGCTAATGGCGATTTTAGCCAAGACCGATAATGGCGTAGCCAGCATTGTTTCTTCCAAAAATCGTTATGCCAAGAGCCTAGGGGTTGATTTGGAAGACCTACCCCTTAGTGAGGTTGTGGATCTGATTCTTGCTAATCCACGGATTCTCAAGAGCCCGATTATGGTGGATGCTAAGCGTCTCCAGGTGGGCTACAAAGAAGATGATATCCGTGCTTTCCTTCCGCGCTCGGTTCGCAATGTTGAAAATGCGGAGGCCCGCCTACGTGCGGCTCTCTAATTTTAGTAAAGCTAGTGCTCGTTTGCGCTAGCTTTTTGTCAGTCGCCAGACAGTATGATAAAATAGAGGCTGAGAGGAGACTCATGTCATGAAAAAAATTCTAATAACAGCGACGGCTAGTTTGCTTATTTTGGCAGGCTGTGGTCAGAAAAAAGAGGCTAGTAAGCCAGGGGAGGAAGAGGTGAAAATTACAGCTACGCTTCCCATCCTAACCGAGAAAGTCGATGAAAATGCGGTCCAGAAAAAACGCTTGGAATTCCCAACAGCTGAGGGTGGAACAACAACGGTTCAAACCCTTACCTACCAAGGAGACCAGTATCTGACCTTTGAAATTGAGGTGATCAGTCCCTTGACCGAAGAGCTTAAGAAGTCAGTTGAAGAAGTGGGGGTAGCTGAAACCAATACCCGTTTGAAGGCTAGTCTGGACGAAGATGAAAATTATAAGGCGGCAACAGCTGTTCGAGGCTTTACCAGTAACATTGAAGTTCTAGAAGACCAACGACTCAAGAATCTATCTACCTATAATTTTCAAGATTTGGATTTAGAAGGGATTCGGAACAACACTTACTTCCAAGGAAGTGGTATCATTGAAATGAGCGAAGTGAAACCAAGCAAGTTCTTGGAAGTTCGCCAATCCAATGGTGCGATCGTAACCGATGCCCCGTAACTTCATTGTTTTCCCAGTTTGACTATGGTATAATGGGGAAATACTAAATGAGAAAGAAGGTGTAATAGTGAGTTTTACAGATGAAACAGTCCGTTTTAATCTTGATGATTCCAATAAAAAAGAAATCAGCGAGACTTTGACCCATGTTTACACGTCCCTAAACGAAAAAGGCTACAATCCCATCAATCAGATTGTCGGTTACGTTTTGAGCGGGGACCCAGCCTATGTGCCTCGTTACAACGATGCTCGCAATCAAATTCGTAAATATGAACGTGATGAGATTGTGGAAGAACTGGTCCGCTATTACTTGAAAGGACAAGGAGTCGATTTCTAATGAGAATTATGGGTCTTGATGTGGGCTCCAAAACAGTTGGAGTTGCTATCTCAGATCCCTTGGGCTTTACCGCCCAGGGTTTGGAGATCATTCCCATTGATGAAGAGAAGGGTGAGTTTGGCTTTGAACGTCTTTCTCAACTTGTCCAAGAATATAAAGTGGATCAATTTGTGATTGGTCTACCCAAGAATATGAACAATACCAGCGGCCCACGTGTGGAAGCCAGTCAGGCTTACGGGGCGCAGCTGGAAGAACAGTTTGGCAAACCAGTAGCCTATCAGGATGAGCGACTTACAACCGTCGCTGCTGAGCGGATGCTGATTGAACAAGCGGATGTCAGCCGCTCCAAACGTAAAAAAGTTATTGATAAACTAGCGGCTCAGTTAATTTTGCAGAATTATCTTGACCGCCACTTTTAGGAGGAAACCATGTCACATTCACACGAAGAACAGGAACGCGATGTTATCACCCTGGTAGATGATGCTGGGAACGAGAGCCTATTTGAGATCATCCTAACCATCGATGGCCGCGAAGAATTTGGTAAAAACTATGTCCTTTTGATGCCCGTTGGTGCAGAAGAAGACGAAGACGGCCAAGTCGAAATTCAAGCTTACTCTTACACAGAAAATGAAGATGGTACAGAAGGCGACCTCCAACCAATCCCAGAAGACTCCAACGCTGAATGGGACATGATTGAAGAAGTCTTCAACAGCTTCATGACTGAAGAGTAAGGGAGTGGGACAGAACTAATTTTTTCAAAATTAGTTCGTAGTCCCACCCCCGCAAGGTTGATTAGGTCGGGTTCGGAAGCTCAGCGAGTCAGGGATTGACTCGCTGAGCTTCCAAATGGAAGAACATGGAATGTTCTTCATATAGCGAACGATTGGAGTTTGCTTCGCAAACAAGATTTGTTACTCTCTAACAGCAAACAATGCTGTTAGACCTAATCAACTACTGCGTCAAAGGTATTTTGCTAATCATAAAGAGAGAGGCTAGACTTTTGTCCCAGCCTCTCCCGAGCCTAGAAATAGGAAAGTGGAGTTTTATTGCTAACAGGAGTCGAGGCAGGTGATGCTTGTCTCGGCTTTTTGAGTATGTAAGGAAGAGGAGGTCTCCATGAATCCTGAGCAGTTGGAAGCCTGGTTTGATAGTCGGATTGGGTTGAATTTTCCCAAGGACAAGAAGCGTTTTTTGCAGGCTTTGGATTTGCTGGGTCATCCTGAGCGAGATTTTGCGAGTATCCAGCTTGGAGGGACCAATGGCAAGGGGTCAACTCAAGCCTTTTTAGGTCAGATCTTGCAGGATCAGGGGCTCAAGGTTGGCTCTTTTACGTCCCCCCACTTGGAAGATATGCGGGAACGAGTTCGTCTGAATGGAGAATTGATTCCTTTAGCGGATCTTCAAAGGATCATCACCCAAATCCAGCAGGCGGAGGCGCAGATGGAGCTGGGTCCCCTGTCCTACTTTGAGTTGTGGACTTGTGTGGCCTTCCTTTACTTCTCGCAGGAGGCGGTCGATGTAGCCTTGCTGGAGGTGGGCATTGGGGGGCGTCAGGATGCTACCAATGTGGTGACCAGTGATCTGGCTCTGATTACTTCCCTTGGCCTAGACCATCAGGAGGTGCTTGGTGACAGTCTGGAAGCGATTGCCTGGGAGAAGGCTGGACTGGTCAATCCCCAGCAGCTCCTCCTCCTAGGTCCCTTGCGAACAGACCTGCTGCCGATTTTTGAAGCGGAGGCTGCCCCTTACGGGAATCTGGTCTACCAGTACGGTCGGGATTTTATCTGGCAGGACGGAAGTTTTGAGGCCGGGGACTTCCGGTTGGATCAGCTAGAGCTGGGCCTCTTGGGCGATTTCCAGCAGGAGAATGCAGCGCTGGCCTTGATGGCAGCCCATAGCTGGATGACCTTGCGAGGCTTAGCGCTTAATCCTGTTCAAGCACGGGCCTCTCTGAGCCGCGTTAGCTGGCCAGGCCGCTTGGAGGTAGTCCGGCCCGGGGTTTATTTAGACGGGGCCCACAATGTGCCCGCCATGAAGCGATTGGTAGCCTTTGTGCAGGCGCATAACTGGGCGGATCCGATTTTTCTCTTAGGTTTTTTACCGCGGAAAAATTATACAGACATGCTGGTCTATTTACAGACCCACCTGCCGCAAGCAGACTTTTATCTGGTGCCTTTTGAAGGGGGCTTAAAGAATGGTCTGTCCTTGGGGCTAGACTTGCTGGAAAAGGATCTGGTCTCCTTTATTGGGACCGAGGAAAGACGACCGATTTTTATTACAGGTTCTTTACATTTTATTGGTCAAGTCCGCAAAGGCTTAATAAGTGAGTAAATTGGCCAACATTTTTGTAAAAATGGTGTATACTAGATGAAAAAAAGAGTTTAGGAGTAGCAAAATGTCCAAGAAATGGCTGATCGTAGGGGTGATACTCTTTGTTGCCCTAGGATTGACAGCCTGCTCGGGAAAATCGAGGCAAGCGCAACCCGTAGAAGAAGAAACGGTTTTGGCGATTCCAGAAAATTTGGATGGTACCTATATGGCATCATCTGAGGAGGAAAATTATCACCTAACCCTCAAAGGGGGACAAGGGACGCTGATTTCCGACGACGGGCTTGGAAATAAGATTGTCCGCTCGATTCAGGTAGTTGATCAGGAAGGAATGCTCGTGGATGAAGAGTACATGCTCTACCGTGTGGACAATCACCACCTGTATATCGAAGATATTGAATACGATGATTTGGGTGAGTTAGAGCCTGAAAAGGTCTTTAAACGCACCGGCTAATAAAGAGGAAGAATTGTGCGTAAATTACGACTAATCATGTGGAAATATGGTTTGAGTCTGGTTATTATGTTGGTGGAATTAACCTTGGTTTTTGCCGCCTTCTTTTATTTCGGCCAAATATTTCCCTATATCTGGTTAGGATTTATTTTGCTAATTACCATCGCCACGATCATCTCGATTTTTAATCGAAATATGGCACCCGATAGCAAGGCCACCTGGCTCCTAGTAGCCATGGTACCGGTTCTAGGTCCCCTGCTTTATTTGATGTTTGGGGAACGACGGCTATCCAAAAAGGAAATCCAACAGCTGGAGACCATTGGCCAGTATGATTTTTTTGTTCCCTCGTCTAAGCCTTTATTAGAAGAGGTTCGGGACCAGGACCGGTCAGTGGCTGGGATTATGCAGGCCCTGCTAAAAATCGATCCAGGTTCAGCCATTTATAAAGGCACCCAGTCCGAATTTTTAGCCTTGGGGGAGAACTATTTTCAGTCTCTCTTACAGGATCTGCAGGCCGCTGAGAAGTTTATCTTTTTGGAGTATTATATTGTCGAACCCGGTCTCATGTGGGACCAAATTTTGGATATCCTCAAGCAGAAGGCTGCCCAGGGCGTTGAGGTCAAGTTCCTCTATGACGATATTGGCTGTATGGCTACCCTCTCGGGCAACTATGCCCGCCGATTACGGGAGGCGGGGATTGAGGCCTGTCAGTTTAACAAGGTGATTCCCCGGATGACCGTGGCCTACAATAACCGGGACCACCGGAAAATTCTCGTGGTTGATGGCATGGTCGCCTATACCGGTGGGGTCAACTTGGCCGACGAATACATCAACCAGCGGCTCCGTTTTGGCCATTGGAAGGATGGTGGCATCCGCCTCGAGGGCGAAGCTGTCCAAGCCTTGGTCCGTCTCTTTTTAATCAATTGGTACATCAACCGAGGTGAGCTAGAGGGCGTTGACCATTATCATTTGTTGGACGAAAAAAAAGAGGGGCAGGGTTATTACATTCCGTATGGGTCTGGACCAAAGCCCATGTACAAAGACCAGGTCGGGAAAAAGGTCTATCAAAATTTGATTACCCAAGCCCAGGACTATGTCTACATCACCACCCCCTACCTAATTATGGACTATGATCTTACCGAGGACATTAAAAATGCAGCCTTGCGGGGAGTCGATGTCCGGATTGTAACCCCCTATATCCCAGATAAGAAGATTATCCAGTTGGTGACCCGAGGAGCCTATCCCGACTTGCGGAGTGCCGGTGTGCGGATTTTTGAATACGAGCCGGGTTTTGTACATTCTAAAAATGTACTAGTTGATGGCCATCTAGGCGTAGTTGGAACTATTAATTTTGACTACCGGAGTCTGGTCCATCATTATGAAAATGCTGTTTTGATGTACAAAACCAATAGTTTGGCAGACATGCACAGGGACTTTCAAACCATTTTTGACCAGTCGATCGAAGTTACGGATCAGAGCTTAAAAGCAACCTGGTACCAACGGTTGATCAAGGAAGTGGTTCAGATTTTTGCCCCACTTTTGTAAGAGCTTTAGGAGAAGGAGAGAAGGAATTTCAGCTGAGAGGTCCGACTCCCCTTCTTTTTTGGTATACTAGAGAGGAATGTAAAAAGGAGTATGCTATGACGGAACAACAAGTGGAATCTCGCTGGAAACGCCGGTCAAAACACCAGGCCCAACGCGAGGTCACAGAAGATATCCATCTTCCCTTTGTCAGCCCCTTGCTTTGGAGTTTTTTCCTAGCCTTCTTTAGTGTGGCCAATCCCTTTTTTACGCAGTTAGCGACCAATCTGCAGGAGCAGATCCTGTATGCTGGTTGGGCTCTGCAGCAAGGACAACTGGTCTATAAGGATGTTTACGGGACTGCCGGCATTTTATTTTATGGCTTGATTTGGTTAGGATCTTCCTACCAGGGGACAGTTCTTTTAATCCTGTTCCAGTTCCTGTCCTCTTATTTTAGTGGGCGGAAGGCTTTTGCCTTGGCCAATCGGTTGACAGGTAAAAAAGAGGTTGCGGAAGCGGCCACTCATTTCTTCTATTTCCTAATCCTGATTTTAGGCTTCGGAGGGCTTTATTCAGCTCTCTTTACACTTCCGTTCTTGATTCTGGCCTTGGACTTGTTGGTACCGGTGAGTGCAGGGGAGACAGGGAATAAGGGCTTTTTGAGATACGGAGCCCTGGCTGCTGTGGTTGTCTTGATTGATCCCTTTACAGGGACCCTCTTTTTTGGGGTGAACGGTTTGTATCTGTTCTACCGGAATCTGAGGGCTAAGCAGCTAGGTCTGGGTTTGTCCCAGCTCTTGGCGGCCTTGATTGGTTTCTCCCTGCTCTTCTATCCGCTGGATTATGTGACTGTCTGGAATGGGACCTTTGGTCAGGCCTTGAACCAGGGTTCTTATGTCTGGCAGACCTTCCAGTTTACAGGAGCTGACCAGCTCCAAACAGCCTTTTTCTATGGCTTGTTTTTGGTTGGTGTGGGGCTACCACTAGGCCTCTTGGCTCTGGGTCAGTTTTCCCGGACCCAGGAAAGTCTGTTCTACTTGCCCTTGGGGATCTTTGGGACGCTAGCCATCTGGTTGGTGGCTAGCAGTCAGGGGGAATTTGGTTTCCACCAACTCCTGCCAGGACTGATCTATTTCTGGTTGCTGCAAATCTTCAGTTTTGACCGGATCCAGAGCGGTCTGCAGCCAGGTCGTCACCAGAAAAAGCGGCGGATGAGTTCTCTCTTCCAGGGTTACCTGGCTAGTCTTTTCTACTTGCCTCTGCTTTTGGGAGCTGTTCTCGTTCTTCTACCTTTGGGCCAAAAATGGCTGGGCGAGCGCTCGCTAGAGACTGAGCGTCAGGATGTCTTGGCCTACTTGCAACAAGAGGCGGATCGGTCGGATACCATCTATGCCTGGGATAGTCGGGCCAATTGGTACCAGGAAGCCGGCAAGTGGTCTGCGTCAGCCTTGCTGAGTCCGGTCTATTACCAGCAGTTAGCAGAAAATCAGCTGCGATTAGCCAATGATTTGGAGAGTGTCCGCCCTCGCTATATCGTGGTCAATACTAATCTTGCCCTGCTGGAGGATGTGGATAAAGAATTGACAACGACCTATACGGAGGTTAAAACGGATCTCCACACGCTAAAACTATACGAAAGAAAGTGAATTTATGGGAAAATACCAATTGGATGACAAGGGCAAGGCTCAGGTGCAACGGTTTCATGAGAAGCAAGCTCGGAAACAGGGTAGTTTGAAACAGACCAAGGCTAGTCTGTTAGAAAAAATGAAAGAAATTCAAGGGGCACAGAAGTCGCGATAGCAGATTTTACAACTTCTGTTGAGCTCTTGAAAAGAGTCCTTTTCAGGGCTCTTTTTTAGTCTCAAAGGGGAACAATTCAGGATTTGTGGTATAATATGAGAGATATAGTGGCGATTGCTCTATGAAAATTAGAATCCGGCGACAAGTGAGCGAATATTTTCGGAGAGCATCAAAAATATGAAAAAGTAAAAAACTGGGAAAGGCCAGTATTTTGTTGAGGAAAAGATGTCAAGAAGTAGAAGAACTCGGGTTGATTCCAATCCTGTTTTAAAGATTGTAAACTGGATCCTCTGGGGATTAAGTTTGCTGTTATCCGCTTATTTGGTTTACAGTCTCTTTCGTTATGGTATTTTAGCCGTTTATAATCTGAATGTGATCCTATCCCTAGTGGCCTTGGTGGTTCTAGGAATTTTGGGTTGGGTCTTATTGCGTTTCCCGGCGCGTGTTTGGGTGACCATTATCTTGGTACTCAGCCTTTTGGTTGCCGGTGTGGGCGCGATTGGGGTGCAACAGCTGGTGGGTCTTTCTTCCCGTCTCAATCATCAGGCCAATTATACCGAATATGACCTGACGGTCTATGTACCCAAGGATAGCGATCTTCAGGATCTGAGTCAGGTTGAGAAGATTCTTGCGCCTATGGAGACGGATAAGGATAATTTGGCCAAGCTACAAGAGGATTTAACTACGAATAAACAAGTGAATCCCCAGTTTGAAAGCTCCAGCTCCTATGTGGATGCCTATAAGCAGTTAAAAGAGGGGCAGGCGCAAGCCATTGTTATCAATAGTATTTTTGCAGATACCATTGAGAGCGAGTTTCCAAACTTTGGCGAGGGCTTACGTCCTCTCCACACCTACCAGGTACGGCGGAAGTTGGAAACCGGTCGTCAGGATCCTAAGGCCCAGGCCTTCACTATCTATGTTAGTGGGATTGATACCTACGGTCCGATTACCTCTGTTTCTCGGTCCGATGTTAACATTTTGATGACCGTCAACCGCGAAAGTCAAAAAATTCTTTTGACAACAACGCCCCGGGATGCTTATGTGCCAATTGCAGATGGTGGCAATAACCAGCCGGATAAATTAACCCATGCAGGTATTTATGGAGTGGATGCCTCCATTCACACCTTGGAAAATCTCTACGAAACGCCGATTAACTATTATGTGCGTTTGAACTTCACCTCTTTCCTCAAACTGATCGACCTAGTCGGCGGGGTGGATGTTGAAAATGATCAAGCCTTTACTAGCCTTCACGGTCAGTACGACTTCTCGGTTGGCACGGTTCATCTGGATTCTGAAAAAGCCCTAGCTTTTGTAAGGGAACGTTATGGTCTCCAAGGAGGCGATAACGATCGTGGTAAGAACCAAGAGAAGGTCATTACCGCAGTTCTTCGGAAGCTGATGTCGACTGATGCCCTCAAGAATTACCCACAAATCATCCAAGGACTTCAAGATTCCATTCAGACAGATATGAGTTTGGAGACCATGATGGCTCTCATCAATAGCCAGCTAGAATCTGCAGGCCAGTACCAAATCTCCTCTCAAGCTTTAGAAGGAACAGGGAGCATGGACAAGCCATCTTACGCCATGCCAGGTTCACAACTGTATGTGATGGAAGTGAATCCAGAAAGCCTTGCAGCGACCAAGGCCAACATTCAATCTATTTTGGAGGGACAATAAATATGATTGATATTCATTCACATATTATTTTTGATGTGGATGATGGTGCTCAAACCCTAGAGGATACCCGAGCGCTCTTGGAAGAATCCTACCGCCAGGGCGTACGTACCGTCATCGCCACCTCTCATCGCCGCAAGGCCCTCTTTGATACATCAGAGGAAAAATTTGCGGAAAACTTTCAAAAAGTTAAAGCGCTTGAATCTGAGATTGGTCCCAATTTCTCCATTCTCTATGGTGCTGAGATTTATTTTAATTCTGATGCTTTGCGAAAATTAGAAGAGCAGGTTTTGCCAACTCTAGGCGGGACTGGCTATGCCCTAATCGAATTTAGCATGGATACCCCTTACCGGGACATCCATAAGGCCCTCTCGGCTGTTCTGCAATTGGGGATTACCCCAGTAGTGGCCCATATCGAGCGCTACCATGCCTTAGATATGGATGCGGACAAGGTGCAGGAGCTGATCAAGATGGGCTGCTACATGCAGATTAATTCCTCATCCGTGCTACCGCCCAAGCTCTTTGGCGACAAGTATAAATTCATGAAAAAACGAGCCCGCTTCTTTTTGGACCAAGACTTGGTCCACTTTGTCGCAAGCGATATGCACAATTTGGACAAACGTCCCCCTTATATGGACCAGGCCTATAAAATCATTCGGAAAACTTATGGCTTGGAGAGAGCCCATCGGCTTTTTATCACCAATCAGGAATTATTACTAGAAGATGAAATTATTTAGGAGAACTCATGAAAAAGCAACATAATCAAGTGGAAGTAGATGTCCTCAGTCTCTTGCGGACGGTCTGGAAACGGAAATTCTTGGTCCTCTTCTTCTCCCTTTTGACAGCAATTTTGGCCTTGGGCTATAGCCTGTACGTGGCAACGCCGATGTACCAAAGTACAACTCGGATCTACGTGGTGAACCGCCAGCAGCAAGACAATCCTGGTTTGACCAACCAAGATTTGCAGGCTGGTACCTACTTGGTAAAAGACTACAAGGAGATTATCCTGTCTCAGGATGTGATGAACCGCGTTGTGTCCAATCTTGAATTGGATTTGAGCACGTCTCAATTGACGTCAAAAATCAATGTCACAGTTCCAGCAGATACGCGGATTGTGTCAATCAGTGTTCAAGATGAATCTGCAGAAGAAGCGGCGCGAATCGTTAATGGTGTCCGCCAGGCTGCTGCCGATAAGATTATCGAGGTTACCAAAGTTTCGGATGTGACGACCTTGGAAGAAGGTCAGGTGAATAGCCAGCCGGTTTCACCAAACATTCGTCGGAATGTTCTACTTGGTTTTATTGCGGGTGGAGCCTTGATGGTGATGATTGTTTTGGTCGCAGAAATTATGGATGACCGTGTGAAACGACCAGAAGATGTCGAAGAAATGATGGGCTTACCGCTTTTGGGTGTGGTGCCGGAATTTTCAAAACTAAAGTAAGAGAGGGAACTGCATGCCAACATTAAAATTAAATCGGGCTCGTCGTGAAGACGCTGAAAAAACCGAAGAATTCTATAATGCTTTGCGGACAAATATCCAGTTGAGTGGAGACGGCATTGATGTTATTTCAATTAGCTCTGTTCAATCTGGTGAAGGGAAGTCGACGACTTCTGTTAACTTGGCTATTGCCTTTGCTCGCTCAGGTTACCAAACACTTTTGGTGGATGCCGATATCCGGAATAGTGTCATGTCCGGTGTCTTCTCAACCCGCGATAAAATCACGGGTTTGACAGACTACCTAACTGGAAAAAATGATCTGTCCGAAGGTCTCTGTGATACCGATATTGAAAATCTTTACATGATTCAAGCAGGCCCTGTGTCCCCTAACCCAACAGGACTCTTGCAAAGTCAGAATTTTAACAAGATGATTGATATCCTCCGGAAGTATTACGACTACATCATCATCGATACACCACCGATTGGTTTGGTTATCGATGCGGCCATTATTACCCAACAAGGTGATGCGACCGTTTTGGTAGTTGAGTCCGGCTCCAACAAACGCCGCGCTGTTGAAAAAGCAGTGGAACAGTTGGAACAAACGGGTACTCCTTTCCTCGGAGTCATCCTCAACAAGGTTGATACCAGCATGGAACGATACGGTTCTTACGGAGCTTATGGTTCTTATGGGGATTATGGAAATTACGGCAAAAAAATCCGTGAAGAGAAGAAGAAAAAAGAGAAAAAGAAAGACAAGGAAGAACGTAGTCGCTCTCGTCGAAACCGCGATAAAAAATAAAATAAGGGGGATAGCGGATGGCAGACACGATTTTAGTCACAGGTGGAGCTGGTTATATTGGCTCCCATACAGTTCTAGAGCTATTGGAAGCTGGTTACAAGCTGGTGGTCCTAGATAATTACAGTCATTCATATCCTAAGAGCCTGGAAGTAGTCAAGGAATTGACTAACCAGGCTTTCCCTGTATATGAAGGAGATGTTCGTGATAAGGACTTGTTGCAGCAGATCTTTTCCCAGCATCCGGTGACGGGAGTGATCCATTTTGCCGGTTTTAAGGCAGTGGCGGAATCGACTCAGCAACCCCTAGCCTACTATGACAACAATCTTGTAGGCCTGCTCTGCCTCTTGGAAATCATGGAGGAGCAGGGCTGTAAAAACCTGATTTTTAGCTCTTCGGCAACGGTTTATGGCCAGCCCATCCATCTTCCCCTAGGGGAGGATGCTCCCCTGTCCGTGACCAATCCCTATGGTCGAACCAAGTTGATTGGTGAGAACATTCTCCGTGACCTGTATGCCCAGGATCCTACTTGGAACCTGGTCCTCCTCCGCTATTTTAACCCTATCGGGGCCCATCCCAGTGGTCGCCTTGGGGAAGATCCTCAAGGGGTTCCCAATAACCTAGTCCCTTATATGACCCAGGTTGCCAGTGGTCTCCGCGACCACATTCGGGTCTTCGGCAATGACTATGATACCCCTGATGGGACTGGTGTCAGGGACTACATCCACGTGGTCGATCTCAGCCGAGGCCATGTTGCCGCCATGAAAAAATGGGCTCCAGGTTCAGGTCTATCCATCTATAACTTGGGGACTGGTCAAGGCTACTCTGTTTTGGAAATGATCCAGGCTCTCAGCCTAGCTGTCGGCCGCGATCTACCCTACAAAATCTATCCGCGTCGCCCAGGCGACATTGCCAGCTGCTATGCAGATCCCCGTAAGGCCCAGACAGAGTTGGGCTGGTCTGCCCAATTGGATCTGGAGGCCATGTGTCGCCACGCTTGGAGCTGGCAGCAGCAACATCCGCAGGGCTTTCAGGACTAGAACATAGGGTTTGTAGAGGCAGTCCAGATCCAGCTTGCTTTAGAAAGGATTCTATGTCACACAAGTATTTACCCGGCCTAGCGGCCGCCCTGTTTGTAACCCTTCTGGCCTTAGGTCTGGCTCAGTTTCTGCCCCTAATTGGCGTTGCCCCCCTTGCGCTTCTTTTGGGGATGTTCCTCGGGAATAGTCTCCTCCGTTCTCCCCAATTGAGCCTAGGTACCAAACTAGCAGAGAGTCGTTTTCTGGAGTACGCCATCATTCTCTTGGCCTTTACCATGGACACCAAAAATTTCGGGCAGATGGGTCTGCCCTCCCTGGCTTTTGTTAGTCTCATGTTTCTCCTCTCCCTCCTGGCTAGTTACCATCTGGCTCAGAAGCTCGGCTTTTCCCAGGATGCGGCGACCCTTCTGGCTGGTGGAACAGCGATTTGCGGTTCCTCAGCGATTGGCGCGCTTAGTCCCATGACCCAGGCTTCTGAGCAGGAGAAGGGGACGGCCATTGTCTTGGTTAATCTGCTGGGGACTCTTCTCATGTTCCTCTTTCCCCTCGCCGCTGTCCTACTAGGCCTCCAGGATCTACAGCAGGCCGCCCTAATCGGCGGTAGCCTGCAATCCGTTGGTCAGGTGGCAGCCGCGGCTAACCTGCTCTCCCCAGCCATCCTTCCCTTGGCCATGCTCTTTAAACTGACCCGTATTCTTTATCTGGTTCCCGTCCTCTTTTTCCTTGAATTTCGGAAAAAAGAACAAATAACGGCGCCAGCTAAGACGGCCAATCCCTTACAAAAGGTCCCTTACTATCTCTACGGCTTTATCCTGGCCAGTCTACTCAATGCCTGGCTGGACCTGCCAGCACCGGTCACCTCCAGCCTTCAGCAGTTGATGACTTGGCTCGAATGGCTAGCCCTAGCCGCCATCGGCCTCAGACTGGATCTGCGGACCTTTATGAAAAATGCACCGACCTACGGGTCTTATATCCTGATCATCGGCCTGGTCCAATTTGTCCTAGCCATGGTTGGAATTTGGGCCTTTGGCTTGTAAGCTATTTAGAAATTGAAAAGGAGCAAGTCCCTACTGGATTTGCTCCTTTTTGAACGTTGAGCCCAATGGGCTTGTCTTTTCCCAGTGCTTGAATTGGGCTCAAAGATTCTGGAAATTAAGTATGAAAAGGGTTACAATGAAGATAAGGAGGAAGACATGGTTGACAATCGCACCCTAGCTGTTCTGATGGAGCTATTTGCGACGAAGCGAGAAAGTCTGTATGAATTAAGTATTCAGACAGGTATTGACAAGCATCAGTTGCAGTCTAATTTAGAGTTGGTGAATCAACTGCTGCAGGAATATTCCTTACCTCAGCTCCACTTCCGAGAAGGTGAGTTTCTGGTTTCGCCAGACCTCTATGCGCAAAAAGAAAAGGTCTTTTCTCTTTTTCGGAGCCGACAAATCTATTTGTCACAGGAGGAGAGACAGCTTCTGATTTACCTCTACACATTTATTCGAAGGGATTTTATCGCCAATAGTGACTACCAAGAGCTACTGAGTGTGAGTCGCAACACCACCCTAACGGACATTAAAAGTGTCAAAAATCTCTGTTTGGACTTTCAAGTCGGCTTCGACTATAGCAGGGCTCAAGGCTATCATTTGCTGGGGCGTGAAGAAGACAAGCACCGCTTAGCCCTCTATGCAATTAGTCATTGTCTGCAATCCGCTATCGGTGTCTGGGCCTTGGATTATATCCTTCAAGCATGGGGGCAAGATAATCCGATGGAAGAATTGAAAGTGGTGAGCCAACAAGCCTGTCAGGCTTATCAAGTGTCAGCCTTGGAAGGGAAGCTCGATGAATATCTCTATTTTTTAATTTTTTTTACCCTACGTCAGGAACGGACGAGAGCCTCTATCTCGTGGGATTCTGAGCTTCGTCAAGGTGGTGCGCCAGCTCTTCTAGAACGATTGTGGCAGGTCTTGTGTTTCCGAAATAAGGGCCTGTTAGAGCTGGATTCTGCAACAGCAGCTTATCTCTCACATTTGTTGCAGGGATGTTTGGAGGGGGAGGCTCAGGATGGTCGTTTCTACCAGCTGACCCTGGCAATCGTGGAGGAGATGGAACGCCTGTCGCTAGTCACCTTTGACCAGCGTTCTGAGATGATTGCCGGTTTACAACGCCATCTAATTCCAGCTTACTACCGCTTGACCTCGCGTTTAATCCCTGTTAATTCGTATACGGAAACCATTAAGGGAACCTCTAAAAACCCCAGTTTTTCTTCAAATTGAATCACTCAAACCTTGATAAATCAACATTTAGATTTTCAGAAATTTAGTTTTTAGAGGTGCCCTTAAGGAAGAGCATGCAGATTTATTTTATCTTGTAAAAAAAGCCTTGAGACCTTTGGAAGAACAGCTAGGTTTTGAAATACCGGATAGTGAAGTCTCTTATTTTGTGATCCATTTTGGCGGTTACCTTGAAGCAGCTCAGCAACCGTCCCATCGTTACCAAGCCTTGGTTGTTTGCCCCAATGGAGTTAGTTCATCGCTGATTGTGAAGGAAAATTTACGACAGCTATTCCCAAATATTTATTTTGCCGACACCTATTCAATACAGGGCTGGGAGACGGTAGATGAGAAACAGTATGATATGGTCTTCGGAACGGTTAAGGTGGATACGGACTTGCCCTTTTTCCTTGTATCACAGGTGATGACTGCTAGTCATAAAAAAGAGCTATTCCAATTGGTCAATCGCTATTTTCCAAATGCCGCTTATTTTCCACTGGAAATTGAGCAGCTCCTAGCGTTGATTGGACAACATGCGACCATTCATCAGGAGCAGCCCCTGAAATATGAACTGGTACAGTTTCTCAATCAACGCTCATTAGAACAAAGGAGGAGTCCGATGTTAGAAGAATTACTAACAGCAGAGACCTTTCAAAGGTCTGAACAAGAACTGGAATGGCAAGCAGCGATTGCCTTGGCGGCCCAACCTTTGCTTGATAGTGGAGCCATCCAACCGCACTATATCGAGGCCATGATTAGGAAAGTAGAGGAGTTTGGCCCCTTTATTGACCTGGGTAAAGGCATTGCCATCCCCCATGCTCGACCTGAAGATGGGGTGCAGGAACTGGGGATGTCCCTATTGGTATTGGACAAACCTGTGCATCTCTTAGATGATCCCAAGCACCCTATTTCTCTGCTGATTTGTATAGCAGCTATTGACAATCACACCCACCTGAGGGCCCTCTCGCATTTGACAAAAATTTTGCGGGATCCAGAAAACATTGGCCAACTTGTTGGTGCCCAGCAATTTACGGATATTCAAGCTTTATTAAAGGAGGAATAGTAATATGTTAAGAATCGGAACAGCCTGTGGTTCAGGTCTAGGCTCAAGCTTTATGGTGCAAATGAATATTGAAGCGATTTTACGCGACCTAGGAGTCTCCGATGTTTCGGTGGAGCACTATGATCTAGGTGGTGCAAATCCTAGCGAAGCCGATGTTTGGATTGTCGGTCGCGACCTAGCTGATTCAGCTACTCATTTAGGAGATGTGCGCATCTTGGACAGCATTATTGACATGGATGAGTTACGAGAGCTAGTTACAGCTATTTATAAGGAAAAAGGTTTGGTGTAACCTGTGTGAGACATAGGCTGCTCATGCTACTTCCATTTCAATACTCAAATGATTTTAAATTCAAACTAGGCAACGAGACGCAGGCCTAATTGAAGTTAGGCAAGTCGAAGCTAACGACGTGTGAAGAAAAATAGAAAGAGTATCAAGTAGAAAGGGTAGTACAAGGAAGATTCTTAAAGGAGACAGAATATGATACTGGATTTTCTGATTGATATTGCCAAAACGCCGGCAATCTTGGTGGCTCTGATTGCTATTTTAGGCCTGGCCCTGCAGAAAAAACCACTGGCCGATTTAATCAAGGGTGGTTTGAAAACCTTTGTTGGTTTTATTGTGGTTGGTGGCGGTGCAAATATTATTGTAAGTTCATTGGAACCTTTTGGACAGATGTTTGAACAAGCTTTTAACCTGAAAGGGGTTGTGCCCAACAATGAAGCGATTGTGGCCCTGGCTTTGGACAAATATGGGACAGCCACCTCTTTGATCATGTTATTTGGTATGGTGTTTAATATTGCCATTGCCCGCTTCACCCGCTTCAAATATATCTTCTTGACCGGTCACCATACACTTTATATGGCGTGTATGATTGCCGTGATTATGAGCGTAGCAGGTTTTACCTCTGTTGGTCTCATTGTGATGGGAGGTCTGGCGCTAGGAATCATCATGACCCTGGCTCCCGCCTTTGTCCAAAAATATATGGTGCAATTAACGGGGAATAATCAAGTGGCTCTAGGCCATTTCAGCTCACTGGGCTACTGGTTAAGTGGGGTGATTGGTGGCTGGGTCGGTGATTCATCAAAGTCCACCGAGGACATTCATTTCCCTAAAGGCCTGTCCTTCTTGCGGGATTCGACTGTCAGCATTGCTATTTCCATGTCTCTAATTTATATGATTGTGGCCTTGTTTGCCGGCGGTGATTACATTCGTGAAAATCTCAGTGGTGGAACCAACAGCCTGATCTATGCTTTGACCTTAGGAGGAACCTTTGCAGCAGGAGTCTTTGTCATTCTCGCTGGTGTGCGCCTAATCCTAGCAGAAATTGTCCCCGCCTTCAAAGGTATAGTCATTTGAAACAAGAACAAGACAACAAAGCATCCAGAAAATTGTCATAACTGGGCAATACTTTTCTGAGGTGTTTTTTCATATGAGCCCATGTGTTTTCAATAGGATTATACTCAGGTGAGTAGGGGGGAAGAGGCAAGAGTTTATGTCCTTGTTCTTCGCACAATACTTTTAGACGACT
>NZ_WSRS01000199.1 GCF_009767945.1 Streptococcus danieliae | reverse complement strand
TATGTCTTACCAGAATCCAAGTTAGGCCGTGCTCTCAAATACAGTTTGGATTATGAGTCCACATTCAAAACTGTACTAGAGGATGGACGTCTCGTTCTATCCAATAATTTGGCAGAAAGAGCAATCAAATCCTTAGTAATGGGACGCAAGAATTGGTTGTTCTCCCAGAGTTTAGGGGGAGCAGAGTCTAGTGCGATTATTATGACTCTAATTGAGACAGCCAAACTCCACCAAGTGGACAGTGAAAAATATATAGTTTTCCTACTAGAACATTTACCAAACGAGGAGACTCTCGAAAAAAAGGAGGTTCTAGAGGCTTATTTACCATGGGCAAAACAAATACAAGAGCATTGTCGTTAAAGAAACCTCCAAGATTCAAAGCAAGCTGCTTACAATCTTGGAGGTTTTTTGATGTACCCTGTTATTGGGCGCTTACGTTCCTTCAACGAGACCGTTATTGTAGGGTACCGATAAAGCCAAGCGTATACTTTCTTCCTTTTTCAAAAGAAAAGC
>NZ_WSRS01000198.1 GCF_009767945.1 Streptococcus danieliae | reverse complement strand
TATGTCTTACCAGAATCCAAGTTAGGCCGTGCTCTCAAATACAGTTTGGATTATCAGTCCACATTCAAAACTGTACTAGAGGATGGACGTCTCGTTCTATCCAATAATTTGGCAGAAAGAGCAATCAAATCCTTAGTAATGGGACGCAAGAATTGGTTGTTCTCCCAGAGTTTAGGGGGAGCAGAGTCTAGTGCGATTATTATGACTCTAATTGAGACAGCCAAACTCCACCAAGTGGACAGTGAAAAATATATAGTTTTCCTACTAGAACATTTACCAAACGAGGAGACTCTCGAAAAAAAGGAGGTTCTAGAGGCTTATTTACCATGGGCAAAACAAATACAAGAGCATTGTCGTTAAAGAAACCTCCAAGATTCAAAGCAAGCTGCTTACAATCTTGGAGGTTTTTTGATGTACCCTGTTATTGGGCGCTTACGTCTATGTGTTATAATTAGGATGAGATTTCTGTACGTATAATGCATATAGAAATTATTAAAAATAGAACTAAAGGAG
>NZ_WSRS01000197.1 GCF_009767945.1 Streptococcus danieliae | reverse complement strand
TGAAAACAATATGATCCTGTGGTAAGACTGAAGCAATTTCTAGTGGTAAGGTGGTTTGATTTGTGTTATAGTGAATGGTAAGCGCCCAATAACAGGGTACATCAAAAAACCTCCAAGATTGTAAGCAGCTTGCTTTGAATCTTGGAGGTTTCTTTAACGACAATGCTCTTGTATTTGTTTTGCCCATGGTAAATAAGCCTCTAGAACCTCCTTTTTTTCGAGAGTCTCCTCGTTTGGTAAATGTTCTAGTAGGAAAACTATATATTTTTCACTGTCCACTTGGTGGAGTTTGGCTGTCTCAATTAGAGTCATAATAATCGCACTAGACTCTGCTCCCCCTAAACTCTGGGAGAACAACCAATTCTTGCGTCCCATTACTAAGGATTTGATTGCTCTTTCTGCCAAATTATTGGATAGAACGAGACGTCCATCCTCTAGTACAGTTTTGAATGTGGACTCATAATCCAAACTGTATTTGAGAGCACGGCCTAACTTGGATTCTGGTAAGACATA
>NZ_WSRS01000196.1 GCF_009767945.1 Streptococcus danieliae | reverse complement strand
GTCACAGGAACCTTATCTTGTGAACCATCTGGGTAGGTCACAAGAACGGTCGCTGGTTTATCTCCTGCTGTACTTGTGTCTACTGGGCTCTCAAACGCTACCGTAGTACCTGTTGGAAGGTCACCTAGGTTAGAGATGGACTTCTCAGCTGATGGAGTTTCACCAACCTTAACGGTTTGATCAGCTGGACTTGGTTCATTGCTGTCTGCTTGGCTTGGGTTTTCTACAACCTTAACTGTCACAGGAACCTTATCTTGCGAACCATCTGGGTAGGTCACAAGAACTGTCGCTGGTTTATCTCCTGCTGTACTTGTGTCTACTGGACTTTCAAACGCTACCGTAGTACCTGTTGGAAGGTCACCTAGGTTAGAGATGGACTTCTCAGCTGATGGAGTTTCACCAACGGTAACGGTTTGATCAGCTGGACTTGGTTGGTTACTGTCTGCTTGGCTTGGGTTTTCTACAACCTTAACTGTCACAGGAACCTTATCTTGCGAACCATCTGGGTAGGTCAC
>NZ_WSRS01000195.1 GCF_009767945.1 Streptococcus danieliae | reverse complement strand
CTTGTGACCTACCCAGATGGTTCGCAAGATAAGGTTCCTGTGACTGTTAAGGTTGTAGAAAACCCAAGCCAAGCAGACAGTAACCAACCAAGTCCAGCTGATCAAACCGTTACCGTTGGTGAAACTCCATCAGCTGAGAAGTCCATCTCTAACCTAGGTGACCTTCCAACAGGTACTACGGTAGCGTTTGAGAGCCCAGTAGACACAAGTACAGCAGGAGATAAACCAGCGACAGTTCTTGTGACCTACCCAGATGGTTCACAAGATAAGGTTCCTGTGACAGTTAAGGTTGTAGAAAACCCAAGCCAAGCAGACAGTAACCAACCAAGTCCAGCTGATCAAACCGTTAAGGTGGGTGAAACTCCATCAGCTGAGAAGTCCATCTCTAACCTAGGCGATCTTCCAACAGGTACTACGGTAGCGTTTGAAAGTCCGGTAGACACAAGCACAGCAGGAGATAAACCAGCGACCGTTCTTGTGACCTACCCAGATGGTTCACAAGATAAGGTTCCTGTGAC
>NZ_WSRS01000194.1 GCF_009767945.1 Streptococcus danieliae | reverse complement strand
CCCCCACCACAGGGAAAGCATCTCATAGAAATTCGAAAGAAGCCGGATTCGGATTGACGTTAAAACCATCTCAACACCCTTATTAAAAAGTAAGCGCCCAATAACAGGGTACATCAAAAAACCTCCAAGATTGTAAGCAGCTTGCTTTGAATCTTGGAGGTTTCTTTAACGACAATGCTCTTGTATTTGTTTTGCCCATGGTAAATAAGCCTCTAGAACCTCCTTTTTTTCGAGAGTCTCCTCGTTTGGTAAATGTTCTAGTAGGAAAACTATATATTTTTCACTGTCCACTTGGTGGAGTTTGGCTGTCTCAATTAGAGTCATAATAATCGCACTAGACTCTGCTCCCCCTAAACTCTGGGAGAACAACCAATTCTTGCGTCCCATTACTAAGGATTTGATTGCTCTTTCTGCCAAATTATTGGATAGAACGAGACGTCCATCCTCTAGTACAGTTTTGAATGTGGACTCATAATCCAAACTGTATTTGAGAGCACGTCCTAACTTGGATTCTGGTAAGACATA
>NZ_WSRS01000193.1 GCF_009767945.1 Streptococcus danieliae | reverse complement strand
TATGTCTTACCAGAATCCAAGTTAGGCCGTGCTCTCAAATACAGTTTGGATTATGAGTCCACATTCAAAACTGTACTGGAGGATGGACGTCTCGTTCTATCCAATAATTTGGCAGAAAGAGCAATCAAATCCTTAGTAATGGGGCGCAAGAATTGGTTGTTCTCCCAGAGTTTAGAGGGAGCAGAGTCTAGTGCGATTATCATGACTCTAATTGAGACAGCCAAACTCCACCAAGTGGACAGTGAAAAATATATAGTTTTCCTACTAGAACATTTACCAAACGAGGAGACTCTCGAAAAAAAGGAGGTTCTAGAGGCTTATTTACCATGGGCAAAACAAATACAAGAGCATTGTCGTTAAAGAAACCTCCAAGATTCAAAGCAAGCTGCTTACAATCTTGGAGGTTTTTTGATATACCCTGTTATTGGGCGCTTACATTGGTTCCTTCGTAAGCGCCCAATAACAAGGTATCTTCCGATAAAGTAGAAATCTAGCTATACTAGTCTCAGAAAACATGAGTAGAGGAGATTGGTTTAGTGGATGCGAA
>NZ_WSRS01000192.1 GCF_009767945.1 Streptococcus danieliae | reverse complement strand
GTAAAAAGTTTCATTTGAGCATGGTATTTGATAAATATTTAAAATCGCTACTTTAAAAAAGGTTCTGACTGAAGAGAAATCAGTTAGAACCTTTCATGCGTTTGTCGTGTGAAACAGCACCTTGACTTTCAATTTTTTTCGCAAGGTGTTATAATGGTATGGCACAATTATTCCTTATTGACTTTTAGAAAGACTATAGTCGTAAAGTTTATTGTGCGTTATGAGGTAATGGATCGTTCGAATGAGACGATGCATAGAGGCAATCACATGTGGCTTCGTTGAAGTTGCTTGTGATTGCTTTTTTCGTTTTTCTAGGATAAAGCATATCTTTCCTAGTTAATCCAAGGTGACCATTGTGAATCCAGTAGTATAGTAGAATGAAACAAAAACCGCACATTTTGTGCTATACTATTTTTATGGCATATTCAGTAGATTTTCGTGAAAAAGTTCTTTCATATTGTGAGAATATTGGCAGTATTTCTGAAGCAGCAACTGTTTTCCAAATTTCTCGTAATACCATTTATCAATGGATTAAATTAAAAGAGAAAAC
>NZ_WSRS01000191.1 GCF_009767945.1 Streptococcus danieliae | reverse complement strand
ATCGCCTAGGTTAGAGATGGACTTCTCAGCTGATGGAGTTTCACCCACCTTAACGGTTTGATCAGCTGGACTTGGTTGGTTACTGTCTGCTTGAGTTGGGTTTGCTTCAACCTTAACTGTCACAGGAACCTTATCTTGCGAACCATCTGGGTAAGTCACAAGGACTGTCGCTGGTTTATCTCCTGCTGTGCTTGTGTCTACTGGGCTTTCAAACGCAACCGTAGTACCTGTTGGAAGATCGCCTAGGTTAGAGATGGATTTAGATGGATCCACGGACTCACCAACTTTAACAGTTGGAGTTGCCGGAATTGGTTCATTGCTGTCTGCTTGGCTTGGGTTTGCTTCAACCTTAACCGTCACAGGAACCTTATCTTGCGACCCATCTGGGTAGGTCACAAGAACTGTCGCTGGTTTATCTCCTGCTGTGCTTGTGTCTACCGGACTTTCAAACGCTACCGTAGTACCTGTTGGAAGATCGCCTAGGTTAGAGATGGACTTCTCAGCTGATGGAGTTTCACCAACGGTAACGGTTTGATCAGCTGGACTTGGTTCATT
>NZ_WSRS01000190.1 GCF_009767945.1 Streptococcus danieliae | reverse complement strand
TGGCTTGGGTTTTCTACAACCTTAACTGTCACAGGAACCTTATCTTGCGAACCATCTGGGTAGGTCACAAGAACTGTCGCTGGTTTATCTCCTGCTGTGCTTGTGTCTACTGGGCTTTCAAACGCAACCGTAGTACCTGTTGGAAGGTCACCTAGGTTAGAGATGGACTTCTCAGCTGATGGAGTTTCACCAACCTTAACGGTTTGATCAGCTGGACTTGGTTCATTGCTGTCTGCTTGGCTTGGGTTTTCTACAACCTTAACTGTCACAGGAACCTTATCTTGCGAACCATCTGGGTAGGTCACAAGGACTGTCGCTGGTTTATCTCCTGCTGTGCTTGTGTCTACTGGGTTTTCAAACGCAACCGTAGTACCTGTTGGAAGGTCACCTAGGTTAGAGATGGACTTCTCAGCTGATGGAGTTTCACCAACCTTAACGGTTTGATCAGCTGGACTTGGTTCATTACTGTCTGCTTGGCTTGGGGTTTCTACAACCTTAACTGTCACAGGAACCTTATCTTGTGAACCATCTGGGTAGGTCACAAGAACTGTCGCTGGTTTA
>NZ_WSRS01000018.1 GCF_009767945.1 Streptococcus danieliae | reverse complement strand
CCCCCACCACAGGGAAAGCATCTCATAGAAATTCGAAAGAAGCCGGATTCGGATTGACGTTAAAACCATCTCAACACCCTTATTAAAAAGCTAAATAATAAAAGCCTAAAACTGTCAGTTTTCAGGGATTCCACACAACTTGACAAAGAGCCAGAATCCTTCCCCAAAATGAAAGAAAAAGCCTACTGTACACCTTTAAAAGGTTGATACAATAGGCTTATATACTCTTTAAGTTTATATTTTATTACTGCGTTAGCTCGTTTTGCCCTACCTCTTTGAAACTTTCTTCGAAAGTTTTATCAGCAGTATCGAAAGCTCTCTACAACTTGCTGTATTGTGCTAAAAATAAACTAAAAGATAGTTGAAACGATTCTGCTAGCAGAATCGGATAAAACAGTCTATCCCCAGACTGGATAAAACAGTCTATCCCCAGACTGGATAAAACAGTCTATCCCCAGACTGGATAAAACAGTCTATCCCCAGACTGTTTTATTTAACTGCGTCTTTAAGGGCTTTACCGGCTTTGAAAGCTGGAACTTTAGAAGCAGCGATTGTGATTTCTTTACCAGTTTGTGGGTTACGACCTTTGCGGGCTGCACGCTCACGAACTTCAAAGTTACCAAAACCGATCAATTGTACTTTTTCACCGTTTGCAAGGTAGTCAGTTACTGCTGCAAAAACTGCGTCAACTGCAACTGCTGCATCTTTCTTTGTTAATTCTGTTGCTTCTGCAACCTTAGCAATCAAGTCTTGTTTGTTAGCCATTCGTAAGAATCCTCCATTAATTTTCTAACAGTACATATCATAACTCAAAAAAATGAGAAAAGCAAGTAAAAAAAGCGTTTCGCCAGCCTTGACTTTCAGATTTTAAGGCAGCTTTAAGCGTAATGAATTAGAACAGCCCAGGCATCTTCTCCGGTATGGGTTTGGATGATCGAACCGGTCTCCAAGACGGAAATCGGCGCTTCTAAAAATGGTTGGAGTTGGCCTTTTAGCTCTTCCGCAAAATCCGGTTTACCCGCATAAGAAATCCCAATTGCAGCGATTTCTCGGCCTTCCAGTCCAGCCTTAAATTCATCTAGCCATTTTTTAAAGGTTTTAGCACCGCGGCCTTTAGCGATTGGGCGTAATTCATGGTCCACCATTTCCATGACAACACGGATGTTTAAGAGCGATGAAATCAAACCGGATACTCGACCAATCCGTCCCCCCTTAACCAGATTTTCCAAGGTGGACACGCCAATATAGAGTTCCGTATTTTCCCGTACACGATCGATTTCAGCCAAAATCTCCTCTAAAGAAGCTCCTTCACGCGCCAAGCGGGCAGCCGCAAGGACCTGGAATTTCTGCGCTTGGTCCGTAAAGGAAGAGTCAACGACCTCAACCTTGGCTCCGGATAAACTGGCACCTTGCCGAGCTGCTTCGACGGTTCCAGACAAGGCGTGGGACATGTGGATGGATAGAATCTGATCGTAGTCCTTGGCCAGTTTGCCATAAACTTCAGCAAAGACACCGACTGGTGGCTGACTGGTTTTGGGCAAATTCTTGCTCGTTTTCATCAGGTTCAAGAACTCCCCCTCCTTCAAATCCGCATCTGAATAGAGAATCCCATCAACCATCACGGATAGCGGGATCACTTGAATCCCATACTCTTGAACCAATTCATCTTCAATAGTGACCGATGAATCCGTTACTACAGCAATTTTTGTCATACATACCTACTTCTTAACAGTCATTTTGTCCTATTATAACAGATTTAAGGCCCAAACCTCAATGTTTTTGCAAGAGCTCCCGAGCCTGATTGATGGCCGATTCCGTCAATTCTTCACCCGCCAGCATGCGCGCAATCTCTTGAATCCGCTCCTCCATCTCCAAGAGACGGACGCGGGAAACCGTAGACACATCATCTGATATTTTTTCAATGAAAAATTGAAAATCGGCGATGGCGATCACTTGTGGGAGGTGCGAGATGGCAAGCACTTGGCCATTGCGACCGATTTTGTGAATTTTCTGAGCAATGGCTTGGGCAACCCGGCCGGACACGCCCGTGTCAACCTCATCAAAGACAATGCTGGTCTTCCCCTCCTTACGGGAAAAGGCCGACTTGATGGCCAGCATCAAGCGGGATAATTCCCCACCACTGGCCACCTTGACCAAGGGTTTGAAGTCCTCGCCTGGGTTGGTTGAAATGTAAAATTCAATCTGCTCATTGCCATCGCGGCTAAATTTCCCCTTGCTAAACTGAACCTGGAAGCGGGCCTTATCCATATAGAGGTCCTGGAGTTCCAGTTGGATTTCTGCTTCCAACTGCTGGGCTAGCTGGTGGCGGGCTTGGCTCAGTTCTTGGGCCAGAGCTACCAAGACCTTTTCTTCTTCCTTCAACTTTTTAGCCAAGTCCTCAGAGGAAATCTGGTTTCCCGTCAGCAGCTGGTATTCTTGTGAAATTTTCTCAAAATAATCCAAGACTTCCTGAACGCTACCGCCATACTTTCGGCTAATGGCATAAATCACATCCAGGCGGCTTTCAATGTGGAGCAGGCGGTTGGCATCAAAATCCAGGGAGGAGAGGTGATCCTCCAGGCGCCGGGTCGCGTCCTCTAAGCCGTAGTAGGCTTCGGCCACTTGGCCGGCCAATTCCTTGTACAGCGGATTGTAGTCTTCGAGACTCTCCAGGTCACGCAAGGCTGTCCCCACATTGGACAAGGAGGATTGTTCTTCGTCATCCAGCAAATGATAGGCCGTGGTCAGGGTATCCGCAATCAACTTGTGATTCAGCAGCTGCTCCCGCTCTTGTTGCAGGCTCACATCTTCACCTGGTTTGAGAGCGGCTTCCTCAATCTCCGCCAATTGAAATTCCAGCATTTCAATCCTGGCACTATGCTCCGCTTCCTGAGTCTGCTGGCTAACCAATTGCTGGCGCAAACTCCGGTAGCGCTCAAAACTCTGGACATACCGGCCCTTCAAGTCCCGAAAAGCCTCATCGCCAAATTCATCCAAGAGGCGGCCATGCCACTGGGCCCGCATCAACTCTTCCTGGTCATGCTGGCCGTGGATATCAACCAGGTGCTGACCCACCGCTCGCAGGACGGACAGATTGACCATTTGGCCATTGATCCGGCTGACACTGCGACCATTCTGAAAAATCTCCCGCCGAATAATCAGTTCATCGCCGACCTCAATACCCTGCTCCCCTAAAATTTTCTGAATTACTTCGGGTTTTTCCAGAGAGAAGAGACCTTGGATTTCAGCTTTGGGCATGCCATGACGGATCACCTCTGTCGTCGCACGACTCCCCAGCATCATATTCATAGCATCAATAATAATTGATTTCCCAGCCCCAGTTTCCCCTGTTAGGACGGTCATCCCGTTGTCAAAGTTCAAGGTAATTTCTTCAATAATGGCAAAATTTTTGATGGAAATTTCTAATAACATAACATTACCACTTTTCTAAAGAATGTTTGAGCAGGCTTGGTTCTACGCCCTTTTTTAAGATTAGCAAAACCGTATCATCATCGGATAGGATCGAAAAAAGATCCTTGGAAAAGCGGGCCCAAATTTCCCGTTTTAAAAGGAGGGCCTGACCGGGAACCACTCGCAAGGAAATCATCTGGTTCTGGACTGCCAGCTCCAAAATCGGCGACTTTTTAGCAGAGGCTTGGAATTGGTAGGCCGCGTCTGGTCCTTTGAGCACTCCCATTTCCTTTAAATCGCGAGAAACGGTAGCCTGGGTCGCCAAGATACCCTGGGCCTCCAAGTAATCCCGGATTTCTTTTTGACCACGAACCGGCTGGCCTTGGATCAAGGCGCGAATTAGGGCCTGGCGCTGGTCCTTGTCTGCATTAGAATGTCTCATGGGCCTTCCTCACTGTCTCCTTAATCTGGTCAGGTGAAAGGGCTGGTCCCTGATCCAATTTCAAGTAAAGCAAAAATTCAATATTGCCTTGGCCACCGGTGATTGGTGAAAAGTCCAGGCCGTGGATACCAAAGCCCAAACCTTGGGCCATGGTCATGGTCTGGTTCAACACCGCTTCATGGACCCGGGCTTCCCGTACAATCCCTTTTTTGCCAATGGCTTCCCGACCTGCCTCAAACTGCGGCTTGACCAGGGCCACGACCTGGCCCTGGTCTTGCAAAATCGCAGCCAAACTCGGCAAGATCAAACTGAGGGAGATAAAACTCACATCAATCGAAGCAAAGCTGGGCTGGGGTTGGAAGTCCTCTGGATTGGCATAGCGAAAATTGTACTGCTCGCGGCTAATCACCCGCGGATCCTGGCGTAGCTTCCAGGCCAATTGATTGGTGCCCACATCGACTGCATAGACCTGCTGGGCTCCCGCCTGCAACATGACATCTGTAAAACCGCCGGTGGAAGCGCCAATATCCAGGGTCCACTGATCTGTCAAATCAATGCCGAAGACCTCTAGAGCCTTGGCTAGTTTTAAACCACCTCGGCTAACATAGGGCAGTGTCTCTCCCTTGATCTTGAGGGGAATATCATTCGAAATCTTCTCACCGGGTTTGTCATAGCGGTGGCCGGTCAGGTCATGAATAACCAAACCAGCCATGACCCCCCGTTTGGCTTGTTCGCGTGTTTCAAAAAGGCCCTGCTGAAAGGCCAATACATCTACTCTTTCTTTAGCTACCAATGGCTAATCCTTCTATTCTTTCTTTCAAGACTGCTCCCTGGAATCCTTTAGCCTCCAAGGCGGTGATTTGCTGGTGGATTTGATCCAGCAGCTCAGCTAAAATGCCCTGGGCCTCCTCTAAGCCAAAAATGGCTGGATAAGTGGCTTTTTGAGCGATTTCATCCTTATTCGGGGTTTTCCCCAATTCCTGGAAGCTAGCTGTGACATCAAGGATATCATCCCGCACCTGAAAGGCTAGGCCTAGGTTTTTCCCGAGGGAATCCAAGAGCTCCCGACTCTCAACATCGAGCTCTAGCAGTACTCCAGCTGCCAAAAATGGAAAATGCAGAAGGCGGCCAGTCTTGTTTTCATGAATCCGTTGCAACTCCTCAATCGTTAGAGTCTTTCCTTCTGAACGCATATCCAAACTTTGGCCGCCAACCATGCCATAGGTTCCCGAAGCCAAAGACAAGGCCTGGGTCAACTCCACGAGCTGAGTCGCTGGTAAATCGGCTTGAGCTAACAAGGCAAAGGCATCCAAAAAGAGACTATCGCCCGCTAAAATTGCTGCTGCCTCGCCAAACTGCTTGTGATTGGTTAGTTGACCCCGGCGGTAATCATCATCATCCATGGCTGGAAGATCATCATGAATCAGGCTCCCCGTATGAATCATCTCGAGAGCAGCTGCGACCTTCACATGCTCCTGACTAATCTTGAGACCAAAGCCCTCCAATAAATCTAAGAGGAGCAAGGGACGGATCCGCTTGCCTCCTGCTTGGATGGAGTAAAGAATGCCTGCAACCAATTGTGGCTCTGGGCTTGGGCTTTGATAAAAATTCTTGAGGACAGTTTCCAAAACTGCTAGCTGTTGATTCATGCGTTCATTTCCGTTTCTTGACCATCGCCACCCATGATGGTGACCATGGTTTTTTCAGCTTCTTGTAAGGTTTTTTGCAGTTCCTGGCTTAATTTCATCCCCTGTTGAAATTGCTTCAAGGCCTCTTCCAAAGGAACTTCGCCTTGTTCTAGGCGTCGAACCAGAAGCTCCAATTCCTGCATTTTTTCTTCAAATGTCTGTGTTTTGGACATGGTTTACCTCTACTTCTAAGTGGCCATCCTGAAGTTGGATGGTCAAGTGATCACCAGGCTCAACCTGGCTGCTACTGGATACAATTTTGTCGCCTGTTTTCACCAAGGCATAGCCTCGTTGGAGAATTTGGCTTAATTCCAATTGTGACAAGGCATCGCTGGCAACCTGGAACCGCTGCTGGGCTTGCTTTAAACGATCAGTCATAGCCCGCTGCAGATCAACTTCCAAGTGTGCTAGCTGGTCTTGGGCCTTGTCCACTCTTGGGCTTGGGCTCTGGCGGATCAAGGCTTGGTGCAAAAGCTGACTCCGGTGCTGCTGGTTTTGGAGCATTTTTTCCACCGTTTGCTTGAGTTGGAGATCTAGTTGGTCCAACTTTTGCAAGTAAGAATCATAGAGACGCTCTGGCTGGCGGAAAATAATCGATTGGTTGAGAACTTCCACACGCTCCCTTTGGACCTTGAGCAGGCGGTCCAAGGCTTGCTTAAGCTGGAGCTGGCTGCGCTCAAGGGCTAGGAAATAATCGGCCTTGGTATAGGGGGTTGCCAACTCCGCCGCTGCTGTCGGCGTCGCAGCTCGCTGGTCGGCTACAAAATCAGCCAAGGTCACATCGGTCTCGTGCCCCACACTAGAAATCACAGGCAGGCGCGATTCAAAAATGGCCCGCACCACTACCTCTTCGTTGAAGGCCCAGAGGTCCTCCATGGAACCTCCACCCCGACCAACGATCAACACATCCAGATCTTCAGCCTGATTGGCCCGCTGAATTTGCTGGGCAATTTCAGCGGCCGCCCCCTCTCCCTGGACCTTGGCCGGATAAAGCCGGATACTCAGTCCTGGAAAGCGCCGATTGACCGTTGTAATAATGTCCTGAATAACGGCACCACTAGGACTGGTCACCACGCCAATTTTACGATTAAAGCGGGGTAAGGGCTGCTTATGCTCAGCCTTAAAAAAGCCCGCCTGGGTCAATTCTTTTTTTAATTGTTCAAAGCGAAGAGCCAATTCACCTACGCCAGCTGGCTCTGCCTTTTCAATCACAATCGAATAGGATCCGTTGGGCGCGTAAAGCTGGATCCGACCTACGATATTAATTTGTTGCCCTTCCTCAAGCCTAAAGGGCAACTTTTTGTAGACACCTGCCCACATGGTTGCCTGAATAACGGCCTCTTCATCCTTTAAGGAAAAATACTGGTGATTAGGACGGGCCCGAAAATTGGAGACCTGCCCGGTCAAAAAGACACGCTCCAGATAGGGATCCTTATCAAATTTTCGCTTAAGATACTTGGTCAGGGTCCCGACGGAAAGATAGTCTGTCATAGTCCAGTCCTAAAGCTCTAAATCTGCATAGGGAGTTCGATAACCAATCTGCAGGAGCTGGCCATCTTTTACCAACAAGGGACGCTTAATCAGCATGCCATCTGTTGCCAGGAGTTGAGCAGCTTCTGCAGCAGTCAAGTTGGGAACTTGATCTTTTAGGCCTAATTCCCGGTATTTGTTACCACTAGTGTTGAAAAAGGCTTTAATGGGCCAAGTTCCTTGAGCCATCCAGCTTTCCAACTGTTCTGAACTTGGGGCTGCCTGGGTCAGGTCAATAAACTGCGTTTCAATCCCCAGTGCTTTTAATTCTTTTTCAGCTGCCTTGCTGGTTGTGCAACGCGGGTGTCCGTAATAATCAAACATACTTCTATTCATCCTTTTCTTCTTGATGGTAGGCCTGGTAA
This sequence comes from Streptococcus danieliae, assembly GCF_009767945.1. Taxonomy (GTDB): domain Bacteria; phylum Bacillota; class Bacilli; order Lactobacillales; family Streptococcaceae; genus Streptococcus; species Streptococcus danieliae. The sequence continues at coordinate 15,764 of NZ_WSRS01000018.1, read as the reverse complement.
AGTTCCTTGGCCTTTAAACCCGTTTCCTTGGCCAATTCCTGACTGGCGGTTTTTAGACGTTGACCTTGACTCACCCGTTCCTTGAGGAGTTCAAGGACAGCCTCCAGGCTCTGAGCTGGCTGGGCTTCCTCTTGATAGCCCTCCACGATGAGCAGGCATTCACCTTTGATGGGGTCTGTAAGCAGCGAATCGAACACCTCTTGGATACTTCCCCGACGAAACTCCTCGTAGATCTTGGTTAATTCACGGACCAGGACGAGCTGCCGATTGCCGTAGACAGCAAGGATTTTTTCCAAAGTAGCTGCTAGGCGATAGGGAGATTCGTAAAAAATCTGCGTTTCGGGATAGTGGCGCTTGGACTCCAAGAAGGCCTGTTGCTGGCCAGCCTTGCGCGGCAAAAAACCGTAAAAAATATGGGGCTGGGGCACCAGACCACTGGCAATCAAGGCTGTGATACCAGCTGACGGACCAGGGATTGGAACTACCTTGTAGCCTTGTTCCAGGGCGGCCTTAACCAAATCATGGCCGGGATCCGAAATACTGGGCAGGCCCGCATCAGACACCTGGGCTAGATCTTGACCTTGGGCTAGGACTTCAAGAAGTTCGGGAATACGCGCTTGGGCATTGTGTTCGTGGAAGGAAATCAGGCGATTCTTGATTTCAAAATGCTTGAGCAGGGCACCGGTCACCCGTGTGTCTTCAGCTGCGATCAGGGACACAGACTCCAAGAGCTTCAAAACCCGAAAGGAGATGTCCTCCATATTGCCGATCGGCGTCGGCACTAAATACAGCGTCCCATACTCCGAGACTTCTTTAAAACTTTTTTGAATCTGCACGATTAACCTCTAAATAACAATTCATCACAGAAGGCACACTCGCCTTCTCGTTGCTGGCCATAAAAATAAGTGCACACATGAAAACCATCCAAATAAATCCGGTGCAAGCCTTCCCTTTGTTTAAAGGGTTTCTCAGGCTCACCCGTCTCAACCTGACTCAAGCGTTCCCGTAACTTCTCATTTTCAAGACGGAGGAGGGTGTTTTCTTCAATTGATTCGCGCACAGCTACTTTCATGGATTCCAGCTCATTGAGAGTACGAATGAGATGATTGCTAAAATTATCAAGGGTCACTAAAATATCTTTCTTTTCCAAGGGGCTCCTCCTTCTCTTCAAATTACAAATTCTCTAAACAAAAACGTTCCAAACTAGCTAACAAGGGAACATTGGCCTGCCAGGCAAGCCTGGCCGCCATCAAATCTTTCAAGAGTTTCCAACGCATGGGAGTGGCTGCTTGCTGCCCCAGCTGGAGTTCCAACATATCTAAAAACAGAGCCTGTTTATCCCGGTCATCTGCTTGGGCAACCAAGGCCGATAGGACCAGGAAAGACTTGGATTCTTTTTTGAGAAACTGCTGCAACCAACTATCAAGCTGGGCATTCATCTCCAAAATCCAGTTTTGACTCAGGTTTTCCAGAAGCTGGGTGTTCCCTTGCAACAAGCTACTCAAAAACTGGGCTTGGGTTTTCAGCAGTCCTTGAGCCTCAAAGGCCGCGGTTAAATCCTGAATCCGGTCTGGAAAATAGACAAACTGGCTCCGACTGCGAATGGTCGGCAGGATCCGATCGGGGTTCTTACTGAGGAAAAAGAAATGTTGTTGCCCAGTCGGCTCCTCCATCGACTTCAGTAGGGCATTAGCCCCATTGCTGTGCATGATTTCGGCATCACGGACAATAAAAACCTGGTGGGAGCTTTCCAAACCCGATTGCGAAACCTGGCCTAAGAGACCCTTGACTTGTTCCGTGCGGATGATCCGATTCACGGGGCTGACCACATGAAGATCTGAAAATTCTTGGGATTCAACCAGTTTGCAAGATCGGCACTTCCCACAGGGCAGGCCCTCTTGCTGATCCTCACAATAAATGGCTTGGCTGAGGTAGAGGGCCATATCCAAGATTTCTGGACCACCAGCAAATAAATAAGCATGGCTCAGACGGTCAGCCTGGATAATTTTCTGAAAACGATGCAGAAGACTAGCCTGGGTCTGTTCCAACTTCTCTGCTAAGGAGCTCATAGGGACAATCTTTCTACGATGCGCTGGAGGGCTTGATCGAGAACCTCGGGAAGATCCAAACTAGCATCTACTTTTACCAAACGATCTGGATTCTCGTCCAACAGCTGCAAATAACCTTGACGGACACGCTGATGCCAGCTCAAATCTTCCTGATCTAGTCGATCCACATCCCCTGAACGATTAGCCTGAATCCGGGCCAAGCCCTGTTCGGCTGGTAAATCCAGTAGTAAGGTCAAGTCAGGATTCTTGCCATCTGTCGCAAATTGGTTGAGCCAGTGAATTGCTTCCAAGTCCAAACCGCGACCATAGCCTTGATAGGCCACCGAGGAATCGATAAACCGATCCATTAAAACCAAAGCCCCTCGCTCCAAGGCTGGTAAGACTTTTTCAACTAGGTGTTGACGACGACTGGCCATATACAGCAAGAGCTCGGTTTTGGCTTCCATCTCTGCATGGTCTGGATTGAGCAAAATTTCCCGAATTTGCTCGGCAATCCGAGCGCCCCCAGGTTCCCTGGTAACCACTACTTCCCGGCCTGTATCTGAAAAGTGACTGGCCAATTCTTGGATTAGGGTTGACTTCCCAGATCCATCTGGTCCTTCAATGGACAGTAAAAATCCCTGTTTCATAGTTCCCTCTTTTCTTAGCTACTATTATACCTGTTTTCATGAAATTTGACACTAGCTAAATCGTTCCATAGGTACGGAAGGTACCTAAGCTCAAAAAAACAATCGGCATCTCAGAAACAAGCTGCCGATAGCTCAAAAGCTCTGGGAGAGGTTATGATGGGCTGATAAGGCTGGGATTGAAAAGCAAAGTAAGATCCAATGGTTTTTTTAATATGAGCTTAAAATTCTATCCCACTCCCCAAAAGGTAGGGCAAAGCGAGCTGACAATGAATTCTTTTGATGTTCAAAGAGTGTTAGACTCCTTCGAAGGTGCAAAAAACTCCCCCGATTCCCGAATGGTTCATTCAAGAATCTGAGAGGGAGTTCCCTTGCAGTTTAAAAGGCTTTAGCTTGAGTTTCGTGAACATAGTCCACTTGGAAGCCTTGTTTTTCGAGTTCTTCACGAAGTTGCTCGTGGTCTGTGTGACCCTCCAATTGCAATTCAATGGTTACAGAACTATCTGCATTTGGAATGTTGACAACATTATCAATGTTGAGATCACGTTCAACAACTGCATGGACGGCACGTTCCAAGACTCCAACCTGATTGGTAGTCCGAACACGAACCCGAGTACCGGGTGCTCCATAACCGGCAACTTCCAAAAAGGCTTTGAAGACATCACGATCTGTAATCACACCACGAAGCTCATCCCCTTTCATAACAGGAAGGATACCAACCTTATGTTTAAACATCAAGTAGACTGCATCTTCCAAGCTGGCATCTTCGTCAAGGGTAAAGACATCTCGGACCATGACACCCTTCACCTTGGTTTTGTTGAGGAGGTAGTTCATCTCATAGATGGATAGAGTTGTGGCTTTAGAAGGGGTTGCCTCTGCAATCGTACCTTCGGTTACCAAACCAACCAGTTTCCCATGATCCATAACTGGCAGACGATGAAGGTTTTGTTCCCGCATCAAATCTGCTGCATGTGCAATGGAAGTATCTGGGTCAATAAAGACCACTCGCTTTGTCATAAAATCTTTAACAGCCATATTCCAGTCCTTTCCGTCTGCTTGCTAACCGCCAAGGTAGGCCTTGCGAACTTCTTCCGATGTTAGAAGTTCTTGACCGGTACCTGCTAATACAATTTTACCATTTTCTAACACATAACCGCGATTGGAAATGGCTAGGGCCTTATTGGCATTTTGCTCAATCAATAAAACGGTTGTCCCTTGAGCTTGGATATCCTTAATGATTTCAAAAATCTCATTGATAAAGATAGGCGCTAATCCCATTGATGGCTCATCCAAAAGCAAGAGTTTCGGTGTTGACATCAGGGCTCGGCCCATAGCCAACATCTGCTGCTCTCCACCCGAAAGTGTTGCTGCATCTTGACCTTTACGCTCTTCCAAACGTGGGAAGCGCTCAAAAATTTTCTTCAAATTCCGAGCATTTTCTTCTCGGTCTTTTTTCAGAAAGGCACCCATTTCCAGATTTTCCATAACGGTTAGTCCTGGGAAAACATGACGTCCTTCTGGAACTTGTGATAGACCTGAAGCAACAATGGTTTGCGCAGGCTGTTTGTGAATTTCCTGACCTTGAAACAGAATGCGTCCTTGACTTGGGCGAACCAAGCCGGAAATGGTCCGCAAGATACTGGTTTTTCCAGCTCCATTGGCCCCAATCAGGGAAACAACTTCCCCTTCAGCGACCTCAAAGCTGACATCATGGACGGCTTCAATCATCCCATAGTGAATGGATAGATTTTCAACTTGTAACATTGACATTAGGCTTCTCCTCCCAAGTAAGCTTCGATAACACGCTTGTTGGTGCGGATCTCCTCAGGGGTTCCATGGGCGATCAACCGTCCATATTCCAGCACATAAATCCGCTCCGTGACTTCCATGACCAAACTCATATCATGTTCAATCAACATCACCGTGATGTTAAATTCTTCCTTAATTTTCCGGATTAAAGCTGTCAATTCAGCTGTTTCCTGAGGGTTCATCCCTGCCGCCGGTTCATCCAAGAACAGAATCTTAGGTTGCGTCGCCAAGGCCCGCACAATTTCCAAGAGACGCTGTTGCCCATAAGCCAAGTTTTTCGCCAAGGTATCCGCATATTCTTCCAAAGAGAAGATTTTCAACAGATCTAGCGCCTTCTGCTTATATTCCTCTTCCTTTTTATAATAAAGGGGAAGGCGGAAGAGACTAGCCCAGATATGTGGGTTTTGGTGATTCCCAAAAGCGATGAGAACATTATCCAGGACGGTTAAATCCTTGAACAAACGGATATTCTGGAAGGTCCGCCCCAGACCTAGACCCGCAATGGTGTAGGGTTCCTTACCATTGAGCTCATTACCATCCAAGGTAATGGTTCCTTCACTTGGCTCGTAGACACCGGTCAACAAATTGAAGAGGGTTGATTTCCCCGCTCCATTGGGACCAATCAAGCCCACCAATTCCCCCTTGTCCAATTCCAAGGTTACATCCCCAACAGCCGTTAAACCGCCGAAATGTTTTGTTAAGTGTTTAACTTCTAAAAGTGCCATTAGGACTTAACCTCCTTTTTTGATTTTGACAAAAGATTCTTCAAACTCAATTCCCAGGTTCCCAAGAGACCACCTGGACGGAAAATCATCACTAGGATGAGGGCCAATGAGTAAACAATCATCCGGATGCTGGCTACGTCTTGCAAGAGCATATTGAGGATTCCCAGTACAACCGCCGCCACAATGGTTCCCGTCATCGAACCGAGGCCACCAAATACAACGATGATCAAGATGTTGATAGAGTTGGTGAAGGCAAAGTCTTTTGGAACGACCGAACCAACAAAACCAGCATGGAGAGAACCCGCAATACTTGCCGTGATCGCACCAAAGACAAAGGCCATCACCTTAATTTTAGTCGTGTTAATTCCAACTGATTCAGCCGCGATTTCATCCTCACGAACCGCCAAGGTCTGCCGACCAATCGGACTCCGCAAGTAGTTCAAGGTCACAATCGTTGTCAAAGCTGCTAGCAGGTAGACCATTTGCCAGGTTGTAAAGGCAGGAATCCCCAAGAGACCGGCAGCCCCGTTGGTCACCTCGCCACCATTGACAATGATAATCCGAATAATCTCAGCTACCCCCAGGGTTGCAATCGCCAAGTAGTCCCCCTTCAAACGGAGCGTTGGCAGACCAACCAAGAGGGCTACAAGACCCGCAACGGCCATCCCTGCTAGGACGGACACGATAAAACCACCATAGGTTGGCAACTGCTTCCCAATAATGGCCGTCGCATAAGCACCAATCGCCATAAATCCAGCATGCCCCAATGAGAATTGACCGGAGAAACCAACAATGAGGTTAAGACCTACAGCCAAGATAATATTAATTCCAATTTGTTGGAAGATCATTTGATAGTAGAGATTGAGCACATTCATCTCAACCAAAAGCGTAATCAAGGCATAGCCGGCAACTAGCAGCCCTGCCCAAATCATATTTTCCTTTAGATTTTTTTGCATGACTAGACCTTCTCCTTCACATTTTTACCAAGAATACCACTTGGACGTACTAGGAGAATCAAAATCAATACTCCATATACAATCGCGTCTCGGAAATCAGAGAATCCAAGCGCTGTTGCTGCCGTTTCGAGGACCCCGATCACAAAACCACCCAAGGCTGCCCCTGGAATAATTCCGATTCCGCCCAATACGGCCGCAACGAAGGATTTCAAACCAGGCGTCATCCCCATCAAAGGATCCAAGGAGTTGTAGTAAAGGGCGATGAGAACACCCGCTGCCCCTGCCAAGGCTGATCCAAGGGCAAAGGTAAAACTAATGGTCCGATTGACATTAATTCCCATCAATTGTGCAGCGTCACTGTCAACAGACACAGCCCGCATAGCTTTCCCCATCTTGGTTTTCTTAACAATCAACTGCAACACAACCATCAAGAGGATGGAAACTCCCAAAATCAACAATTGAATATTGGTCATTGAAACTGGACCAAGCTCATAGCGGACTGTTTCAATCACTTGTGGGAAAGGCCGTGGATTAGCACCAAAGAAGAAGACCATTCCATATTCCAAGAGGAAGGAAACCCCGATTGCGGTAATCAAGGCTGCAATCCGCGTTGACTGGCGCAGCGGCCGGTAAGCCAAGAACTCAATCAAGACCCCAAGGGCTGCGGTTCCAACCATGGCCAACAAGAGGGCCACAAAGAAATTTAAGTGGAGGGTATTAATGAGGAAATAACCTAGAAAGGCTCCCATCATATAAACATCCCCGTGGGCAAAGTTGATCAAGCGAATAATTCCATATACCATGGTATAGCCCAAGGCAAGAAGAGCATAAATACTTCCCAAGATCAGCCCATTCAATAATTGCTGTAGTATCATTCTAAATAATCTCCTAAACGACTTAGTCTGGTTGTACCGAAACCGCTTCTTCAACCTTACCTTTTTGCATGGTCATCATAAAGGCTGATTTGCTGGTATTGTGATCGGCATCAAAGCTAGTTTTACCGGTTACCCCGTTATAGTTCTTAATCTTAGTCAGGTTATCCCGAATCTGGATGGAATTATCAGCTCCCTCCATCGCTTTGGCCATCATTTTCATCGAGTCATAAGCCAAGGCTGAGAAGGTACTTGGTTCTTCTTTAAAGCGGTCACGGTAAGCTTTTTTGAAGGCTTCCGCTTCTTCGCTGGTTTTTACAGTGGAAGAAAAACCAGATACAAAGTAGATATCATTGGCTTTTTCAACTGTCGCCTGTTGGACAAACTCCTCTGAGTTCAAACCATCTCCACCAACAATCGGTTGATTCAAGCCCATCCCCCGCATTTGGTTGACAATCTTACCAGCTTCGGTATAGTAACCTGGCAGAACCATGGCATCAAAGTCCTTTCCTTTCATTTTTGTCAAGGCTGCTTGGAAGTCGGTATCCCCAGCGATAAAGGTCTCTTCAATCACAATGTCACCTTTATAGGCTTCCTTGAAGGACTTAGCAATCCCTTTGGCATAGTCACTCGAGTTATCGGTAAACAAGGCTACTTTTTTAGCCTTCAAATTATCCGCAACATACTTGGCAATGATTCGCCCTTGGTAGCTATCTTGAAAGGTTCCCACAAATAGGAAGTCCTGGCCAGCCGTCAAACCGTCTTGTGTCGCACTTGGTGAAATCACCGGTACACCCGCAATAGTAGCTTTCGGAATCGCTGCTGCAGTCGCACCAGAGGTTGCAGGGCCGACAATGGCATTGACTTCCTGTTGAATGGCCAAATTGGTTGATACGGAAGCTGCTTCTTGAGTTTCCGATTTATTATCTTTAGAAATGACTTCAATTTGCTTGCCATCAACACCACCTGCCTGGTTAATTTCCTCAACAGCTAGCAAGGCTCCTTTTTGCTCCACAGATCCATAAGCGGCTACAGAACCAGTATTTTCAAAGTTAAAGCCGACCTTAATAGTCTCCCCAATCTCTGTTCCCTTAGCTTTGGAACCGTCCGCAACTGGCACTTGGCTACAAGCTGCTAACAATGTCATAGAGGCCAGCAGGACTGTGGCCACTAACGTTTTACCTTTCATAAAACTACTCCTCTTTTTTTATAGAGTCTAATATATAGAATTGTCAGAAAATTGTCAATACATGTTCCCGATTTTTTACTTATTTTCTCATGAAAACTTTCATTTTTCCTTTCACAAATTAAAAAGCGGAATATCAGTCTCCGCTTTCTAGGGTTCCTAAATCGATACCTTGATAGGTGAGGGGCAATTCTGTTAACAAACTGGTTTGAATATCCCGTACAAAAGACTGCCCTTGCAATTGGGCGATAATCGACGATAGCTGGTCTGCTTTTACAAACAATTGAACATAGCGTAAGCGCCGGGAGTGATAAGCAATATCCCCATAGGAACTCAACTTGCGCCGATCCCGATTATAATATAGATAAACATACAATGACCGATGTTGAACCTTTGCTTCCATAGCCTCTCCTTTTAGAACCATTTTATCATAAGAAATAGGCAAAAACTAGTCTCCCCAAAGGAAAAGAGGTTGGCAATCCAACCTCCTTCTCTGTGATCGATTAAGCTTGTGGTAATTGGTTGTTGGCCATAATTTCATCAATGAAACCGTAAGCCAAGGTTTCCTCAGCACTCATCCAGTAATCGCGTTCCGCATCCTTGTGGATTTGCTCCACGGGTTTACCAGAATTGTCTGCCAAGATTTTTTCCAAGGTATGACGCGTTTTTAGCAAATGCTCAGCGGCAATCGCCATATCCGTTTGTTGAGTACCACCACCAGTACCACCCATTGGCTGGTGAATCATGTATTCCGCGTGGGGCAACATGAAACGTTTACCCTTGGCACCGCTGGAAGCAATGATGGTTCCCATGCTAGCTGCCATCCCCATCACAATTGTTTGAACATCAGCCTTGATAAAGTTCATGGTATCCACAATCGCCAAACCTGCTGACACAGATCCACCTGGGGTATTTACATAGAGGTAAATATCCTTGGTTGAATCTTGCGCATCCAAGAACAACAATTGGGCAATAACGGAGTTAGCCATGCTGTCTTCAACAGGTCCCGTCAGCATAATAATTCGATCTTTTAATAGTCGTGAATAAATGTCATAGGAACGTTCACCACGACTCGTTTGTTCAATAACTACAGGAATCATTCTGTATTCTCCTTCTTTACTAGAATGACTTCATTATACCCAAATGGTCAGTAAAGGTCAACTTTCAACCCCTTATTTGGTTCCAAAAAGTCGATCCCCTGCATCGCCAAGTCCAGGAACAATATAACCCTGCTCATTCAAGCGTTCATCCAAGGCAGCTGTCAAAATTGGAACCTCTGGATGGGCCTCTTCCAAGGCAGCCACCCCTTCAGGAGCCGCAACCAAACACACAAAGGTAATATTGCTAGCCCCACGTTTTTTCAAGGAATCAATCGCCAAGATTGCTGAACCACCGGTTGCCAACATTGGATCAACCACAAAAATTCGACGTTGATCAATATCTTCTGGCAATTTCACCAAGTATTCCACCGGTTGCAACGTCTCTTCATCCCGGTACATTCCAATATGACCTACCTTGGCCGCTGGAACCAAACTCAACAACCCATCAACCATGCCGATACCAGCCCTAAGGATTGGAACAATGGCCAATTTTTTACCTGCCAACTGCTTCTGAACCGTTTTTGTAATCGGCGTCTCAATTTCAACATCCTCTAAGGGAAGGTCTCGAAGAACCTCATATCCCATCAACATCGCAATCTCATCTACCAATTCCCGGAAGGCTTTGGTAGAAGTATCCGTCCGACGAAGAATGGACAATTTGTGTTGAATCAACGGATGCGCAATGACTTGAACTTTAGACATCATGGTTCCTCTTTTCTTAATTTTTTCCATTATATCACAGACACCCCTGAAAAGCTTTCCAAAGTAAGCCCCAAAAGCAGATTTTTCCAGTTCATACCTAATTAAAATCAAAATTTTAATACTCGAATAATTTCAAGGAATTGACTAGGAAAGCCAACGAAGGTAGAACTTAGGTTCATCAAGGAGGCTTGACAACGTCAAAATTTGAAATTAAATGAGTATCAATAAAAAACCGGCCTGGATGATATGCACCCCAAATGTTAGACACAAAATCTAACGATTGGGGTGTATTTTTATGAAATTATCATTTGAAGATAAACTTGAAATTTATCACTTAAGAAAAGAAGGGTATTCATGGCCACATCTGTCTAAGAAGTTTGATGTTAATCAATCTAACCTTAAATATATGGTTTCCTTAATGGATAAACACGGAGTTGAAACGGTTAAAAAGGGAAAGAATCGATATTACCCACCTGAATTGAAAAAAGAAATGATTGATCGAGTCCCACTTGCAGGTGAATCTGCGTTATCAGTTTCACTCGAATATGCTTTGCCCAATCGAGGAACTCTTCCTAATTGGATAGCTGATTTCAAGAAAAACGGGTATACTATTGTTGAGAAAACAAGAAGGAAATCCGTAAAAATGGCAAAAACAAAGGCGTCTAAACCTGATCATCAAACTGAGCTGGAACGCTTGAAAGACGAGGTTGAATACCTTAGAACGGAGAATGCTTACCTAAAAAAGTTGAGGGAGCTTCGTTTGAAAGCCGAAGCCAAGCGAGAACGAAAACAGAAGTAATAAAGGAACTCTTAGAAGAAAATTTCCAATTAAAATATCTTCTTTTAGTAGCCAAACTGGCCCGTTCAACCTACTACTATCATTTAAAGAAGCTAGAACTTCCAGATAAGGATAGTGAATTACGAGAACTTATCAAAGAAATTTTCAATGAACACAAGGGTAACTATGGCTATCGTCGGATTACGATGGAATTGCGAAATCAAGGTTATCTTGTAAACCATAAGAAGGTTCAACGAATCATGAAAGAGCTAAGATTAGAAGCACGCATTCGTCGGAATCGGAAGAAATATAGTTCCTATAAAGGAGAGATTGGTAAGAAGGCTGATAATCTCATTCAACGTCAATTTGAAGCGGATAGACCATATGAAAAATGTTACACAGATGTGACTGAATTTGCCATTCCTAGTAGTGAACAGAAGTTGTATTTATCGCCAATTCTTGATGGTTATAACAGTGAAATCATCTCCCACACACTTTCCACTTCACCAAATCTAAAACAAGTAAAAGATATGCTTGAAGCTGCTTTTCCAGACGGTAATTATGGTGGCTGTATCCTTCATAGTGATCAAGGTTGGCAGTATCAGCACAATAGCTATCATTCATTTCTCGAATCGAAAGGAGTGCGTCCTTCTATGTCTCGTAAGGGGAATAGTACAGATAATGGAATGATGGAATCCTTTTTCGGAGTGCTGAAAACAGAGATGTTTTATGGCTATGAGTCTAGTTTCAAGAGTATTGATGAATTGATACAGGCTATTAGTGATTACATTGATTACTACAACAACAAAAGAATTAAGGTAAAATTAAAAGGACTGAGTCCTGTGCAATACAGGATTCAATCCTTTCAATAACTATTTGTCCAACTTTTGGGGGTCAGTTCAGGACCACTCTCCTCAGCCCAAAGCCTGTTTTAATCTTCAATGAATTTACTCAACCCGAGTAAAGATTCCAGTATACGTATTTGTGGACTGTGCCGCAATCAAGTCAAAAGTCCCATTTTCGGCATTTATAGAAACATAAGGTAACCCACTAGTATGAGCATCATTTGCAAATCTACCAAAATACGCTGTGCCATCCCAGCTTCCCACCTCCGGATACAAGAACAGTTCCCGAGTCAGATTTACACGCTCAAGCTCCGGAATAGCCTCTGATTCAGCCATCACCACTCCAACAGTGCCATCTGCTTGAACATAGAGCTGATTGCCAAATTCATCCTGCCAGATTCCAGCAATACTTGAAAAATCACCTGCAACCAAGGACTCCCCATGAATCCCAGTGGTCTGAGCCGGAACCCCTACAGTAGAACCTGTTGCTTCTCCACCTGTAGACACATCTGCTGAAACACCTGTTTCTTGAGATGCTCCGACACCTGTCCCCTGAGACATAGCGCCGGCACTAGCTCCTACACCAGCTTCCACTTTAGAGGCAGCAGATTGATTCTCCACTCCTTCTCCGGCAACCGCAGGCTTAACAGAAGAAGACGGACGCATTTTCTGCTCTTGTTTCTTTTGGACAGAGGAACTGCTTTGGCTCGATTTCACAAGCTTCTGGCTGCTTGAAGAACTTACAGCGGGTTTAACATCAGCTTCTTTAGCTGGGGTACAAGCTGTCAAAGCAAGGACAGCCAATAAGCAAAGACCATATTTTTTCATGATGTTGTCTCCTAATCTTAAGGAAGTGCAATATATCGACGAACTCCTGAACCTGAGATGTAACTCAACCAGTCTCGTCCATCACCTGATACTATTTTATCATAATTTACTGACATCCCAATATCATAATAAGCAATATTTTCAGCTGACAGGCGTGGCTCATTTTTAATAAAGGATTTTTGAGTAAATGTATAGCTACCACTTGCAGGTAAGGATACTTTTGAGGAAGCTACAACATTAGATTGATTAGCAGCTGACGGATTAGATGCCTCTAATGCCTGAATGGCTATATAACGACGGTTACCTTGGAAAGATAAATAACTGATCCAGCGGTAGCCATCTGCCTCCAAAACTTTGTCGTAGTTCACGGATGATCCCGCATCATAGTAAGCCAAATCCGCAGCTGATAGTTTAGGTTCAGCTTTAATAAAAGATTTTTCTTTAACCTGATAGGTGCCACTTGCAGGAAGAGAACTGCTGACAGTAACTACTGAATTATTTGAAACAGGTGTTACAACTGTTGCTGTTTTCGAAGATGCTTTACCGACAGAAATGTAGTAACGACCTCCTTTAGAAGAGATATAACTAATCCAATGATGTCCATCCGCTTCTAAAGTACGATCATAATTCACGGACATACCCACATCATAGTAAGCTACATCAGTCGCTGTAACTCGTGGCTCACTCTTAATAAATGATTTTGTTGTAAAATGATAAGTTCCACTAGGAGCTAGCTCCCCTGCATTCTTCTGAACAGTTGGAGTAGCAACTCGACCACCTAAATCTTTAAAATGGATAAAACCACTTACAGATGAGATAGGGATACTTCTTCTATGATAATTTTGGCTCCAGTTAAAGTTATATTCTTCAATAATAACATTATTTCCCTCAACAGCAGCTACCCAAGCAACATGTCCATATATATCAGAAGCTTCAAAAACCCCTCTACCAAACCATGCTACAGAACCTACTGCGGGAACTTTATCAACATACCCTCCACGCGAAGCTGCATTGATTCCCCAATCTGCTCCATTACCTAAATAACCAACATTGGAAAATCCATTTGTTTCTGCCAATCTAAAAGCAACAAACGAAGTACATTGCCGTACAGGATATCCCCAACGATCAAGATCAGTGTAGGTATTACCATGCTTCCAAGGATAATTATCCCCTATATAAGTTCCTCTCTCAACACCAGCAACTCTAAACCGACTTCTTCTTATTCGGGCTTTATCCAAAGGTTTTTCATCGTCTCCAACCAACTTAACCTGAGGGGCTTCATCATCTCCCACTTTTGGAATGCTATCCAAGATAGAGGATTCGCTCTTATCTTCTAGAACATTCTTCACTTTCGCAACAGCTTCAGATGGCTCAGAAACTTTAATATCCTCAGTAGCTTTTACAGGTGCTAGTTTCTCAACCGAATCTGCTTCAGGAGAAGGAGCAATATTCCCATCTTTCATTTCCTGAACTGTATTGACAGCTACTGATTTCAATTCCACCTCTACAGAAGTAGCTAGATCAATGGAATCAACTTTCGATACATTTACTGTCTCGACAGGTACTTCTTTAACCTCTACCAGTTCAGTACTTACACTCGGAACTTCAACATTTTCTACAACGATACTAGCAGATTGATCTAAAATAATTTCACTGGTCATCGGAGGTTCAACTAATGTCTCAGTAGTCACAACTCCAACAGTTGTTGAATCACTGGCCTTCATCTCATCTCCGTAAACACTACTAGTTCCTGAAACTAACCAAAATCCTAGTAGGACAGACGCAAGACCAAAAGAACATTTCCTAAAAGAAAATCTTTGAACACGATTTTGTACTGACATCTTTTCCATGGATGAACCTCCTAAAAAATTCACTTAAAATAATTAGTGATTTATTTCACACAATAAGTGTATCATAAATCAAGTGCCCCGTCTAGTGTTTTTGTGAAAAAAATATCAAAATATTTTTAAAGCCGTGTTGTAAAATGAAGTGCAACAAAAAAGACATGTTCGTCTGCTATACTAGAGTTCGCCAAAACAGTATAGAAAGAAGATGAACATGTCTCAAACTCATTCTACCAAAAAGTATCTTTATTCTCACTTATCAGCTTCCGAACGTGGTGAAATTAGTGCTTATCTCAAACTAGGCAAGAAACCTGCTGAGATTGCCCGATTATTAGGTCGTCACCGTTCAACAATCTGCCGGGAAATCGAGCGTGGTGCAGTGACTCAAGTTCAAGATAAGAATGGAAAACTGACTTATTACAAGGCTTATTTTGCAGATAGAGCTCAGCTTGTCTACGAAGAAAATCGCAAAAAGAGTGTTTGGCTGAAACTAGACAAGTGCTCATCAACTTTCTTTGAGAAGCTTGAAAAAGCTGTCAAAGCCAAGGTTCGCCGTCATAGTGTAGATTCCTTTGTCCATGAGTATAAAGAAGAACACCCAACAGAAGTCATCCCGTCAACTAAGACTATTTATCGCTACATACTAGATAACCGTTTACCCATTAAACCGATTGATTTACCAAAGATGGTAAGTAGCAGAAAACGGACTCGATCTGGAATCAAAATCAACAAGAAAGTTCTTGGAAAATCCATTGAGGAACGACCAGAAAGTATCAACAACCGTTCTGAATTTGGACACTGGGAAATTGATTTGATACTTGGTAAAAAGACCCGAGGAGAGGCCGTTGTAATGACGTTAGTGGAACGTCAGACTCGCTTTGCCTTGGCCTGTAAGTTACCGAACAAACAATCAGAAACTATCAAGAAAATTGTGCAGGACTGGGTTGAAAGATATCCTATTACTTCCATTACATCTGATAACGGCTCTGAATTTAGTCTCTTATCAGAACTAACGGGTGTTGATGTTTATTTTGCTCATCCCTATTCATCGCACGAAAGAGGGACAAATGAGCATTTCAATGGACTCCTCAGAGAATTTATCCCCAAGGGGCAATCTCTCAATCCACTAACAGATGAAGAACTCTCTCAGTATCTAGAAGCTATCAACGAGAGACCTAGACGGCTTCATCATTACAAAACTGCGAAATTTGAGGCTGGGACAAAAGTCTCATAAAGCCTAAAAAGGAGAGATTCATCTACTGAAATGAGTCTCTCCTTTTCTTTTAGAATCTCCTCTTCCTATATTTGAGGAGATTATTGGCCATGAGAACCAATCCCATGTCAATTTTTACTTGTCGTTTTCCTCGTAGGTTACAACGTTTGTAACCTAAACAAGCCTTTACCTGTCCAAAGACAGGTTCCAC
>NZ_WSRS01000189.1 GCF_009767945.1 Streptococcus danieliae | reverse complement strand
AGTATAATCCCATTGAAAACACATGGGCTCATATGAAAAAACACCTCAGAAAAGTATTGCCCAGTTATGACAATTTTCTGGATGCTTTGTTGTCTTGTTCTTGTTTCAAATGACTATACCTATAACTTAAGTAAGCGCCCAATAACAGGGTATATCAAAAAACCTCCAAGATTGTAAGCAGCTTGCTTTGAATCTTGGAAGTTTCTTTAACGACAATGCTCTTGTATTTGTTTTGCCCATGGTAAATAAGCCTCTAGAACCTCCTTTTTTTCGAGAGTCTCCTCGTTTGGTAAATGTTCTAGTAGGAAAACTATATATTTTTCACTGTCCACTTGGTGGAGTTTGGCTGTCTCAATTAGAGTCATAATAATCGCACTAGACTCTGCTCCCTCTAAACTCTGGGAGAACAACCAATTCTTGCGCCCCATTACTAAGGATTTGATAGCTCTTTCTGCCAAATTATTGGATAGAACGAGACGTCCATCCTCCAGTACAGTTTTGAATGTGGACTCATAATCCAAACTGTATTTGAGAGCACGGCCTAACTTGGATTCTGGTAAGACATA
>NZ_WSRS01000188.1 GCF_009767945.1 Streptococcus danieliae | reverse complement strand
TTTAAGGATAGAAATGCCGACTATTTCTTTGATTTGATTCGAGAAAGTCGGAGCTCAGAATTTTTACCTCAAAATTTTCGTAATAAATTAGCCTTTCTTTTGAAGAAGGAAGAAAGTATACGCTTGGCTTTGTCTGTACCTTACAACAATGGCCTCGTTGAAGGGACCAACAATAAGATCAAGCTTCTGAAACGTTCTGCTTTTGGCTATCGGAAACATGAGCATCTCTTTGCCAGAATTTACTGGATGCAGGCTGATACTGTTTACTCTGTCTAAAAAACCTCTCCTCTAAGGAGGGAAGGGATAGAAGGTTGGATTTCTATCAGTGGATTCAAATGCTTATAGTGGAACTGTTAGCGCACATAGGCTTCTAAGGATTAGAAGAGATGCGGAACCCAGTGGTGAAAAGATTCCAAGCCACCAGGCTTGGAATCGGGGGGAGTCGGGAAACTTGGGTTCCCGACTAAGGCATGGAACTCGTTAGAGGTCGCTGCCGTCCCCCACCACAGGGAAAGCATCTCATAGAAATTCGAAAGAAGCCGGATTCGGATTGACGTTAAAACCATCTCAACAC
>NZ_WSRS01000187.1 GCF_009767945.1 Streptococcus danieliae | reverse complement strand
GCGCTTTCCTTAACCACTGGTTTAGTTTCAACTTTCGCTGCTTCCTTGACCACAGGTTTGGCTTCAACTTTAGGAGCCGAAGCTAATTTTTCAAGGGCGATGTAATGCCGGTTGCCGCTATAGCTAAGATAGCTAAGCCAACGGTAGCCATCAGATTCTAGGACACGGTCATAGTTAACAGAAGAACCCTTGTCATAGTAGGCCACATCGGGACTAGCCACACGTGCTTCTTTTTTGATGCCATAGCGGCCATCAAAGTGGAAGTTACCAGATGCTGCTAGACCAGATGCCTCTACTTTAGCGCTTTCCTTAACCACAGGTTTGGCTTCAACTTTAGGAGCCGAAGCTAATTTTTCAAGGGCGATGTAATGCCGGTTGCCACTATAGCTGAGATAGCTGAGCCAACGGTAGCCATCGGATTCTAGGACACGGTCATAGTTAACAGAAGAACCCTTGTCATAGTAGGCCACATCGGGACTAGCCACACGTGCTTCTTTTTTGATGCCATAGCGGCCATCAAAGCGGAAGTTACCAGATGCTGCTAGACCAGATGCCTCTACTTTAGCGTTTTCCTTAACCACTGGTTTAGTTTCAACTTTC
>NZ_WSRS01000186.1 GCF_009767945.1 Streptococcus danieliae | reverse complement strand
GAATCCATTTTTATCCTTAGAACAGATTGAACGACAAGAAAAATCATCAGAAATTGCCATTGTTTTTTGGCAATTTCTGATGATTTTTTAGCTATTTACACGGAGTTGTTTGAGGTATGAATAATTTGGGAGAACAATGTCAACGAGAGTATGTCGAATTTTCCAACTATCCCTTTTATCATCAATAGATTTCAAATAAGTAATTAAGAGATTCATAGAACCACCTCCTAAATCCATTATAGACTTAAGAGCGGGGATTTTCGAATAATTATCGGTTTCTGAAAACTTACAAAATCTGCTTTTCTTCATGCGTTTGTCCTGCCTACTTTGAAAAAGAGGCTGGGACAAAAGTCTCATAAAGCCTAAAAAGGAGAGATTCATCTACTGAAATGAGTCTCTCCTTTTCTTTTAGAATCTCCTCTTCCTATATTTGAGGAGATTATTGGCCATGAGAACCAATCCCATGTCAATTTTTACCCCAAATTATTCATACCTCAAACAACTCTGTGTAAATAGCTAAAAAATCATCAGAAATTGCCAAAAAACAATGGCAATTTCTGATGATTTTTCTTATCGTTCAATCTGTTCTAAGGATAAAAATGGATTC
>NZ_WSRS01000185.1 GCF_009767945.1 Streptococcus danieliae | reverse complement strand
TATCTGACTTCTCACTACAAGTCAGGCATTTATAGGCATGTTGGATATGATCAAGCCGTTTAAGTTGAGCAGGAATAAAAACCAACTCTCGGCGTTTCAATTCTGTACCAATTTCTTTTAAGTCCCCATCACAATCTGGACAGACGCATTCTTCCAAGCGATGGTGTACTTCCTCCGCTTGAAATTGATTCAGGATTGCTTGCTTGCGTCCTTTGGATTTGGCCCTTTTGTAAGTAATTGTTTCTGTTTCACCTGGGTAAGTCGGAATCTTCTTGGCTAGGTGTCTCCTCTTCTTCGAAAAGACTCATTTGGCCTGATTGTACAGTATTTTTTTCAGATGACTTGCCATATAGCTTTTGAGTGAGGTAAGCCACCTGTTCACGAAGGAGGAAATTTTCTTCTGTCAGACTCTGATTGGTAGCTGCTTGCTTTTTAATAATTTCCAATAGTTCGTCCAAGATTCTATTCTCCCTTCATCAATACTTTGATTATACCCAAAAAACAGCCGTAATTTCAATAGAAATCACGACTGTTTGTAGTTTTTATGATGGGAGTAATGGAGAAACCTTTCATGAGCCATTCAACTTGTTCAGAATTCAGCTCTTTTACCTCCTTTTCAT
>NZ_WSRS01000184.1 GCF_009767945.1 Streptococcus danieliae | reverse complement strand
TCGAAAGAAAAAGTGTTGTTTTTAGAACTGTTATTTGTTAGACTAAACATATGGGTTTCCTTTCTGATTGTGATTTTGTTGATGCTTATATCATAAAGGGGAACCCTTTTTTTGTCCAGTCATATGTCTCACCCAATGGGTGAAAATCAAAAACTTCTAGAAACCTTGATCTATCAGGGATTCTGGAAGTTTTGTAAGCGCCCAATAACAGGGTACATCAAAAAACCTCCAAGATTGTAAGCAGCTTGCTTTGAATCTTGGAGGTTTCTTTAACGACAATGCTCTTGTATTTGTTTTGCCCATGGTAAATAAGCCTCTAGAACCTCCTTTTTTTCGAGAGTCTCCTCGTTTGGTAAATGTTCTAGTAGGAAAACTATATATTTTTCACTGTCCACTTGGTGGAGTTTGGCTGTCTCAATTAGAGTCATAATAATCGCACTAGACTCTGCTCCCCCTAAACTCTGGGAGAACAACCAATTCTTGCGTCCCATTACTAAGGATTTGATTGCTCTTTCTGCCAAATTATTGGATAGAACGAGACGTCCATCCTCTAGTACAGTTTTGAATGTGGACTCATAATCCAAACTGTATTTGAGAGCACGGCCTAACTTGGATTCTGGTAAGACATA
>NZ_WSRS01000183.1 GCF_009767945.1 Streptococcus danieliae | reverse complement strand
TTCGCATCCACTAAACCAATCTCCTCTACTCATGTTTTCTGAGACTAGTATAGCTAGATTTCTACTTTATCGGAAGATACCTTGTTATTGGGCGCTTACAATCTGTCCATCCTGCTTCTTGACGTTTGTAAGAAGTCTCTGAGAGCTGATACTAATTCCATCTTAAAATCAAATACTCAAACTAGCTTACACTCACAGGTAGCGAGAGGCAGGCATAATTGAAGTTAGGCAACTCGAAGCTAGGGACGTGTGGATGTAAATAGAGAGAGTATGAGGGGCTCAGTGATGGCTGATTTTCCTTCCCTCTCATACCAGGAGAGTCGTTTAGACAGCTTGGACTTGGTCTTGTGACCAGGTCCTTTTTCTTTTCGAAACAACTATCATTTAAAAAAAGGATTGATAATTATTCGGAATATGATAAACTTTAGACAATTTATACTCATTGAAATTCAAAATCTGAAAAAGCCATTCTCTATGGACAATAGATTTTAGATCAGACCAATGCAAATTTTGAATCACTTCTTGTAGTTTATCTATCACTTCCTCAAGTGTTTTAAAGGCTT
The DNA here is from genome assembly GCF_009767945.1 of Streptococcus danieliae. GTDB lineage: Bacteria > Bacillota > Bacilli > Lactobacillales > Streptococcaceae > Streptococcus > Streptococcus danieliae. The sequence continues at coordinate 67 of NZ_WSRS01000183.1, read as the reverse complement.
TGTTTTTGAATCCTCTTTTACGAATCTCAGTCCACACCTGCTCGATTGGATTCATTTCAGGAGTGTA
>NZ_WSRS01000182.1 GCF_009767945.1 Streptococcus danieliae | reverse complement strand
TATGTCTTACCAGAATCCAAGTTAGGCCGTGCTCTCAAATACAGTTTGGATTATGAGTCCACATTCAAAACTGTACTAGAGGATGGACGTCTCGTTCTATCCAATAATTTGGCAGAAAGAGCAATCAAATCCTTAGTAATGGGACGCAAGAATTGGTTGTTCTCCCAGAGTTTAGGGGGAGCAGAGTCTAGTGCGATTATTATGACTCTAATTGAGACAGCCAAACTCCACCAAGTGGACAGTGAAAAATATATAGTTTTCCTACTAGAACATTTACCAAACGAGGAGACTCTCGAAAAAAAGGAGGTTCTAGAGGCTTATTTACCATGGGCAAAACAAATACAAGAGCATTGTCGTTAAAGAAACCTCCAAGATTCAAAGCAAGCTGCTTACAATCTTGGAGGTTTTTTGATGTACCCTGTTATTGGGCGCTTACCAAAAAAAAGCAATTCCTAGTAAACTGATAAGTGAAAAAAAAACATCAGAATAGGAATTGCTTCATATGGACTATGTTACTCAAAAATTACTCGGAATTCAAGACCTAAACATCACTTTCAAAGAAGACTGGCTTATTTATCGTAAAGATAGACGCAATCGTATGGCTCAAATCATCGAAGGCTCCTTAGAGAAACGCCCAAGTCATTGTCCCTC
>NZ_WSRS01000181.1 GCF_009767945.1 Streptococcus danieliae | reverse complement strand
GCTGTCCATGCGGAAAAGTAACCGGTTGAAGCCTTCTAAAATAGGTTGAAGGAACTCTACTGCTCCGTCAGAACAATAGCGATTTCCAGGACGTAACTGAGCGTTGAAACAATAGCCAGTCTGACTTTCAAAGGCATATAGTGGATGATAGCCTGTTGCACGGTAATGAGCATTATAATCCGAACCTTCTTGCTTCCCATAAGTCGTAAAATGGGTTGAATCCACATCAATAATAAGAGTATCTACCTGATGAAATTGTAAAAAGATTTGGATTAGCTCAAGGTTAAGTTGTCTTAAAGCCTCAACGGTTTCTTCAGTAGCACGTGAAAAGAAGCGTGACAAGGTTGGTTGAGAAGCTACTTGTTCAGTTTCTAGTAGCTGCTGGAAATAAGCATCTTTTTTCAATTCTTGACAGGCATAGTCTGTATCATGACCTGCTAGGTTTTGATATAGAAGTTGGATTAGAATGGCTGTCTCTGAGTAAGAGTAATACAGGCGTTGATCATTCGTAACCAGGTGTTTAGAAATTAAATTTACCAGATTCAAGAGTTCAAAAAGTTCTTTAAAAAGAACTAGTCCACCATAGATTGTTAGATTACCGCCATCGAAAGAAAAAGTGTTGTTTTTAGAACTGTTATTTGTTAGACTAAACATATGGATTTCCTTTCTGATTGTGATTTT
>NZ_WSRS01000180.1 GCF_009767945.1 Streptococcus danieliae | reverse complement strand
ACCGTTAAGGTATCTAAGTCCGCAACAGATGCAGATAAGAATACTCCAGTCGCTAAGGATCAAACAGTTGAGCCAGGATCAACACCGAAGGCAGAAGATTCCATTGCCAACCTGTCTGAACTTCCAGCAGGTACTACGGTAGCCTTCAAGGATCCAGTAGACACGACAGGTGAAGGCGATAAACCAGCTACAGTAGTGGTAACCTACCCAGATGGTTCGAGTGAAGAAGTCCCAGTGACCGTTAAGGTATCTAAGTCCGCAACAGATGCAGATAAGAACACTCCAGTCGCTAAGGATCAAACAGTTGAGCCAGGTTCTACACCGAAGGCAGAAGATTCCATTGCCAACCTGTCTGAACTTCCAGCAGGTACTACGGTAGCCTTCAAGGAGCCAGTAGACACAACAGGTGAGGGAGACAAAGTAGTTACAGTAGTTGTAACCTACCCAGATGGTTCTAGTGAAGAAGTCTCAGTGACCGTTAAGGTATCTAAGCCTGCAACAGATGCAGATAAGAATACTCCAGTCGCTAAGGATCAAACAGTTGAGCCAGGTTCTACACCGAAGGCAGAAGATTCCATTGCCAACCTGTCTGAACTTCCAGCAGGAACGAAAGTATCCTTCAAGGAGCCAGTAGACACAACAGGTGAGGGAGACAAAGTAGTTACAGTAGTTGTAACCTACCCAGATGGTTCT
>NZ_WSRS01000017.1 GCF_009767945.1 Streptococcus danieliae | reverse complement strand
GAGGGACAATGACTTGGGCGTTTCTCTAAGGAGCCTTCGATGATTTGAGCCATACGATTGCGTCTATCTTTACGATAAATAAGCCAGTCTTCTTTGAAAGTGATGTCTAGGTCTTGAATTCCGAGTAATTTTTGAGTATTATAATCCATATAAAGCAATTCCTATTCTGATGTTTTTTTGTTCACTTATCAGTTTAACAGGAATTGCTTTTTTTGTGCTCTGAATGACAAAAAAAGCTGTATGGAATTTGAACTTTCCACACAACTTATTATAGAACCAAAAAAAGCTAACCTTTCGGTTAGCTACTTTGCGGAGAGAGGGACTTGAACCCTCACGACCTAAAGCGGTCACAGGATCCTTAGTCCTGCGCGTCTGCCAATTCCGCCATCCCCGCTTGAATACTTAATTAGTATATCAGACAGGGATAGGCTTGTCAATTGTTTTTTGAAAAAAAGTTAGGAAATTTCAACTTTTTGAATCCAGCCCTCTGGAGCTGGTCGATCTCCATACTGAATACCAACCAATTCCTCATAAAGGGCTTTTAGTTTTGGACCAGCTTGATCACCCTCTGTAAAGCGATAGACTGTTTCCCCAGCAGTAATACTACCAATCGGAGTGATAACCGCTGCAGTACCACAGGCTCCTGCTTCAACAAATCGATCCAACTGATCCACATAAACATCGCCTTCTTCTACCGTCATCCCAAAACGTTCTTGGGCTAGGTGAAGAATCGAGTATTTAGTGATCGACGGTAGGATTGAAGGCGATTGTGGTGTTACCAAATGATTATCGGCTGTAATTCCGAAGAAATTGGCTGCCCCCACTTCCTCAATCTTGCTATGTGTTTCAGGATCCAGATAGATAGCATCTGCATAACCCGCTTTTTTAGCCAACATCCCCGGTTGCAAACTAGCAGCATAGTTGCCGGCTACTTTTTGAGAACCTGTTCCACGTGGCGCCGCCCGGTCATAGTCACTAATGACAAAGTTCCCTGGCTGTAACCCACCCTTGAAATAAGGACCAACAGGCATTACAAAGACGGAAAAAATGTACTCATTTGCAGGGACAACACCAATGCCATCACCAATTCCAAACATAACTGGGCGAATATAAAGAGAAGCTCCTGTTCCATACGGCGGAACCCAGTCCGCATTAGCTGCAACAACCTGATGAACGGCCTCAACAAACCACTCCTCTGGAAAGACCGGCATTAATAACTTTTCTGCCGAGCGATTCATCCGCTTGGCATTTTCATCCGGACGGAAGAGTTGAATCGTACCATCCTTAGTCCGATAAGCCTTTAGACCTTCAAAACAGGTTTGGCCATAATGCAAAACATTAGAGGACTCGCTAATGGTAACCATTTTATCCGTTTCAATGCTACCAGGTGACCAGGCTCCGTCCTTGTAATAAGCACGGTAGCGTTTCCCAGTATCCACATAAGCAAAGCCAAGGTTATCCCAATCCATTGTTTCTGGTGTTACTTTTGTCATCACTATTTCCCCCTGATTTAACGTTTTACTTCAAAATAATAGATATCTGGTGTATAAGCTTTTAAGGTTTTAGTCAAAATCCAATCAATGACAAAGGCACTCGCAAATGGAAAGACCAACCAAACAAATAGCATCATCGGAAGCCCCAAACCTGGAAGAGAGGCCATCGGACCAACCAATCCAACTAGACCGAAACCACCCGAAGCTGCCGTTCCACTAACATTAAAGAGAGCTACTGGAATCGCACAGACAGCTGCATTAGCCAAAAAGGCTAATCCCATTACCGGCCGCCGGAAAAAGTTCGGCATCATCATCTTCATCGATCCCAAGGCAATCGCCAACGTTACTCCCGGACGATTGACTTTAAAGGACGCAACCACTAGAACTGCTGTTGTTGCTGCAACTCCCATCGCTGAAGCCCCCGCAGCTACTCCCTCTAAACCAATTGTGATCGACAAGGCAACGGTTGATAAGGGGGACACGATAAAGAGCGCAAAACACATCCCAATCAAGATACTCATCGAAAGCGGAGCCAATGCTGTAAAGCTGTTGATTACTTGACCTATTGCTTGAGTTCCCGCACTAACATAAGGCAGAGTTAGCAAACCAATACACCCAGCTCCCAATCCTACCAAAATCGGCAATAGAATCAAACTCATGGAACCCAATCGCTCACCAATGAGCTGAATCATCCAAACCGCTACGGCAGCTGTAATCATCGTGTTTAACATCACCCCAACACTAATCAATTGAGTTGTAGGCACACCATCAACCGGAACGACCTTCCAGGCTCCTGAACCTAAAAAGCCTGCTCCGCCAACGGTTACCGCTTGCATCGGATTTAATTCAAATTGCAAAGCAATCAAAACACCCGCCATCAAAGGAAGCCCATATTGAAAAATTCTTGCTGCATCCGCAATTGGTTGCAAACCAGTCCAGCCATTAGCTATCAGGTATTTAAAAATTTCACTGAGAACAGCGTTGGGAATGAGGGCTACAATAACAGCTAAAGCAGTTCCTGTTAAAACGGCATTTACAAATGTCCAGCCAGTGAGAGAGCGTTTTGATTCTGTCATAAAAACCTCCTACATTTCAGAGAATTCTGAATATTTTAGTCTATTATAACTATTTTTCAGAAAATTTGCAATAGTTTTGAACTCTTTTTTTAATTTCAAAAAAAGAGGCTAGGACAAAAGTCTAGCCTCATTGACTTTGGTTAACAAAATACCTTTGACGCAGTAGCTGATTAGTCCTTTCATTCGCCTTGAAGGATCCGAACTGGCCCCACTCCCGCACGCCAGCCAAGCAACGGAAGAATGAGGTTATACAGCCTGATCCAACAATTAAAAGTAAGGAGTACATTCTCTAAGGTTTAGTACAAAAAATTTGACAAGATTCCATTTGGAGCCTCAATCAGCAGTAAAAGGATCGGCTAGCTGAAAACCATTACCTGTTTGGTAAAATTGTCCTCCAGCCACATAGTGAACTGGGCGATTTTGAGGATCCACCTGATCCAAGTGCCAACGTCCAGCGCGGAACACTGAATCATCAGCCCAAGCAGCCACAATCCGACCTAGGAAGAGGTCGTAAACCTCTTGATTACGTTGTTCCGGGATAATCTCACAAACCACCCAAGCCAAGCAGTCCTCCAGCAAGGGATAACCTTGATTACTTGGGTCAAAAAAGGACAGTTTTGCTAACTTATCCTCATGGACATGGCGGCTTTTAGCCAGTTCCACAATCAAGTCTGATTGGGAGGCACGAGGGACTTGGAGAACAAAATAGCCACTGTTCTCCATTACCTTCCGTGTATAATTGGCTGAATCCATGATCACGCTGAGAATATCTGTGGCTACGGTGCCTACCCAACCAGCAGGCATAATATTTTTATCGTCCTCGGTTGCACTGGATACAAAGGTCACAGAGGATAAGGCTAAAATACGATGGGCTTTTTCTAAGGGAATTTCCCGAATCATTTCTTCTCCAATCTAAAAGAGGCTGGGACAGGGTCCTTAGCCTCCGATTCTAATGACTAGCTTCTTCAAAAGAAGGATACCAGAATTTATTTTGCGTTTTTAACAGCAGCTGTTACGAAATCACGGTAAAGTCCATCTGGACGGTTTGGACGGCTTGAAAGTTCTGGGTGGTATTGACAAGCCACAAAGAATTTCTTGTCTGGCAATTCAACGATTTCAGCCAGACGGTTGTCTGGTGACACACCTGAGAAGACAAAGCCAGCATCTTCAAATTCTTGACGGTAGGCATTGTTAAACTCATAGCGGTGACGGTGACGGCGTTGCACTACTTCTTGGTTATCGTAGGCAGCAGCAGCTCGGCTACCAGGCTTCAACTTAGCTGGGTAGAGTCCCAGACGGAGGGTTCCTCCCATATCTTCAACATCAACCTGATCACGCATCAAATCGATAACTGGGTTTTTAGTTTCTGGATTCAATTCTGAAGAGTTGGCATCAGCCTTATTCAAAACGTGACGTGCGTATTCCACACAGGTCAACTGCATGCCCAAGCAGACACCAAGCATTGGCACGTCATGCTCCCGAGCATAGCGAATGACTTGAATTTTCCCTTCGGTACCACGCTGACCAAATCCACCAGGAACAATAATACCGTCTGCTCCGGATAGTAGCTTTTGAACATTGTCTGCGGTCACATCGTTGGCGTTGATCCAGTCGATTTTGATTTCGGCATCATTGGTATAACCGGCATGTTTAAGAGCCTCAACTACAGAGATATAAGCATCTTGAAGTTCAACATATTTCCCAACAAGGGCAATTTTTACTTGTTTCTTCAAGTTCATGACCTTATCCACCATTGTTGACCATTCTGTCATGTCGGCGGCAGGTGCATCAATCTTCAAGTGGTCACAGACGATTTGATCCATCTTTTGCGCTTGGAGATTGAGAGGGATCTGATAGAGGTGCTCTACGTCCAAGGATTCAATAACTGCTTCTGGTTGAACATCACAGAACTGAGCGAGTTTGTTCTTAATTCCTTGACTAACTGGCTCTTCGGTCCGGATCACCAACATATTGGGTTGAATTCCCAAGCCCCGCAATTCTTTTACCGAATGCTGGGTTGGCTTGGTTTTCATTTCCCCTGCAGCTTTCAAATAAGGAAGAAGGGTGGTGTGAATATACATCACATTATCTGAGCCAACGTCAGCCTTCATTTGACGAAGGGCCTCAAGGAAAGGCAAGCTTTCGATATCTCCGACTGTACCACCGACTTCTGTGATAATGACATCAGAATCCGTTGTTAGGGCAGCACCCTTGATTTTCTCTTTCAAGGCATCCGTAATGTGAGGGATGACCTGAACAGTTGCACCTAGGTATTCTCCACGACGTTCTTTCCGAAGAACTTCACTGTAGATTTTACCGGTTGTAACATTAGAATATTTATTCAAGTTGATATCGATGAAACGCTCATAGTGTCCCAAGTCCAAGTCAGTCTCTGCTCCATCATCAGTAACAAAAACTTCTCCATGTTGATAAGGACTCATAGTTCCTGGATCGATATTGATATAAGGGTCAAATTTTTGGATGGTTACTTTAAGACCACGGTTCTTCAAAAGACGACCCAAGCTAGCAGCTACAATCCCTTTTCCGATTGAACTCACTACACCACCGGTTACAAAAATGTACTTTGTTGTCATGATTACTCCTTCAATTAAAATAGGGAGGGAGACGGATCAAGCTTGGTCAGTCTGCCACTCCCCTCGCAGGGTTCTTGCTTGACCTGCCAAGATTGAGAGGGCTCAGAGGCTACTCCTCGACTCATTTACAGGCGTTTGCAATCTACCTCTGCATTAAAATGACTATGCCAACAGAAATAAGAGCGGTTGGACTTTTATCTTCAAAAAGATAGCAAAGAGAAACAGAGGATTAGTCCTCGACGTCATCATCCTCATCATCTGCCTCGTCAACTTCGACATCATCTCCCAGTTCTTCAGGAGCAATTTCGTTGATTTCAGCATCGTAGGCTTCTGCTTCGTTTTTCTCATCATCTGGATTCTCATCGTAGTTCATCGAATCCTCGTCATCAGCGTAGTTGTCCTCATCTTCTGGATCATCATCGCTGTAATCAATTGTATCACTATCACTAGCGATAAAGGCATTCACACGTTTCTTCTTACGTTTCTTAGGTGCCTCTTCGTCTTCATTTTCTTCCAAGGCAATGATTTCTTCATCAACCTCATCCACAGCATACCATGAACGAAGACCCCACTTATTTTCACCGAGGGAGATGAAACTTCCATCGACGTTAAGTTCTGTGTAAAAAAGAGGAAGAGCTTCGCGAATCTCGCTATTGCTTTTCTCCAAATACTCTTGAATTTCATTGACTAGGTCACTAAAGTACATTTCGTGATCTCGCCCACGACCTTCTAGGATGGCACGCGCCACTTCGATCATGGAAAGTTCACTTTTTTCCTGTCCAGCAAATACTTCTAATTCCAAAGTCGTTCTCCTTTTTTGTCATTCTCTTTATTGTACGCTATTTTTGAGGATTCGTCAAAAAAGAAAAGAGGGACTTCCGTCCCACCCTCTCTTTACCTTAGAAGGCTAAGGTTTATTTCACTGCTGCAGTTGAAGTAATCAATTCAACAGCTTTTTTAACAGTGATGTCGTGTTTCAACAGATCTGTTGAAAGGAGACTGCGTACTTGCTCAACTTCCATGTTGTAAGCTGCTGCCAAGTCTTCAATTTCTTTGTTGATTTCTTCATCGCTTGCTTCGAAACCTTCTGCTTTAGCAATAGCTTCGATGACAAGGTTAGTCTTAGTACGGCTTTCTGCTTCAGCTTCATATTGCTTATGCAAGTCGTCTTGAGTTGTACCTGTGATTTGGAAGTACATTTCTGGAGAGATTCCTTGACGTTGCATGTTACCTAGGAATTCATTGATAGAACGATGTACTTCTTCGTGAACCATTTCAGCTGGAAGGTCAACGATTTCAGCATTTTCAACAGCTTTTTCAATAGCTGCTGCTTCAACAGCTTCTTGGTAAGCTTCAGCTTTCATTTCAGCCATTTCTTTGCTGTATTTTTCTTTCAATTCAGCAAGTGTCTCAACTTCTTCGTCGATGTCTTTTGCAAGCTCGTCATCAAGGGCAGGAACTTCCTCACTCTTAACTTCATGCACTACTGTTTCAAATTTAGCAGCTTTACCAGCCAAGTCAGTCGCTTGGTAATCTTCTGGGAAGGTTACCTCAACAGTCACTTTATCGCCTGATTTCGCACCAACCAATTGATCTTCAAAGCCAGGGATGAAGGATCCGCTACCAAGTTTAAGAGCGTAGTTCTCACCTTTACCGCCGTCGAACTCAACACCATCTACAGAACCAACAAAGTCGATTACAACTGTATCACCTTCAACAGCAGCTTCTTCTTTGATAACCAATTCTGCCAAGTTGTTGCGTTCGCGCTCGATGCGTACATCCACTTCTTCTTCAGAAACTTCTTTATCTACATCTACAGATACTTCTAGGTTTTTATAGTCACCCAATTTTACTTCAGGTTTTGTAACAACAGCTGCAGAAATTGTCCAATCTTGGCCTTTTTCCATTGAAACAATATCAAATTCAGGTTGTGCAACAACCTCAACTCCTGCTTCCTTAACTGCTGCTTCATAAGCTGCTGGTAGGAGGGCATTCAAGGTATCTTGGTAAAGAGCTTCTTCGCCAAAACGTTGGTTGAAAACGGCACGTGGAAGATGACCTTTACGGAAACCTGGGACATTCAAAGAACCTTTAACACGGTTGAACGTACGGTCCAATTCAGGTTTAATCACATCTTGAGCAATTGTGAAAGTTAGCAATCCATGGTTTGTTTCTTTATTTTCAAATTTCACAGACATGTAGTCTACTCCTTAAAATCTTTAATCTGTATTATTCTATCACAAGTTATCAGTAACTTCAATAATTTTGGAGCGCTTGCTAAAATTTCCGAAGCGGATCCAGGCTATACTCTGCCCGAGCTCCTCCGATCAGCTTGGGACGGCTGGCTAAGGCGGTTACATGAGCGGCTCCCAAGTCGCGAGCCGCGAGCCGAATCGGAACTTGGACATGCTTGACATGCATTCCAATAGCAGTATCACCAATATCCATCCCCAAATCTGCCTGGATATGCTCCACCAGAACAGGGTCGTCCAATAACTGCATCGCCGCTACTTGGCCACTACCTCCGGCATGAGGGGTCGGAATCACATGGACAATTTCCCAGCCTCGGGCCAGGGCCAGGCTCCGCTCGACCACCAAGGCTCGATTGACGTGTTCACAACCTTGCACAGCCAAATAAACGCCTTGGTCCTTTAGAAAAGCATGGAGGGCTGAAACCAGGGCTTGACCAACCTCCAAATTGGAATCTCGGCCAATGAAACCACCAACAACCTCGCTGGTCGATAGACCTAAGACAAAAACCGAACCGTCAGCCGTCTGCACCCGATCCAGCAGTTCACGCGCCAAATCAACAACTTCTACTTTGAGCCTTTCTAAATCAGCCATCCTTCCTCCTTAACAACTTAACCAAGACCTGGGCTAAAAGAAAGCCCAAGAAACTCTGTAAAAAGTTCGGAATCGCTTCGGGCAAGGCTGCTGCCGGCCCATACATCAAGCTTGAAGCACCTGCATAAACAACCACCATAAAGAGACTGGACAGCAAGCCTGAAAGCCAACGTGATGGGATAATCCCTTGGGCCAAACGTCCTTGGCCTCCGTGGGCGACAAGGCTAAATAAACTCCATTGCGGATAGCCCAGCAAGAGGTCCAAGAGAAAACCTCCCAAGCCTCCAACAAGAGCTCCTTGGCGACCGCCAAAATAGAAGGCAGCAGCATAAACACCGACATCCAACAAGGACAAAAAACCTGTCGCAGTCGGAACCTTGATATAGCCTAGAACGACTGTCAGAGCTACAAAAATAGCCGTCTGGCTCCAGTATTTCAGATTATTTGACTGCATATGGACTAACCCCCCATTCATCGGCAGCCTCAATGGCTGCTGTTACAAATTGCTTGGCTGCTTGACTCGCTTGGTTCAAGTTCAGCCCCTGCCCCAGATAGGTAGCTAGGCTAGAAGCTAGAACACAACCACTCCCATTAACACTGCCTTGGGCTTGCGGAGCTTCTAGATAAGAACCCTGCCCAGCGCTCCAGACATAGTCCAGAGCCACCGACCCCGGAATACGCGAACCCGCTTTGAGATAAACCGCTGTCCCAAATTTTTGGGATAATTCCCGCGCCCCGACTTCCAGGTCAGCTTGATCAAGCAGTTCTCGCCCTAGTAGCAACTCCGCTTCTGGCAGATTGGGCGTCATGACCTGGCTAAGACCCGCGATTTTTTCAAAAGCACTAGTCCACTGGCCCAGCGCTTGATCCTGCTTTTCTTTTAAAACCAAAACAGGATCTAAGACAAGGGGCGTCTGAGCCCTTGGCCGCAACCACTGATAGACAAGCTCGAGGTGCTCCAAACTTGGCAAGAGGCCAATCTTGATGGCCGCAAAATCAACGGCAGCAAGGCTGGCCAATTGCTGCTCCAGTTGCAGCGGGGTCAAGGCTTGCACTTGAAATTCATCAGCAACCAGGGCGGTCACGCAAGTCACCGCTGCAAAACCCTTAGCCCCGAGTTGTGTGATGGTCGCCAAATCAGCCTGCAGGCCACCGCCTGCAAAAATATCACTGCCGGCTATGGTTAAGATCTTGGTCATAGATAATCTCCTTTAGGTAGAGGCCTTGGGGGGCTGCAGTCGGACCCGCCAGCTGGCGATCCTTTTGTTCCAGAATCAGGGGAATCTGCTCCACCGGCATCCGGTCGTTACCAATCTTCAGCAGGGTGCCAACCATATTGCGAATTTGCTTATAAAGAAAGCCATTCCCCGAGAAACTGAAGCGCAACAGATGGTGCGCCTCATCCACATCCAACTGCACGTCCGTAATGGTTCGAACCTTGTTTTCCACCGCCGTCCCCGATGCTGTAAAACCTGTAAAATCATGGGTCCCTTTCAGAAACTGCAAGGCTTCCCGCATTTTTTCAATATCTAAAGGATAAGGAAAAGGCGTCGCTTGATTGCGCAGCAGGGGATTTTTCGGCCGACCATAGTCTACCAAGAATTCATAGGTTTTGTGATGCGGCCAGTAACGAGCATGAAAATCACATGACACCAACTCCACCGACCGCACGGCAATGTCCTCCGCGCTCTGCGTATCCAGGGCAAAACGTAGTTTTTCCACATCCCGTCGCCCCGGTAAATCAAAATGCACAACCTGACCCAAGGCATGGACCCCACTATCCGTCCGTCCTGCCCCGTGTACCAGCACAGGCTGACCACTGGCCAAACGTGTCAAGGTTTTTTCTAACTCTTCCTGGACTGTCCGAGCCTCCGGCTGCCGTTGAAAACCAGCAAAATTCTTCCCATCATAAGCAATCACAGCCTTGTATCTGAATTTTTCCATGTCCCTATTTTAACAGGAAACAAGTCGCAGAACAAGACAGAGAGCACGAGGCAGAACAAAGGTCAATCCGTTCACCCTACTTCAGCACCGTTGGCTTCTTACCTAGAAGAGTATCGAATAAGGCCCCCGATTAGACCTGTCAACTCATTTAGATATAACAAAAGGACCTGGCCAGTGTAACACAAGACCAAATCCTTTCCAAAAAATTGTTCACAGAGACAGGGGGAAAGCCTCCCACTCTGTCCCACTCCCTCTTTTTTCGCCATGAAAAGGTCCGTTGCGACCTTTTTCACGGCTCCTTACAGATTAGTTTAGCTCTCCGAACTAAACTAATCTGCATCAAACATTTTTTCGAAGAAGTTTTTTTTCTTTGGTTTGACGTTGAGGTTGCCGGCTTGGGCGAATTCCATGAGGGCTTTGCGTTGGGTATCGTTGAGGTCGGTTGGGGTGTCGACGATGATGGTGACGTATTGGTCGCCTTGGCCTGCGCCGCGGAGGCTTGGTGCTCCTTTGCCGCGGAGGCGGAAGCGTTTGCCGGCTTGGGTTCCTTCTGGGATGTTTAATTCTACGTCACCGTGGACGGTTGGTACATCGACGGTGTCGCCAAGGGCTGCTTGGGCAAAGTTTAAGTGTAGGTTATAGTGGATGGTTGTGCCATCTCGTTCGAATTTATCCGAAGCAGCAACTTGAATAACCACAAAGAGGTCACCGTAAGGGCCGCCATTGTAGCCTGCTTCTCCTTGGCTAGCTAGGCGGATTTGTTGGTCTGATTCCACACCTGCTGGGACACGTACTTCAACTGTGTGAGCTTGGTTTTCGCGTCCAGTTCCATGACAGGTTTGGCAAGGTTCTTTGATTTCTTGACCACTTCCGTGACAGACGTCACAGGTTACCTGGCGGCGCATCATGCCTAGTGGTGTTTGAGTATCCACGTTTATGACTCCTGCTCCGCCACAGCGACCGCAGGTCACAGGGCTAGTTCCTGGTTTGGCACCAGAGCCATCACAGGTATGGCAGGAAGCTTCGCGGCTGTATTTGATTTCCTTGGTGGTTCCAAAAATAGCTTCCTCAAATTTCAAATTCACCCGGTATTGAAGATCGTCTCCCTTGCGCGGTGCGTTTGGATTACGACTGCTTCCCATGCCACCACCAAAGAAGCTTGAAAAGATGTCTTCAAAGCCACCAAAGCCTGCGCCATCAAAACCAGAAAATCCTTGGCCACCACCGAAGCCACCATTGGCTCCAGCTGCTCCGAACTGATCGTAAGAAGCCCGTTTTTGCTCATCACTAAGAGTCTCATAAGCCTCTTGAACATCCTTGTATTTCTGTTCTGCTCCAGCTTCCTTATTGATATCGGGATGGTACTTTTTGGACAACTTCCGATAAGCCTTTTTAATCTCATCTTGCGAAGCGTTTTTCGACACTCCCAGACGATCATAGTATTCTGTGTTATTCATATGTACATCTCTAGGGTTAAGGAGAAAGGGCAACTCCCTTTTCCCTGACAACCCGTGTTCCTAAGGAACACCTTTTTTCCTTTCTTTAAAGTAGGGCAATTTATCACTCTATGGCTTCCAAGAGCAAACGAGCAACAGCCCTGCCTGACATCGGGTTCTGACCAGTAATCTAGCGTCCGTCCCGAAGAGCATGGGATTGGAAGGGGAACTTCTGCTGGAAATTAGCACCCCGCTTCTGTTTCAATGATGAAGGGAACCTTTTCCCACTTGCTAAAACCCGTCACCTGTTTTCCAGCCAAAAGGTAGTAACCAGAGCGATCTTGAACATTAAGCAGACTAGCCAGTCCATGGCAGACAGAAGTCGCAAACCCTCCCTGCTCATAGATGGTTAAGGCAATATCCTGGAGTGCTTGGTTATCCGGAAAATCCCAAATAACCCCGTGGCCTCCTGTATAGTAGATCGCCAGATAATCTTGAGCGGAGATGTCCTCTGGTTTCTTCGATGAGGTCAAAGTCCTCTTCGGTGACATACCATTTTTTCAGGCTTCTAGGATCAATCGGAACAGTTCCCCCTTGCGGACTGACATAGTCCACCTGGTAACCGGCCTGAGTCACCTCTGCTACAAACTCCGTGGCTTCGGCTAACCATAAACCGGTCTGCTCGGGATCTTCCCCATACTGCTCAATATTGGTTAAGACAACCAAGACCTTCCCTTTATTTTCCATGGCTTTTCCTCTTTATGGAAAAACAGAGGCTGGGTTACAACCTCTGATTTCCTATTCCTTCATCGCAGTTGGGATTGACTGACTAGGATGCCTTCAGCTTGGAAGATCATCTGCCCTTGCCCAAAGGTTGTTACTTCTCAGTAAATTCCCCATCCACAACATCATCAGCTGGGTTTGCTTGACCAGCTTGGTCTGCACCTGCTTGAGCTTGTTGCGCTGCTGCTGCTTGCTCATACAATTTCACTGCAAGAGCTTGTGCTTTTTCATTGAGAGCTTCCAACTTCGCTTTCATATCATCCAAGTTGTTAGCTTCTTGAGCTGCTTTTAAGTCATCCAAGGCTGTTTGTGCTGCTGCACGTTCTGCTTCAAATTGTCCTTCTGTATCTTTCAAGGTTTTCTCAGTTGCAAAGATCGCTTGGTCTACTTCATTGCGAAGGTCTACTTCTTCTTTGCGTTTCTTATCTGCTTCCGCATTTGCTTCTGCATCTTTCATCATCCGATCAATTTCTTCGTCTGTTAGACCAGAGTTAGACTGGATCACGATTGTTTGTTCTTTCTGAGTTCCCAAATCTTTCGCTTTAACAGACACGATACCGTTCTTGTCGATGTCGAAGGTTACTTCGATTTGAGGGATTCCACGAGGAGCTGCAGGAATGTCTGTCAACTGGAAGCGGCCAAGTGTCTTGTTATCCGCTGCCATTGGACGCTCACCTTGAAGAACGTGAATGTCTACTGCAGGCTGGTTATCTGCTGCTGTTGAAAAGACTTGAGACTTAGAAGTTGGGATTGTTGTGTTGCGGTCAATCAATTTCGTGAACACACCACCCATTGTTTCGATACCAAGAGATAGGGGCGTCACATCAAGCAAAACAACATCCTTCACATCACCTGTAATGACACCACCTTGGATTGCTGCACCCATCGCCACAACTTCATCTGGGTTAACAGATTTGTTTGGCTCTTTACCAGTCTCAGCTTTAACGGCTTCAACAACGGCTGGAATCCGAGTTGATCCACCAACAAGGATCACTTCGTCAATTTCAGAAAGAGATAGACCTGCGTCTGACAAGGCACGACGAACTGGTTCTTTGGTGCGTTCTACCAAGTCACGAGTCAAGTCATCAAACTTCGCACGTGTCAAGGTCATTTCCAAGTGAAGTGGTCCTGCTTCACCAGCAGTGATAAATGGCAAGCTGATTTGCGTAGAAGTTACCCCAGACAAATCTTTCTTAGCTTTTTCAGCTGCATCTTTCAAACGTTGAAGAGCCATCTTGTCTTGAGACAAATCAATGCCGTTTTCTTTCTTGAATTCTGCAACCATGTGGTCGATAATCTTCTGGTCAAAGTCATCTCCACCCAGCTTGTTGTCACCAGCTGTTGCTAATACGTCAAAGACACCGTCTCCCAATTCAAGAATTGAAACGTCAAAGGTACCTCCACCAAGGTCAAAGACCAAGATCTTTTCTTCTTTATCAGTTTTGTCCAAACCATAAGCAAGAGCTGCTGCAGTTGGCTCGTTGACAATCCGTTCTACTTCAAGACCGGCGATTTTACCTGCGTCTTTTGTAGCTTGACGTTGCGCGTCGTTAAAGTAGGCTGGTACTGTGATAACGGCTTTTGTAACTTTTTCTCCAAGGTACTCTTCTGCATAGCCCTTCAAGTATTGAAGGATCATGGCTGAGATTTCTTGAGGAGTGTATTCTTTACCATTTGCAGAAACTTTCTCAGAAGTTCCCATTTTTGATTTGATTGAGATGATGGTATCAGGATTTGTCACAGCTTGGCGCTTAGCGGCATCACCAACGATGATTTCACCATTTTTGAAAGAGACAACAGATGGCGTTGTACGATTTCCTTCTGGGTTCGCGATAATTTTTGGTTCAGTTCCTTCCAATACCGCTACTGCTGAGTTTGTAGTTCCTAAGTCGATTCCAATAATTTTTGACATAATCATTTGTCCCAAAAATCCAAAGATTCTTGACCTTTCTTTTGTTTCTTTTAAAAAATAAAATTCATTCGAGGATAGTTTTATGACATTGCGGTCATACTTTAATTGTAAACAACAACCATGGCTGGGCGAAGCACCCGCTCATGAAGTTTATAGCCTTTTTGGAAGACCTCGGCGATGGTATCCGCTGGATGGTCTTCGTCAGCTGGCTGGGTCTGAATAGCCATGTGGAAATTTGGATCAAAAGCACCGTCTGTAGCAACTTCTTCGATTCCTTCTTCCTTCAAGGCTTGGATCAAGCTTTCTTGAACCATTTCCAAACCTTTTTTCACATCTTCTGTGAGGCCTTCAACTGCCAGTGCCCGCTCTAGGTTATCCAAGCTTGGGAAAATCTTTTTAGCCAAGTCCTGGCTGCGGTATTTTTGAAGCGACTGGCGCTCTTCATTGGCCCGGCGCTGAATGTTTTGCATTTCAGCTACAGCTCGAAGATACTTATTTTCTAGTTCTTCCAGCTGCTCTTGTGCAACTTCTAATTCTGTTTTTTCTGGAGCCTCCGTGGTTTCCTCCACTAGCTCTTCCATTTTTTCAGTAGTTTCCTCTGCCACCTGGCACCTCCTTAATGCACTTCATAATGGTTACTGCTAAGGTAACGATAGAAATCGGTCAGCTTCATCGTCATAACACGACTGACAGCTTCAATTAAACTAAGTAAACGTTGGTAATCGCTATTCACCGGCCCCACCAAACTGAGGAGTCCATAACCCCGATAGGGGATCAAGAAGCGTTTGCTCATCAGACTCAAATCAGCTAAGGGTTGACTGGACGAATCAGCAATGCGAATCAATTGCTCCTGATTATCGGACCAACCTTCGCGTAGCTCAAGGGCCAGCTGTTGTTCATTGGTGAAAAAGCGATAGGTTTCCAGCCCCACTTCCTGTAGCAGATGCTCCTGGCCTGATGCCACAACTTCTTCTGCAAAAAGATCCGAGAAAAGATGTTCCATCAAAGCGGTGACATTGTCAGGCGAAAGGAAATAGCGTTGGACTACTTGCGGAATTTCTGTTCGAATCTTGTAGTGAATGGAGAGCACCGACTCTCCCAACAAACGATCCAAAACCATATCCCTGAGCTGGTATAAATGATCCACCAAAAAATTCCGAGGAATTACCAGCTCCTTGGTCAAGATTCGAGAATCATCAAGCGTCATCACAGCCAAGGCTGTGTGAGATCCCAAAACAACCAAATCAAATGCCGTTAGTCTCTGATGACTGGGTTCAACATCCAGTACAAAAGCGGCCAGACCAGTCATCTCTGACAAGAGATCCGCTCCTCTTTTGAAGATATCCTTTAATTGGAAAAAATCTTCATCAAAGGCTTTCAGAATTTGAAAAACTTCCTCGGGAGGAAGGCTGGTCAAAGCCATGGAGTTCTCAACATAATATTGATAACCCGCAATACTTGGCTTCCGACCGCTAGAGGTATGGGACTTTTCTAATAGTCCCATCTTCTCCAAAGCCGCCATATCGTTCCGAATGGTTGCACTGGAAGAAGCAATCCCTTCCTGCAAGCGTTTGGAACCAACTGGCTCATGGGTCTCTGTAAAAAGTTCAATGATCATCCTTAGAATGATCTCTTGTCTTTCTGTAACCATGTTTCCTCCCAGTCATTAGCACTCGTGTAACCTAAGTGCTAACTCATGATTCTATTATACAGCATCCAGTTTCTCTGTCAAGGTTTTTTGCTCAAAAAATTAGCACTCTTTTGAAAAGAGTGCTAATTCCCACTATAAACCCGCAAAAAAGCCTGGTTTAGCAGGCTTTTTCGGCTCTATAGGTCTTAAGACTGATTTTGATCCAAGACCTTGCGGCCGTCTTGGCGGTAGGATAAATCGCCGACTTCAAGAACCTGGAATTGACCATATTCGTAACGGATACGAGTCACGCTACCATTATCCAAGGCCACAAAGCGTTGACCATTCAATAAATACAAGAGAGTCCCAATGGTCATACCATGGCTAACCACCAAGGCATTCCCGCCCCCAGCAGCTTCCATTTTCTCAGCTAGATCCTTGATTCCCGCCAGCAAGCGATCCCGCAATTGCTCCCAGGTTTCCGCCCAATCAGCTGTATCTGCTTCATAAATGGCCTTGGCCATATCCTCATAGGTCATTTCTTCCATTGAATCGACCCCCGCAATCCGCGGTAGAATGTTGAAGAAAAGATCCTGATCATAAACGCCGTCATTGGAACCAAAAGACCACTCCCGAATCCGAGCATCATAGGTATAAGGAATTTCTCCCTTCAAGCCCAACTCTGACAAAAGAATATCCATAGTCAGAATCGTCCGCCCCAAATCACTCGAAAGAGCACGGTGGAAACTAAGTCCACGTTCACGGAGACCCACTCCCAATTCGCGAATGCCTTCTTGCCCTTGCTCAGTTAAAGGGGTATCGCTCCAACCTTGAGCCCGGTGTAGGGTGTTAAACATGGTCCGACCATGACGAACAATATACAAATCTGTTGCCATCTATTCTTCCTCCTCTTTAAATCCCGCCAGAGCTGTCACCAACTCCTCCAGGGAAATCCCAAACATGGCCAAACGCTTTGGCAATTGCTTACCGTTGGAATAGCCAATTCGCAACACTTCACCGACATATTCCCGACGTTTGCGACTCTCTGCTCCTGCTAGCAGACCCAGCCGCATCAGATCTGCTTGAGAAATCTGCTCCTGCGGATCTGCTTGCCGGCCCGTAAAAGCTCCGTCCAAAGCCTCCTTCAAAGCCTCAAAATCCGCATGTTCAACACCCAAAGAGCGACCTGCCGATTTAGACTTAGGAGTCGCCTCAGCCCGTCTCAGAAAGGCTTGACCGACTTCTGGAACAGCCTGACTAATCATTTTACGCAGACGCTCCCCATTGTAATCGGGATCAGTAAAGACAATCACTCCTCGCTGCTCCTGCAAACAGGCAATTCGCTCAAGATCCTCTGAGGATAGAGCAGAGCCGCGGGTCTCATAGGTATCCACCTGAAAAAAGCGTTTCAGATTGGCGGTATCATCACGGCCCTCAACCACTACAACAGGTCCAATCACTGGCTTCATCAGTTCTCACCATCCAAACCAAAGACCCGCCAGGCATTGGCAGAAGTCGCTGCAGCCAGCTCTTCTAGGCTAAGCCCCCGCAGCTGAGTCAGCTGCTCAGCCACATAGCGGGTATAGGCTGTCCGATTTTCCTTACCCCGGTAAGGAACTGGAGCCAGGAAGGGGGCATCTGTCTCGACTAAAATTCGGTCTAGCGGTAACTTGGCCGCTGCCTCTTGAATCTCTAGCGCTTTTTTAAAAGTAACAACGCCTGAGAAGGAGATCCACATCCCTAATTTTATAAATTTTTCCGCCATCTCAAGCGAACCGGAATAAGAATGCATGATCCCCCCACGAGCAGGGAGGCCTTCATCCGCTAAAATACGATAGGTATCGTCCAGAGCATCACGCGTATGAATCACTACTGGCAAGTCCAATTCCTTGGCCAGACGAATCTGACGGCGAAAGACATCCTCCTGCACCTCTTTGGGGGCAGTCATCCAGTGGTAGTCCAAACCGATCTCCCCCAAGGCCACCACCTTGGGATGGTCTAGAGCTTCCCGCAAGTAAGCTTCAACCTGCTCATCATAAGTTCCGGCCTCCGTCGGATGCCAACCCAGGGTCAAGTAAATGGAATCCTCATCCGCCAAAGCCAAGGCTGCCTCAATCGACTCCCGATCAAAGCCAACCACATTATGCCACGTTACACCCAGCTCACGCGCCAATTCAAGCTCTTCCTCTAGCCGACCCGCAAATTGTTTCAAGTTTAAATGCGTATGTGTATCAAAAATTTTCATAAACTAACTTTCTATATGTAAAAAAATCAGTAGACTCGAGTTTCTACTGATTTTTTCACTCATTAAGCTGAAAGAACTTTACGTCCCTTACGACGACGTGCAGCAAGCACACGGCGACCGTTCTTAGTAGACATACGGTGACGGAAGCCATGCTTACGTTGACGACGAATTTTACTTGGTTGATAAGTACGTTTCACGAGAATACCTCCTCTTAGATTCTTTGTATTCGTTTAGCCGGCTAGTTGTGATCAGTTACTAAACATACCTTGCTATTTTAAACGAAAAATTCTAGGATGTCAAGGGAATGGGACAGTAAAAATTATTAATTCAGAAAATCAGATATCTTTTAACAGCATTTCAAGCAGTCTGTCACTAAACGAACCGAGCACCTGATTCCTTTTCTCAGCTATAAATTTCTTAGCTTCAGAAAACTCTATAACTTTATAACCACTTTCCTCTATATCTATATCTATAACCACATCCTTTATAAATCCAAGGGCCATACTGCTATATACAAAAAGAACTTCATGTAACTTAGCTAATTCAACATCTCCCTTTTGATATAATCTCAGTAGAAGATGGAAAAGCGTAAAATATTCCTCTGTAATATAGTCAAAACGATTAAAGTCTTCCGTAGAGATTTCTTTCTCAGAATGTTTTGCACGCACCCCGATATCAAAGGAATCAGCGAATAGATACTGCTCTGCAAGCCCTACATCTATTTTAATCAATGAATCAATAAAAGCCATTTCCCGATCATCTTTATTCATACGCAAGTATCCAGACAAAACCAAGTTTTTTCGAATATCCGAATCTAAGCGTTTCCGTGCACTCATCTTAAACCCTTCAGTTGTATCCTGCTCTATACGGCTCCTCAAATCATAAAGTTGATCCATGACCTCCGCCATATCATTGAATTTCTTCTTAACGAATTCGAGTGAGTCATTTTCATCAACTCTGCGTAAATATTTTTTTATTCTCTTCTCAAGCTCACTCAACTCAATCCGATAAGCTACCTGTGGTTTCATATCCTAATATCCTTTCCTAATAGCAGTCTATATCCTAAGATAACAACTCTTTTCCCTCTTACTTGCATAGCCTTAATTATGAATTGGAAAAACTTGATTTTCACCAGTTCTTAATTTAGCTTTATAAATTAACATTTTATCCAACAAATATTTAGATACAGTCATATTCAATGGCGCTTCAACCTTCTTTTCAGGAGATGTATAAACTATTTTAGGCCCTTTATAACGAACATCCTCTAAACATATCGGGCTAAGATATAAATTCTTATCTTTCTTCTCATATTGAAGATTAGTTGTTTTAGAGGTCCCCTCTTGTGTGAGTAGGGCAAGTTGTTCTAAGGATTCAAATTTATCAACTAGTGGTTTTTCAATATACCCTGTTATTGGGCACTTACAGTCCTTCCCCTAAATGATTCATAAAATCTTTCTGAAACAGGTCAAATGAAAGGGCACTCGCCTATCTTCACCTACCAAATATATTCACCCAGCAAATCATAATCATCCACTAAGCTTTCCAAAAATTCCTGGGACTCACTGAAATCATAGGACATCCTTTTCCCCTTAAGCTTACCTTCATCCACCCTATTTCCAACTTCCAATAAAAAATTCATCCAATTTTTTAGTTGCCTTTCATAAGTTGAAACAATTTCGATCAGTTCCGTAACCTCCATTCGAGATGCTCGCTTACTTTGGCTCTTCTCAAAAACTTCAAAAATACCATCGAGAATGGCGATAAACTCTTCATCCATTCGCAAGCAAGTCATACTAAATTCCTCATCGATCCATTTATCCAAACCCCAAGCTAAATCAGCAAGCAAATCATATCCATATAAAATTTCAGAAAATCCCTCAGCTAGATCAAGGTTCAAACGAAGAAAGCGATTGGACAAGTTCTGCCGGTCTCCATCCAAATTCAAACAAGCAAAGGAAATCGCCAAGCGATGTCTGCGTACATCATCAATCAAACGAGCTCGAGCCTTTTCTTTAAAATCTGCGGATTGATCCTCTTTGATAGTCCGTTCCAAGTCTTCTAAGATATCGAGAGTATCCAGAAGCTCTTCACTCTTTTCTTCACGCATTTCCTCAGTATCATCAGCTTCATAGCGAGGAAGACCTTTTAATGTTGAGGTTTCTAATTCTTTCAATTTAATTCTATAAAAAGCATTGGCTTTCATGTTGACTAGTCCTTTCCAAAAAGGAACGGCTCGCTCCTTTTCCCTTTTTACTTGCATTCTATCTTCAACGTGCTATGATAGTGTTATAAGAGGTGGTCCAACGACCACCCCGTAGCGCCGTTTAAGACGGTAATTCATTGAGCTAACAAAAAAGCGTTAACCAACTGGTCAAAGTTTTCGGTTAACGTTTTTTGTTATGTTTCCCTCATTTATTGACAGAAGCGAGCTTGGACAAAACATTTACTATCATGACAAGTTTGTACAAAAGCTCTATCAATTCGAGTACTGACATGAACATCCCCTTTCTTTTAGGATAAGAAATGTCGACCTGCGTTAATAATTAACGCATAGGCACCACATCCTTTCCAAAGTAAAAGGAGTCACCGAATGAACTTTGCTACCCTTCCATCTTAACAAATTAATCTAAAAAAAGGAAAGATTTTCCAATTTCAAAAGCAATGATTTTACATCCCTGAAATAAATGAAGCTCTGCATCATCCTAACCTCTAAAACAAGAAGCACTAGCCAGTACTCGTCAAAGTAGGACAGCTAATACTCCTTATAGTCATTTAGTTTCTATTTTATTAGACTTCCTACAAAACAGTGACAGAACCTAAGATTTATCGGGGTCATCACTTGAAAAAGACTGAGTTACAAAATGCTTCAGTGTGATTATGCGATCTCTCCTGCTGAGAAATGGGATCTAATACATTAGTTCCGCAGGAAGTCTATTACTGCATTGGCTCGTCTCGCCTTACCTATTTGAAATTTTCTTCGAAATATTTATCAACAAACTCAAAACCTCTCCATTTCGCGGAGAGGTTTTGAGTTTAAACTAATTCTCGTTCTTCTTCAACATCCACTACAACATAACGATTGGGCTCATCTCCTTCTGAATAAGAGGTGACACCATCGATTTTAGAGATGATGCGATGAATGATTTTCCGTTCGCTATTCGACATCGGGTCTGTTTCCATAGCTCGGCCTTCTTCTAGCACGCGTAAGGCTAGTTTTTGAGCATAACTTTGGAGAACCTCGGCCCGGTGCTCCACATAGTCATTGACATTAATCGAGATGAAAAGGGTGCGCCCATAAAGGTTATAAAGGTAGTTTTGAGCTAGGAGCTGCAAGGATTTGAGTACCTTGCCATGATAACCAATCACGCGCCCTGGCTCATTGGTATCGATTTGGAAGTAGATCGTTCGACGACTGATAGAGGCTGAAACGCTCGCCTCCACATCCATTTCCTTCAGAATAACTTCCAAATAGGACTGAGCCTGATCCATTTGTTCTTCTTCCAGGCTATCGCGCTCACGCCGAACAAAGGAAACCGCTTCGGGTTCAGCCTCGCCCTCAACAACTGCAACTGGTTCCTGCTCTTGAACCACAAGATCCTGGACAGCAGGCTCAGTAACCTCAGCTGCCTCCTGGACTACTGGTGTCTCCATCGGATCCGCTTCCGACTCAGTTTCAAGCACCTCTGCTACCTCCACTGCTTCCACCTCAGCGAGGGGTTCAGAGGTCTGTGGGCTTGCAATTTCAACGTCTACCACTTCTTCTGGCTCAGAAGCTTCAACAAGGGTTTCCTTCTGCTCTTCCACTAAATCTTCCTTAGACAGATCACGCGGGAAGAGAATGCTGAGTTTGCCGGTTTCGGCTAATTTCGAGATAGCTTCCGTCATATCTTCCTGGGATTGACTTTCAGCTGGAACATCCTCTTCCAGAGCTTCCACTAGGGGAGCTTGAAGGGGAGTTGTATCTTCGAGGTCATCATAGTCCGTGAAAGTTAAGGCTTCCATTTCAACCTGGGCCAATTTTTTGCCCAATCCTAAAAAACCAGATTTTTCACGAGTCAAGACCTTGATTCGAACTTTCATCCGTGGGAGGCCTAGGTCCTCTAGTCCATTTTTAATTGCTTCCTCAACAGTAGCTCCTGTATAAAGTGCCATAAGTAAACTCCTTTATCGCTTTACTTTTTCTTTCTCTTTTTCTGTGCCTTGCGGATGGCTTTGCGTTCTGCAACGACTTTTTGCTTGGCCTCATCTTCCTCGCGTTGGCGTTCAGCCACTATTTTGAAAGGATTGTTCAAAAATAGCGTCTGCCCAACTTGGTAGGCATTGGAGATAGTCCAGTAGAGAGCCACCCCACTTGCCACTGAGAGCGAGAGGAAGAAAATCATCACCGGCATGATATAGGTCATGCTGGAGGTTAGTCCATTTTTTTCTTTTAAAGCATAAGTAGATAACCAAGAAGCCCCAAAGGTGAGTGCTGCAGCCAAAAATGGGAGAATCAAGTAAGGGTCGGGTTGGCTAAGATCCAACCACAAGAAGTGGGCTCCTTGCAAAATGTCCACCCGTGTGAGGGACTGGTAGAAAGCCAATAAAATCGGTAACTGAACAAAGAGGGGGATAAAGGCCGCAAAGGGACGAACACCCTGCTCCGCATAAAGAGCCTGCGTCTTACGCGCCAACTCTTCCTGACCTTCGCGACCACGGCCACGATATTCCTCTTGCAGAGCTCGAAGAGCAGGCTGAATTTCCTGCATTTTCTGAGAAGATTTGGTTTGATACTGGAAGACCGGTAAGAGCAACGTTCGCAATACCAGGGTCATAAGAATAATTCCTAGACCTACATTACCACCTAAGGAAAGTCCATTGATGGTCTCCGCAAATAAATAAACCAATTTCTCCCAAAGTCCAGAGGACTGACTGGTCACCTGAGAGGTCCCACAGGCTGTGAGCGTAACCAAGGCCACTCCCATAAGTCCGATACTAAAAATTTTCTTTCTCTTCACATTCATCTTCCTTTTGATAAATCGCAGCCAGCTTGAGAACATGGAGCAAATTCTGCTCCATCTCCGCATAAGACAATTCCTCAACCCCTTTACGGGCAATCAACAAAATATCCACAGGCGCTAAATGATCTTGGTGTTTCTGAAGAAGGTGGCGCAGATGCCGCTTGATATGATTTCGCATTACTGCATTCCCCAACCGTTTGCTTACGGAAAGCCCCACTCTAAAGTGCTTCAAGTCGCTATCCATCTGATAAACCACAAACTTCCGATTAGCCTTATTTCGCTTCTGGGCTAACAAAGCCTTAAAATCTTGATTTCTTTTGATACGATAGCTTTTTTTCACAATCTTCTTCCTTCATCAAAATTAGTATTATTATACCACAATTTCCAATAAATCCAATACTATCAAGGGATAGAGACAAAAAAGCAAGCGAAAACAATCTGTTTTCACCTGCTCAAGAGCTCTATAGCCGTTATTTTTCTTCTTTTTTGGTTTTTCCAAGGAGGAATCCCAGACCAAGAAGAGACAACAACCACGTCAAAAAGGTTAGCACTGGATTACTTGACTCCCCTGTATTCGGAAGTTCCTGCGCCTGTGTTTCTCCCTCAATAGCCACAGACTCTTTCCTCAGAGCGGCATTCTCCACAGTCGCGGACTGTCCAGACTCTTCCCAGGTCACCTGTTGTCCAGGTTCCACTGGGGTTACCGGCTGCTCTGGCTCCACCGGAGTTACCGGCTGCTCAGGCTCCACCGGAGTTACCGGTCTCTCAGGTTCCACTGGAATTACTGGCTGCTCAGGCTCCACCGGAGTTACCGGCTGCTCAGGCTCCACCGGAGTTACCGGTCTCTCAGGTTCAACTGGGGTTACCGGCTGCTCTGGTTCAACCGGGGTTACTGGCTGTTCTGGTTCAACTGGGATTACCGGCTGTTCTGGTTCAACTGAGGTTGCCGGTTGCTCGGGTTCAACCGGAGTTACCGGCTGCTCGGGTTCAACCGGGGTTACTGGCTGCTCGGGTTCAACTGGGGTTACTGGCTGCTCAGGTTCAACTGGGGTTACTGGCTGCTCGGGCTCCACCGGAGTTACCGGCTGCTCAGGCTCCACCGGAGTTACCGGTCTCTCAGGTTCAACTGGGGTTACCGGTTGCTCGGGTTCAACTGGGGTTACTGGCTGCTCGGGTTCAACCGGAGTTACCGGTTGCTCGGGTTCAACCGGAGTTACCGGTTGCTCGGGTTCAACCGAGGTTACTGGCTGCTCGGGTTCAACCGGAGTTACCGGTCTCTCAGGTTCAACTGGGGTTACCGGTTGCTCGGGTTCAACTGGGGTTACTGGCTGCTCGGGCTCCACCGGAGTTACCGGCTGCTCAGGCTCCACCGGAGTTACCGGTCTCTCAGGTTCAACTGGGGTTGCCGGTTGCTCGGGTTCAACCGGGGTTACCGGCTGCTCGGGTTCAACCGGAGTTACCGGCTGCTCGGGTTCAACCGGAGTTACCGGTTGCTCGGGTTCAACCGAGGTTACTGGCTGCTCGGGTTCAACCGGAGTTACCGGTCTCTCAGGTTCAACTGGGGTTACCGGTTGCTCGGGTTCAAC
>NZ_WSRS01000179.1 GCF_009767945.1 Streptococcus danieliae | reverse complement strand
CTTGTGACCTACCCAGATGGTTCACAAGATAAGGTTCCTGTGACAGTTAAGGTTGTAGAAACCCCAAGCCAAGCAGACAGTAATGAACCAAGTCCAGCTGATCAAACCGTTAAGGTTGGTGAAACTCCATCAGCTGAGAAGTCCATCTCTAACCTAAGTGACCTTCCAACAGGTACTACGGTAGTGTTTGAAAGTCCAGTAGACACAAGCACAGCAGGAGATAAACCAGCGACAGTCCTTGTGACTTACCCAGATGGTTCGCAAGATAAGGTTTCTGTAACGGTTAAGGTTGTTGAAAACCCAACCCAAGCAGACAGGAACGAACCAAGTCCAGTTGACCAGACTGTTAAAGTTGGTGATCCAGTCGATCCATCTAAATCCATCTCTAATCTCGGAGATCTTCCAGTAGGTAGCAAGGTTGAGTTTGAAAGTCCAGTAGACACAAGCACAGCCGGTGATAAACCAGCGAAAGTTCTTGTAACCTACCCAGATGGTTCCCAAGACAAGGTTTCTGTAATGGTTAAGGTTGTTGAAAACCCAAGCCAAGCAGACAGGAACGAACCAAGTCCAGTTGACCAGACTGTTAAAGTTGGTGATCCAGTCGATCCATCTAAATCCATCTCTAACCTTGGAGATCTTCCAGTAGGTAGCAAGGTTGAGTTTGAAAGTCCAGTAGACACAAGCACAGCCGGTGATAAACCAGCGAA
>NZ_WSRS01000178.1 GCF_009767945.1 Streptococcus danieliae | reverse complement strand
GGTTTAATTTATTCATTTCCTGAATCCGAATCATCTTGAAGGCATTGGTCAAGTGCTGTACAATGTGGAAACGATCGATTACAATCTGAGCTTTGGGAAAGGCTTTTTTGACCATTGAATCATAGGCTGCATTCATATCCATCACAACAAACTCCACCTTGCAGCGTTCTTCATAGGAGTAACCATTGAAGAATTCTAAGAGCTTATGACTCCGACGATCCTCTAAAATCGTGTGAATCTGCCCACTTTCCCAATTCATGGCGATAAAGGCCATGGCTCCTTCACAATCTCGAGTAGCTTTAAATTCATCGATGGCTAGTACCCTAGGAAGGGGTCTTGAGTCTAAATCATTTATGTAGTGAGCTATTTGCAAAGACGTTTGATAGACAATTTGATAGCCCGTTTTACAGATTGAGGCAACCTTTTTGCAATTAGTCGGATTTTTTAGCTCCATCAAAACTTTGAGATGAAGTTTTACACTAATACTTTTTCTTCTCTTAACGAAATAGTTAGGGAGATGATTGGCAGACACCACTGAGCAGTGACGGCATTTGGAGCGACGGATGGTTAGTTCTAGATAAGTAGGCTGATTGTTGATCTCTGTCAGCTGAATTACCCGCTTTTTAGGAGTAGTACCATGAGCATAGACATCCTTAGTAGACTCCCAAGCAACTCCACAGGAGGGACAATGACTTGGGCGTTTCTCTAAGGAGCCTTCGATGATTTGAGCCATACGATTGCGTCTATCTTTACGATA
>NZ_WSRS01000177.1 GCF_009767945.1 Streptococcus danieliae | reverse complement strand
TTCGCATCCACTAAACCAATCTCCTCTACTCATGTTTTCTGAGACTAGTATAGCTAGATTTCTACTTTATCGGAAGATACCTTGTTATTGGGCGCTTACGATTGGGCTATCTTGCTTCTTTCTTTTTTTGTCATTTGGTTTACGATAGCCTTTAGATTTTGCCATATGTACCTCGCAAAAAAGTGGCTTACAGAGTTTGTAAGCCACTTAGTCAGTCGGTTTATTCTGGTGTCTGCCACCGCTTGGCCCTTATGTCCAAGATTACTATCAGATTGACCATGAGCCGACTACTCATCTACATATTCAGTCTACAGGATATAATCAAAAAAATCAAGCATTAACCATGACAAACGCATGAAAGTGTCTAATTGATTTCTCTTCAGTCAGAACCTTTTTTACAGTCGCGATTTTAAATATCTATCAAATACCATACTCAAATGAAATTTTTTACATTTTAAACTCATACTCTTTCCAACATCTAGGTTCTTTAAAACACTTAAACAGAATTTATCGATTAATTATCGGTTTCTGAAAACTTACAAAATCTACTTTTCTTCATGCGTTTGTCGTGAGCATTAACCCATTACTCTTTTAGAGACTATAGTCATTTGAAACAAGAACAAGACAACAAAGCATCCAGAAAATTGTCATAACTGGGCAATACTTTTCTAAGGTGTTTTTTCATATGAGCCCATGTATTTTCAATGGGATTATACTCAGGTGAGTAGGGGGGAAGAGGCAAGAGTTTATGTCCTTGTTCTTCGCACAATACTTT
>NZ_WSRS01000176.1 GCF_009767945.1 Streptococcus danieliae | reverse complement strand
TGATGCAGAAGCCAACAAGGCTAAAGCAGCGATTGATGCAGCTAAGACTTCTGAAGAAGTTCAAACAGCAGCGACTGTAGGTATTACTGCAATCCAAGCGATCAATCCAGAAGCTATTGCGAAATCAGCGGCTAAAGATGCCATTGATAAAGCGGCAGCCGCTAAGAAGGCGGCAATTGATGCCCGTAACGATCTAACTCAAGAAGAGAAAGATGCAGCTAAGTCATTAGTTGATGCAGAAGCCAACAAGGCTAAAGCGGCGATTGATGCAGCTAAGACTTCTGAAGAAGTTCAAACAGCAACAACTGCGGGTATTACTGCGATTAACGCTATCAATCCAGAAACTGCTCAGAAGGAAAAAAATTCTAAGTCAGCTAATGCTGATCACATGAAAGAATCCATGAAGCCAGTTTATACAGCAGATACTGGTCAACTTCCAAATACAGGGGAGGAATCTAGTATGGCAGCGACAGCAGCGGGAGTAGCTCTGCTAGGATTACTAACAGGTGTTGCAACGAAGCGTCGGAAGCGGAAAGAAGATGAGATTTAATCCGCACACAAAAATAAAAAGCAAGTGCATTTAAGCACTTGCTTTTTTGATATCAAAATATTTATATGGAAAATGTAAAGATTCTATAATGAATTAAGTAATTCATGGATATAGAGTAGTCTATGTGTAAGCGCCCAATAACAAGGTATCTTCCGATAAAGTAGAAATCTAGCTATACTAGTCTCAGAAAACATGAGTAGAGGAGATTGGTTTAGTGGATGCGAA
>NZ_WSRS01000175.1 GCF_009767945.1 Streptococcus danieliae | reverse complement strand
GTTACTGGCTGCTCTGGTTCAACCGGAGTTACCGGTCTCTCAGGTTCAACTGGGGTTACCGGTTGCTCGGGTTCAACCGGGGTTACTGGCTGTTCTGGTTCAACTGGAATTACCGGTTGCTCGGGTTCAACCGGGGTTACTGGCTGCTCGGGTTCAACCGGGGTTGCTGGCTGCTCGGTAACTTTAACAGTGACCTTGACAGGTACCTGATCCTCAGATCCATCGCTATAGCGAACGGTCACTTGACCTGTCAACTCACCTGCTTTAGCATCTACTGGAACACGAATAGTTACCCAACCTTGAGTATCTACCGTCATTCCTTGACCGACAGCTGTGTAGGTTACACTAGCTGGAAGATTGATTCCCGGAACCGTCACTTGAGTACCGGCTTGAACCTCAACTGGGACATAGGAGGGACTGTATCTATCCGCCTCTGGCATCACAACTGGTTTAGCAGTCACTTGAACGGTTACTGGAACAACATCTTGCGATCCATCATTGTAACGAACTGTTACACTTCCAGACAAGCTACCTGTAGACGCGTCAGATGAAACAACAACTGTCACTCGACCTTGGTTATCAACCGTCATGCCGGAACCTGTCACACTGTAAGTCGCAGTTGCTGGCAAGTCTTTACCTGTTAGGACAACTTGATCCCCAGCCTGAACACTAGCGGACTCATAGCTTGGGTTGTATCTCTCAGATTCTGGGCGTGCAGTCACCTGAACCGCTACTGGAACAACATCTTGCGATCCATCATTGTAACGAACTGTTACACTTCCAGACAAG
>NZ_WSRS01000174.1 GCF_009767945.1 Streptococcus danieliae | reverse complement strand
GTTTTCTCTTTTAATTTAATCCATTGATAAATGGTATTACGAGAAATTTGGAAAACAGTTGCTGCTTCAGAAATACTGCCAATATTCTCACAATATGAAAGAACTTTTTCACGAAAATCTACTGAATATGCCATAAAAATAGTATAGCACAAAATGTGCGGTTTTTGTTTCATTCTACTATAATATGGCCTGATTTCTGTTCCCGCATGCCTGGCAAGACAGCCTGGGTCAAGGCTAAGAGACCAAAGACATTGACATCAAAATTTTTGCGCACCTCTTCAAGTGAAAATTCTTCCAAGGCTCCAAAAATACCATAGCCCGCATTGTTGACCAAGACATCAATACGCCCAAACTGATCCAAGGCTTGCTTAACAGCCATTTTGATACTGTCTTCTGTGAAGGCCATTTCCAAGGCTAGGAAATCAGTCCCAGCTTCCGGCACATGCGCCAAAACCTGATCCCGTAAGGTTACTGCATTTCGCGAAGTCGCGATAACACGATAGTCTTTTTCCAAAGCAGCAACCGCCACTTCCAAACCGATTCCTTTAGAAGCACCGGTCACAAATAAGGGCACCTCTAAAAACTAAATTTCTGAAAATCTAAATGTTGATTTATCAAGGTTTGAGTGATTAAATTTGAAGAAAAACTGGGGTTTTTAGAGGTCCCCATAATACTTTTTTCATTCAAATTCACCTCTGCGTAACAGTATACTCTATTTTGGCAAAAAAAGTTTCGGCTCTTTGTCAAGTTGTGTGGAATCCCTGAAAACTGACAGTTTTAGGCTTTTATTATTTAGCTTTTTAATAA
>NZ_WSRS01000173.1 GCF_009767945.1 Streptococcus danieliae | reverse complement strand
TAAGGATGCTACAAGTTCTCTAGTAAATGTTTCAACTAAATTGATGTCAGGTGAGCATCAAGTAAAAGAAAGTTCCAATGATGAAGAGCTTCCTTCAACAGGTGAAACAGCTTCTAATTTGGGAATGGCAGGACTTGGCATGATGAGTATTTTAGGGCTTGTTCAGCTGAAAAGAAAAAAATCAAAAACTATTTAAATTGTCTATCTGACCTAGGCACGTCGTAAAAAGGCTAGAAGAATTTTTTAAAGGAGATTAAAATGCATTCAAACACAACAAAAGGACACGGATTTTTCCGTAAATCAAAAGCCTATGGTTTGGTTTGTGGTATCGCCCTAGCAGGAGCTATGGCTTTTGGAGGTACGAGTCAAGTTTCGGCTGACGAAGTTTCAGTACCTACAGCGACTGAACCAGTTGCAGTTGTAACAACTAATAATCCAGCAACCAATCTTGTAGAAGCTCAACCAGAAGTACCACAAGCCAATGTGGATATGGCTGGACAGGCTGGAACTCAGACAGGTGCTCTAGTATCTGAAGTGACTTCTCAGGAGCTTAATTCAGCTGTTGAGACTGCCAAGGAAGCAGGTGTAGAAGTTTCAAACGGTGCTGAGGTAACCCATGATAGCTTGGAAAAAGCGAATGCAGACCTTGCTAGTCAAACAAAGTCTGTAGAAGAAGCAACCGCTAAGAAAGAAGCAAATACCCAAGCTATTGAGCAGGCTAAGGCTGAAAATGTAAAGATTGATGCGGAAAATAAAGCTGAGACTGAACGGGTAGCTCAAGAAAATGAAGCTGGCCAAAAGGCTGTAGATGCTGAAAATG
>NZ_WSRS01000172.1 GCF_009767945.1 Streptococcus danieliae | reverse complement strand
AAAGTTAATTGAACCGCCGTGTGCCGAACGGCACGCACGGTGGTGTGAGAAGGACTAGTGATTAGTCCCTACTCGATTATTTAGTTCCAAAAGGCATCTTCAAGCGCTTGATCGGCTGAGAAGAGCCAGACTTCCTGGATTTTACCGTTTTCCATGCGGAAGAGGTCGATTCCGTTCATGTTGAGTTCGACTCCGTCTGGGCGGGTTCCGATAAAGGTCACGTTAGCTGCGACGAGGTCGTTGTTATCAGAGACCCAGTTGGTTAGGACTTTAAAGGTTCCGTTTGTTTTTTGGTCAAATGTGGCTAGGTGGGCACCTAATTTGTCTTTTCCAATAATGGTCCCTGATGTGGAGTGCTGGCCAGGTTGGTGCCAGATAATGTCGTCGGCCATGGTTTCAAAAACAGCTGGGAAGTCTCCTTCGATCAGACCTTGGTTGTAGCGGTTAAAAATTTCTAGATTTTGTGACATTAGTGATCTCCTTTTTTGTTATAATCCAATTATAGTTTTTACTAACAAGAAAACAAGTAGAATCTTTTTAGTTGGTTACTAGCAAAAGTGATAGTATTGGCGTAAAATAAGGAGAAAAAAATGTCCACAAAAGTTAGCGAATATGGGATTTGTCCCTTTGCAACCACGCAACGGGTTTTAACGGGCAAATGGGCCTTGGTGATTATCTACCAGTTAATACTTAACAAAAATCAAAATCTGAATTATAATAGATAGTATGAAATTCACACAAGATCAAATTAAAGAATTAAAATCAGCTCTTAAAAATAAACAATATTCTGCCTATCATAAGCGTATCCAAGCAGTCTATTTGCGTTCCC
>NZ_WSRS01000171.1 GCF_009767945.1 Streptococcus danieliae | reverse complement strand
CATGTGCTTTCTCAAGATGCTCTTGATGAAAAACTTCAAGCTATTGTTAAAGAGTCTGGTATTTCTCCAGTTGGCGAGTTCTACATGTGGGTTCCTAAAAATCCGCAAGACTTCTACAAGGCATATGTTCAAAAAGGTTTAGATATTACCTACAACCTTTCATTCAAGATCAAGGACACTTTCAAAGAAGGTGACATTACCAATGGTACTTACCAAATTGATTTCGGTAACGGCTACTATTCAAATATCGTAGTCAATAACCTTCCAAAAATGGAAGTTCACAAGGATGTTCTTGATAAGCAAGATGGTAAATCTATCAATAACGGAACAGTTGGCTTGGGAGAAGAAGCTACTTACCGTCTCGAAGGATGGGTAGTTCCAAGCAACCGTGGCTATGACTTGTATGAGTACAAGTTTGTCGATCAATTGCAACATAGCCATGATATGTTCTTGCGTGATTCTGTAGTGGCTAAGGTGGATATTAAGCTAGCTGATGGAACTGTTCTTGAAAAAGGTTCTGACCTATCTAAATATACTGAAGTTCAGTATAACGAAGAAACAGGTCTTTACGAGCTTGCCTTCAAGGAAGACTTCTTGAAACAAATTCCTCGCTCAAGTGAATTTGGGGCAGATGTATTCCTTGTGGTGAAACGGATTGCTTCTGGTGAAGTTAAGAACGAGTACACACTCTATGTGAATGGAAATCCAGTTAAATCTGAGGTTGTTCGTACAATGACACCAGAACCTGAAAAACCAGTCACTCCAGCTCAACCTGAAAAACCAGCAACTCCTGTTGCTCCAGCTAAAGAAGAGCCAGTGAAGACTCTTCC
>NZ_WSRS01000170.1 GCF_009767945.1 Streptococcus danieliae | reverse complement strand
TCCAAGAGATCGTAATGGCGAATTTGTCCCTAAAGCCATTCCTTCTTATTCAAGAAGAGATGATGAGCTGGAAAAAATGATTATTAAGCTTTATCAAACAGGTGTAACAACAAGAGAAATCGCAAATTTAATCGAACAAATGTTTGGTCATCATTACTCACCAGCTACGGTTTCAAATATCACCCAGTTGACTCAAGAAAACGTTACTGCATTCCATGAACGAAAACTACAGGAACGCTATTCCATTGTCTATTTGGATGGCACTTATCTCCCATTACGTCGGACTTCTGTAAGCAAAGAGTGTATTCATATTGCCCTTGGAATTACACATCAAGGTTATAAAGAAATCCTTGGATATGAAATCTCACCAAATGAAAACAATACAGCCTGGTCTGATTTACTTGAAAAAATAAAGACTAACGGTGTTAAACAGGTATCCTTATTTGTGACAGATGGTTTCAAAGGTTTAGATCAAATTATTTATCAAAATTTCCCACTGGCTAAGCAACAGCGCTGTTTAGTGCATATCTCCAGAAACATCGGAAACCGAGTAAAACTAGTCGATCGAAAAGATATCTTAGAGGATTTTAAGATGCTTCATAAGTGCGAGAATCGTTCTCAGGCACAAGAAATTCTGACAATCTTCATGGAAAAATGGGGTAAACAGTATCCGAAACTGATTCAGAAAATAGCTGATATAGACAATCTTTTAACCTTTTATGATTTTCCTCCTAGCATTCGATCCAGTATCTATTCCACGAATTTGATTGAATCCATGAATAAGCAGATTAAGAGACAAACCAAGAAGCGAGTTGTTTTTCCAAATGAAG
>NZ_WSRS01000016.1 GCF_009767945.1 Streptococcus danieliae | reverse complement strand
GTTTTCTCTTTTAATTTAATCCATTGATAAATGGTATTACGAGAAATTTGGAAAACAGTTGCTGCTTCAGAAATACTGCCAATATTCTCACAATATGAAAGAACTTTTTCACGAAAATCTACTGAATATGCCATAAAAATAGTATAGCACAAAATGTGCGGTTTTTGTTTCATTCTACTATAGTTCGTAGTCCCACCCCCGCAAGGTTGATTAGATCGGGTTCGGAGTCCTCTCAGCGAGTCAGGAATTGACTCGCTGAGCCTATGATATGGACGAACATGAAATGTTCGCTATCAAGCGAACGATTGGAGTTTGCTTCGCAAACAAGATTTGGTACTCTCTAACAGCATACAATGCTGTTAGACCCAATCAACTACTGCGTCAAAGGTATCTTGCTAATCATAAAGAGAGAGGCTAGGCTTTTGTCCCAGCCTCTGTCCCACTCCCACTCTCAGTATTTGAAATCAGTCTTCTCAGGAATGTTAACAATTACTTTACCGATCTTTTTTTCATCAACCGATTCCGAAAATAAAGACTTAGTAGAGATTGATACTATTGTTGGGGAAGCTGAATCTTTTCCTCGTTACAAATGGGAGAGTCGCAGAGATGCGGCTTTTTATAGATGGATACAGTAAATCTGGCTGAAAACGTTAGTAATTCCCACGAATTCATGGGTAAAAATCAGTGTGGTTTAGGTCTGATAGCTTCTTAATTTAGCCGTGTTTTCTGCTTTTATGTTTTTATTCTTTTGGTTTCATGGTAAAATAGGCTATAAATAAATTGAGGTGGAATGAGATGACAGTGAAAATCAATACCCGTGATGGTCAGATTGAGTTGACCGATGATGTCATTGCAACCATTGTTGGTGGTGCAGCGACGGAGATTTTTGGTGTGGTTGGAATGGCGAGTAAAAATGCCATTAAAGACAATTTCCAGGCCCTTCTAGGTCGGGAAAACTACTCCAAGGGAGTTGTGGTTCGGAGCAATGAGGCAGGTGATATCGAAATTGATGTATATACCGTCCTTAGTTACGGAACCAAGATTAGTGAGGTTTCACGTAATATTCAAGAACGCGTGACCTTTAGTCTGGAAAATCAACTCGGCATTACTGCTAAAGCCGTTAATGTTTATATTCAAAATATTAAAATTGTAGGAGAGTAGTCGTGGCCAATATTACAACCAGTTTATTCCAAGAAATGGTCCAGGCAGCTGCCACTCGTTTGACCAATCAAGCTGAATATGTGAACTCATTGAATGTCTTCCCTGTTCCAGATGGTGATACAGGGACCAATATGGGAATGACCATTGAAAATGGTGCCAAGGAGGTGGCGGATAAGCCAGCTCAGACAGTAGCTGAAGTAGCTAACATTTTTGCCAAGGGGCTCTTGATGGGTGCCCGTGGAAACTCAGGAGTCATCACTTCACAATTATTCCGTGGTTTCTCTCAAGGTGTGAAAGATCTAGAGGAATTGGATGGAGCTGCCTTGGCTCACGCTTTCCAGTCTGGTGTTGAAGTCGCTTATAAGGCTGTTATGAAGCCTGTTGAAGGAACTATCCTTACGGTTTCTCGTGGAGCTGCGATTGGAGCGGTCAAGAAGGCTGAAAGCAGTAATGACGCGGTAGAGGTTATGGAGGCTGCTCTTGAGGGAGCAAAAGCTGCCTTGGCTAAGACACCTGATCTACTGCCTGTTTTGAAAGAAGTGGGTGTTGTGGACTCTGGTGGCCAGGGACTTGTCTTTATCTACGAAGGCTTTTTGTCTGCCCTCAACGGTGACTATATGGCTTCTGAGGACTTTAAGGCCACACCAGCGATGATGGGTGAGATGATCAATGCCGAGCACCATAAGTCTGTTGCTGGCCATGTTGCGACGGAAGACATCACCTT
The DNA here is from genome assembly GCF_009767945.1 of Streptococcus danieliae. Lineage (GTDB taxonomy): Bacteria > Bacillota > Bacilli > Lactobacillales > Streptococcaceae > Streptococcus > Streptococcus danieliae. The sequence goes on along the minus strand of NZ_WSRS01000016.1, from coordinate 23,871 downwards.
CGGTTACTGTACAGAGATCATGGTGGCCCTCAAGCAAGGTCCAACCTATGTTCAAGACTTTGATTACGAAGAATTCCGCAATTATCTAAATGACCTCGGAGATTCGCTTCTCGTTGTAAATGACGATGAGATTGTCAAAGTTCACGTGCATACAGAAGATCCAGGTTTAGTTATGCAAGAAGGGCTTAAATATGGTTCTTTGGTTAAAGTAAAAGTTGACAATATGCGCAACCAGCATGAAGCCCAGATTGAAAAGGAAAGCTCCCAAGCTACAGACAGTAAAGTTCCTCGCAAGGAGTATGCCATTGTTGCGGTCGTGGCAGGTCAAGGAATGGCAGAGATTTTCCGAGCATCAGGAGCAGATTATGTTATCGAAGGCGGTCAGACCATGAACCCGTCGACAGAAGACTTCGTCAAAGCCATTGAAGAAGTCAATGCCGACCAGGTGATTCTTCTCCCTAACAACAAGAATATTTTCATGGCGGCACAATCGGCTGCAGAAGTTGTTGAGGAAGCCGCAGCAGTTGTGGAGAGCCGGACAGCCCCTCAAGGCTTGACTAGCCTTCTTGCCTTTGATCCAAGCCGGAGTTTGGAGGAAAACCAGGAGCGGATGACAGAGTCGCTAGCAGAGGTCGTCTCAGCCTCTGTTACCCATGCGGTTCGGAATACGACCATTGATGGCTTGGAAATCCGTGAAAACGACTTCCTAGCGATGGTGGAAGGAAAAATTGTAGCTTCTGATGCAGACCTTGAAACTGCTTTAGATCTCATGTTTGCGAAGATGGATTTAGCTGACAAGGAAATCTTTAGCATTTATGTTGGAGAAGAAGGATCTGAAGAATTTGCGGAGCAACTGCAAGAGAAATTGGAAGGCCAGTTTGAAGACTTGGAAGTTGAAATTTTCCCAGGTGATCAGCCAGTTTATCCTTATCTTTTCTCAGCTGAATAAAGGGTATGCCTCGAAAAGATCTCTTTTCGAGGTTTTCCCATTTTTAATGAGTTTTTTACTTGAATAAATAAGCTGACTTTGATATAATAGGGATGTACAAAGATGGCTAGCAGTTTATCAGGATCTATCTATAAAAATAGTTTAGCTTTTGTTTTCAAGTGTTTGTTTCAAAAAATTGAATAAATACGACAGCTTACTTGAATCTGCTGGGAATTGTTTGAAATTTAATTGACAAGCTGTCTAAAATGATTTACAATAAATGTCTGGAGATAATAAAATAGGGAGGATAACATGTCTAAGTCTAACTTTGAAAAAGTAGAGACAGTAGTAGGCTGGGTACGTGATAAAAAGATCACGGGTTATCGCATTTCAAAAGAAACCAACGCCCGCGAAATGTCTATTATTGCTCTAGCTCAAGGCCGTGCACAAGTAAAGAATATTTCTTTTGAGACTGCATTGGGCTTAATTGATTACTACGACAAGAATCACGAAAAGTTCGAAGATGCGTAGTCATTCCTAGCTAAAATCGGTTAGAAAAGAATTAGGATACCCTTTTTTTCTAGCTGATTTTTTGTTACTCGAAAAAGAGTTTTAGATTTTTCTTCCTCCAGGATGAAACTGATATCCCTAGCAAAAACGGCCCTCTTGGGGCTGTTTTTGCTTATTTGAAGCCAGGGCGTTGGAAGATTCAGTAGAGGAGGGAATAGAGTGTCGACTTGACTAGCCAGAAAGAGAGCTGACTAGTTTGGTCTCTAGTTTCGCTTTTTGAATCTGTCGCATTCCCTAGCTCGTTAATGATTTCATCCAAGATGAGGAGGTTTAATCGGTTGGGATGGTCAAACCGATGGCTAATCTTAGGAGCTGTAGGAGCGCTGACATAGGCTCTTCTAGCCCTTGAACCTGCAATTGGAGTCCTGTATAGCGGAACTTGATTTCGGCTCCTAGATACAGCTGTAGAGCCGCTACTTCAATCAGAGTTTCAATCGTCAGATTGGCTAGGGTTTGATCCCTTCCTTGACAGGGACGGATGAATCCAGTTGTCAGATGAAGCAAGGTTGTTTTTTGCAAGGAGTCCGTAAATTTCTCCTTGGTGAAAACAATTTCCTAACAACCATCTGACATAGGTTGATCTTTTTGTTATACTTCCTAAAATCCAGTTTCAAGGTTAGGGATAGAGGTGCTTGCATATGCGTAAGTTGGGAGAATATCTCGAAAAATTTTTAATGGATTACTGATAAAAATAGGAGAGGTTTAGCTGCTGTTTTAGTCTAGCTGTGAGGATTGGGTTGGTTTTGAGAGGCTGATTCAAGGGTTTACAGATGTGTAATAGAAACGTTCTTTTCTTGCTTATCAGTTATAATAATAAGTAATCATTTACATGTAGCAAAGGAGATGCCTATGAAAAAATTGTTGTCAGTTCTAGCTTTAGCAGTGCTTGTTCTTGGAGGTTGGCTCCTATTTGAGAGCAACCAGGCTTCACAGAGTGGCTCTAATTCTTTCCAGCTGTTTGGCTCCGTGAATTTGGAGAACGATCAGGGTGAAGAGGAAGTGGAGGAGGATACTGGTAGTTCGGAGGAAGATGATGCCTTTGGGAAATTTATCGAAGAGCATAAGACCCCGCTTTCGAAAAGGATTGTCATCGAGGATAGCTCTGAGAAATAATCTTTTCTCGTGTATACAAAAAGGGAGTGGGACAGAACTAAATTTGAAAAAATTTAGTTCGTAGTCTCACCCCCACAAGGCTGATTAGGTCCTCTTCCGAGCTTGAAAAGTGAACGATTGGAGTTTGCTTCGCAAACAAGATTTGGTACTCTCTAACAGCATACAATGCTGTTAGACCCAATCAGCTACTGCGTCAAAGGTATTTTGTTATACAAAGTCAATGAGGCTAGACTTTTGTCCCAGCCTCTTTTTGTATATGTGAGTGAGTTCTTAGCCGAGGTAGCGTTGGAGGAACTCACGTGTCCGTTCTTCTTTGGGATTGGTAAAGATGTCTTCTGGACGTCCTTCTTCGGCGATAACACCCTTGTCCATAAAGATGACACGGCTGGATACATCGCGCGCAAATTCCATTTCGTGGGTGACCACGATCATGGTAAGACCTTCTTGAGCGAGGTTCTGCATGATTTTGAGAACTTCTCCAACCATTTCAGGGTCCAGGGCTGACGTTGGTTCATCAAAGAGAATGGCGTCAGGATTCATGGAGAGGGCTCGAGCAATGGCAACCCGTTGCTTTTGCCCACCGGAGAGTTGTTTTGGTTTGGCGAGCCAGTATTGCTCACCCATGCCGACCTTGTGTAGGTTTTCTTTGGCAATTTTTTCGGCCTCTGAACGCTCCCGTTTGAGGACGGTTGTTTGAGCGACGATGGCATTTTCCAAGACATTGAGATTCTCAAAGAGGTTAAAGTTTTGGAAAACCATCCCTAATTTTTCACGGTAAGTGGTAAGGTCATGCTCGTCTGCAAGCACATTTTTTCCGTGGTAGAAGATTTCCCCGGCACTTGGGGTTTCCAGTAAGTTGATGGAGCGCAGGAAGGTGGATTTCCCACTTCCTGAGCTACCGATGATGGAAATTACTTCCCCTTTGTGGACGGTAAGAGAGATGTCTTTGAGGACTTCATTTTGTCCGTAAGATTTTTTGAGGTTTTTAATTTCGAGAATGGTTGTTTGTGTCATTTGATCACCCCCGTTTGCATTTGGTTTGCTCCGGTAGTGTAAGTGTCACTGTCCATACGCCGTTCTACATAGCGTAAGATACGGGTTACGGTAAAGGTGAGCACGAAGTAGATAATGGCGATTACGGTAAAGGTTTGGAAATATTGATAGGTTTGAGTGGCAACAGTATTTCCGGCAAAGTAGAGTTCGACAACGGAGATAACATTCAAAACAGATGTATCTTTGATGTTGACGACAAACTCATTTCCGGTTGCAGGAAGGATGTTGCGGATAACCTGTGGTAAGACAATCTTACGCATGGTTTGTCCGTGGTTCATTCCTAGGGCTGTAGCGGCTTCAAACTGACCTTTGTCAACTGCGAAGATACCACCGCGGACGATTTCACTCATGTAGGCACCTGTATTGATGGAAACAATGAAGATGGCTGCGAGAGTCCGGTCGATGTCGATTCCGAAGGCCTGAGCTGTTCCGTAGTAGATGACCATGGATTGTACAATCATCGGGGTACCGCGGAAAATTTCGATGTAGGCACTGAGGAACCAGCTAAAGAGTTTTTGGAAAAAGGCAAGGGCCTTGGTTTTAGCCTGGGGAGCAGTCCGGTAAACACCAATCAAGAGTCCAATACCTGTTCCGACCACGGTACCGATAATGGAAATGAGGAGGGTCATACCAGCTCCGCGGAGGAATTGCGAACCGTTATTTTGGACAATGGTAAGCATTTGTTGGAAGAAGCTAGGTGTTTCCTCTTCTTCGTTTTCACTGGCAAGGGGCTGGTTTTGGATCATTTCATCCATCAATGCCACTTGTTGGTCGGCTGAGAGGGTTGCGATGGCTGCATTGACTTGGCTCATCCGTGCATCGTCTTTGCGCATTCCAACAGCAGTGGTAACTTCCTCGTCGTTGGTTGCGAAGCCTTGGTCCAAGTTAACCATTTTCAGTTTAGCATTAGCATCTTCGGCAGTTAGGGCCTCAGGGCGTTCGGAAATGTAGCCATCAATGACGCCGGCTTCGAGGGCCTGGCGCATTTGTGCGAAGTCTCCCATGGCAGTCTCTTTAGAAGCACCATCGATTTGGTCAATCAAATCGTAGAGGTAAACTCCCTGTTGCGAGGTAAGTTTGGCTCCCTTGAAATCAGTTAGTGATTTGGCTTCGGCATAGTCAGAGTCTTTGCGGACGACAATAACCGGTTGGCTCCGGTAGTAGCTGTCGGAGAAAGCAATCTCTTTGCGACGTTCTTCGGTTGGGCTCATCCCTGCTACGATCAAGTCAATCTTTTTCGAAGTTAGGGCTGGGATTAGACCATTCCAGGTTGTCTTGACAACCAGAGGTTTTTTACCGAGTTTTTCAGCGATTTTCTTGGCAATTTGTACATCATAGCCATTGGCATATTGGTTTGTGCCTTCGATTTGAACGGCACCGTTACTGTCATCGTCCTGTGTCCAGTTAAATGGAGCATAGGCTGCTTCCATCCCAACTCTGAGGTAGTCATCTGCATGAGCAGGTTGAACCCAGGCGAATAGCAAAGCTAAACCTGTGAGTAGGGTTATTACTAACTTTTTCATAGGAACCTCCTTCTGAATTTTTTTCATTATAATGTAAAAAAGTAGACAAATCAATATAATTTCCGTGTGAAAACGTTTTATAAAGGGATTCATCAGTCAACCTCTTCCAAGGAAGGTTGGGTTGATTGAGCCAGATTTTGTCCTAGAATAGTGTACCATTTTTTTGAGAATTGAGATTCGATTGGTAACAGAGATGTCCTTGTGGTATAATCATTCCTGTTAGGAAGGATGAAAAGGCATGATACTGATTGAACTGTTAAAAGCGATTTTATTTGGAATTGTTGAGGGGATCACAGAGTGGTTGCCGATTTCCAGTACCGGACACCTGCTCTTGTTGCAGGAGTTTGTGAATTTTAAAGGGGTTTCGGCTGGTTTTATGGACATGTTTAATGTTGTTATCCAGCTAGGGGCGATTTTGGCTGTTGTGGTGATTTATTTTGGTAAACTCAACCCCTTTAAGCCGGGTAAATCACAAGAAGAAGTCAAGCAGACCTGGTCTCTTTGGTCTAAGGTGCTAGTGGCGATTTTGCCGGCCATGGTGATTGGGGTTCCTTTAGACGATTGGTTTGAGGCGCACTTTTACAATCCCGTTTCGATTGCTTTAATGTTGATCATTTACGGAATTGCCTTTTTGGTGATTGAGAAACAGGATTTTGTCAAGGATCCTAGTGTAACGCGCTTGGAGGATCTACCCTATGCGACAGCCTTCAAGATTGGTCTTTTCCAAGTCTTAGCCCTGTTTCCGGGAACCAGTCGGTCAGGGGCAACCATTGTTGGCGGTCTCTTGAATGGAACCAGTCGGTCAGTGGTTACAGAGTTCACCTTTTTCCTTGGGATTCCAGTTATGTTTGGAGCTAGTGGAGTCAAGGTTCTCAAATTTATCCTCAATGGCAATAGCTTAACGGGGACGGAAGGCTTGCTCTTGGCTGTAGCCATGGTGACAGCCTTTGCGGTCAGCCTCTACGCCATCCGTTTCTTGACCGGCTACGTCAAGCAGAACGATTTTACCATCTTTGGAAAATACCGGATTGTTCTTGGAATTTTACTGCTCCTCTATGCAGGAGTACGGGCCTTTTTGGCTTAATCTAGAAGAGTGGTTGTGTTTCCACTCTTTTTTTGAAATCTACGAAAAATTCAAGTATACTGGATAATGAGGTAAACAAATGAAAATGAAACAATTAAATGATCGAACCATTAAAATTTCGATCAGTATGAAAGATTTGGAAGAAAGAGGAATGGAATTGGCGGACTTCCTGATGCCCCAGGAAAAAACCGAGGATTTCTTCTACACGATTTTGGATGAACTAGAGTTACCCCAGCATTTTCTGGATTCAGGAATGTTGAGTTTTCGGGTAACACCAAAGCCGGATCGCTTGGATGTTTTTGTGACCAAGTCAGATGTGGACAAGGCGATGGATTTTGACGAGATTGATTTCGACGACTTGCCACGTATGGAGGATTTTCCAGACATGGAACCGGAAGAGTTTATCAAAGCGATGGAGGAGGCCCTCAAAGAGTACAGTCAGGATCCTCAATCGGATGAATTGCTCAGTGAGTTGGATAGTTTCCGCCAGCAGGTCCAAGCGGATCAGGAAGAGGAATTGGATGCGTCTGAAACTCAAGGAATCCGTGGGTCTAAGAGTGACAATCATTTCTTATATTATGTCCTTCAGTTTTCGGACTTTAACAAGGTACGGGCCTATGCAGACCTAGTGGATTATGACTATGACGGTTCTGAGCTTTATAAATATAAAGGTCGGTATTACTTGACCGTTTTGGTCAATACCAGTCAAATGCCAGGGAAGGCTCCTGTTTATTTGATGGCTCGGATGCGTGAGATGGCAGAAGAGTCCCAGGTAACCCGGCCAGTTCTTCAAGAGCACGGAACTGTTTTATTGTATGGAACTGCGATTGAAGATTTACAAAGGATTTAAGTATGGTACCCTTTGCCCTTGCCTTTATTTTAACTTTGATTGCTACTTTTCTGGGAAGTATTCTTTTGACTCCCTTGGTGCGTCTCTTGGCTTTTCAGATTGGGGCTGTCGATCAGCCTAATGCTAGACGGATTAATCAGCAACCCATGCCTACCGCTGGTGGTCTGGCGATCTTTCTATCGTTTAGCTTGGTGAATTTGTTTATCATGCCAGGGATTGTCAAGGTTACGACCTTTGGTTACAGTTATTTTGACTATGTTTGGCCTGTTTTGTTGGCAGGCGGTGTGATTGTTGTGACAGGTGTCTTGGATGATGTATTGGAATTGAAGCCGGCGCAGAAAATGGTGGGGATTCTTTTGGCAGCGGTTTTGATTTGGTCCTTGACCGATTTTCGCCTGGATAATTTTAAGCTTCCCTTTGGGGGGCCTTTCCTCCATTTTGGTCCGATTGTCTCCTTTATTCTGACCTTGATTTGGATTGCGGCCATTACCAATGCGGTCAATCTCCTGGATGGTTTGGATGGTTTGGTGAGTGGAGTGTCGATCATTTCACTGGCAACTATGGCCATTGTTTCCTATTTCTTTTTGCCTGAGGACAATCTTTTTTTGACCCTTTTGATTTTACTTTTGGTGATGGCGATTGGCGGCTTTTTTCCCTATAACTATCATCCGGCAATCGTCTTTTTGGGGGATACGGGGGCCCTATTCCTGGGATTTATGATTTCTGTTTTGTCCTTGCAGGGATTGAAAAATGCGACGGCGGTAGCGGTGATCACTCCGATGATTATTCTAGGGGTTCCAATTACGGATACGCTGATGGCGATTATTCGTAGGCGATTGGCGGGCCGGAAGATTTCTGAGGCGGATCGTCACCACCTGCACCATCGGCTGCTGTGTCTGGGTCTGACCCATCGGGGGACAGTCTTGGTGATTTATGGAATTACCTTCATTTTTTCGATGATTTCGCTTTTGCTGAATGTGTCTAGCCGGATTGGGGGTATTTCGCTTCTTGTTGGGATTGCCTTTGGAACAGAGTTGTTTGTCGAGTTGTTGGGCATCCTGGGTCCAGATCGGGCTCCGCTTTTAAAAACCTTACGCTTTATTGGAAATTCAGCCTATCGGGAGGAAGTAAGGCAGTTACGCAAGAAACAATCCAAGTAGATAAGAATAATTCTAAACACCAAAAAAGCCTATGAGGCTTTTTTTTTTGTTATACTTAAACCGTATTACCTAGAAGGAAGGATAAAATCATGTCAGTATTGGAAATTAAAGATCTCCATGTATCCATTGAGGATAAGGAAATTTTGAAGGGGGTTAACTTGACCCTTAAAACAGGTGAGGTTGCAGCCATCATGGGACCAAACGGGACTGGTAAATCAACCTTGTCGGCAGCCATTATGGGAAATCCTAACTACGAAGTTACCCAAGGGGAAGTGTTGTTGGATGGGGTGAACATTTTGGAATTGGAAGTTGACGAGCGGGCACGGATGGGCTTGTTCTTGGCGATGCAATATCCAAGCGAAATCCCTGGAATTACCAATGCGGAGTTTATCCGGGCAGCCATGAACTCTGGTAAAGAAGAAGAAGACAAAATTTCTGTCCGTGATTTTATCACTAAGTTGGATGAAAAAATGGCCCTTCTTAACATGAAGGAAGAAATGGCCGAGCGTTACCTCAACGAAGGCTTCTCTGGTGGTGAGAAAAAGCGCAACGAGATTCTGCAATTGTTGATGTTGGAACCAACCTTTGCCCTTTTGGATGAGATTGATTCTGGTTTGGATATTGATGCTCTTAAAGTGGTGTCCAAAGGTGTCAATGCCATGCGTGGAGAAGGCTTCGGTGCTATGATTATTACCCACTACCAACGTTTGTTGAACTATATCAAGCCAGATGCCGTACACGTGATGATGGAAGGAAAAGTGGTTCTTTCAGGTGGTCCGGAATTAGCAGCCCGTTTGGAGCAAGAAGGGTATGCGAAAATTGCAGAAGAACTCGGATTTGATTACAAGGAAGAAGTTTAAGGACCTACCAAGGAGGAACTGATGACAAGAGAACAAATTCAGGCATTTTCGCAAGCACAGGCTGAGCCTATTTGGCTGCAAGACTTGCGCTTGAAAGCCTTTGATAAAATTCAGGAGTTGGACTTACCTAAGATTGAGCGGGTGAAATTTCACCGTTGGAATCTGGGGGATGGTCGTTTGGAACTGGGTGAGGCGTCAGGCAATGTCCCTGCCTTTACGGATCTGAACAGTAATCCGAAGTTGGTCCAAGTCGGTACCCAAACGGTTTTGGAACAACTGTCTCCCGAATTGGTGGACCAGGGCGTTCTATTTACAGACCTAGCGACAGCCTTAGAGGAAATTCCCCAGCTGGTGGAAGAGTCTTTTATGTCTGCCCTAGCCTACGATGAGGATAAATTGGCTGCCTACCATACAGCTTATTTTAACAGCGCGGCAGTCCTGTATGTGCCAGACAATGTGGAAATTACGCAACCCCTTGAAGGTATTTTTTACCAGGACAGTGAGTCTAGCGTTCCCTTTAACAAGCACATCTTGGTGATTGCAGGTCGTAATAGTAAGTTTTCTTACCTGGAACGCATCGAAACTCTAGGTGAAGGTCAAGAAAAAGTAACGGCCAACATTACGGTTGAGGTGATTGCCAAGGCTGGAGCCCAGGTCAAATTCTCTGCGATTGATCGCCTTGGTCAAAACGTCACAACCTATCTCACCCGTCGTGGCCGGATTGGTCAGGATGCAACCATTGATTGGGCCCTGGGTGTCATGAACGAAGGGAATGTGGTTGCAGCTTTTGATACGGATTTGGTGGGACGTGGTAGTCATGCGGATATGAAGGTTGTGGCCCTATCCTCTGGGAAACAGGTCCAAGGAATTGACAGTCGAATCACCAACCACGGCTCTAACTCTGTTGGAAATATCTTCCAACACGGAGTTATCTTGGAGAAGGCAACCTTGACCTTTAATGGAATTGGTCATATTATTCGTGGAGCCAAGGGCGCAGATGCCCAACAGGAAAGCCGGGTCTTGATGTTGTCAGACCAAGCTCGTTCAGATGCCAATCCAATCTTGTTGATTGATGAGAATGAAGTTACCGCAGGACACGCAGCCTCTATCGGACAGGTTGATCCTGAGGACTTGTATTACCTCATGAGTCGTGGCTTGGACCGGCCAACAGCTGAACGTCTCGTAGTTCGTGGATTTTTGGGAGCGGTGATTGTCGAAATTCCCGTTAAAGAAGTTCGCGATGACATGATCCAGGTTATTGAAGATAAGTTAAGCAAAAGATAAACAAGAGGAGTAGCCATGCAGCCAATCGATGGTCGGCAGATCCAAAAGGACTTTCCCATTCTCGACCAACAGGTCCATGAAGAAGACCTCGTCTATTTGGATAGTGCAGCAACTAGCCAGAAGCCGCGATCCGTAATCGAGGCGATGGATCGCTATTACCAAGAAATCAATGCCAATGTGCACCGTGGGGTCCATACTTTAGGGGAGTCTGCAACCCAGGCCTATGAAGCCACGCGACGAAAAGTCGCGTCCTTTATCGGGGCAGCTTCGGAGAAAGAAATTATCTTTACCCGGGGAACAACGACGGGCTTGAACCACCTGGCCCGAGGCTTGGAAGCTCACCTATCGCCAGGCGATGAGATTCTCATTTCGGTTATGGAACACCATTCCAATCTTGTTCCCTGGCAGCAGCTGTGTCAACGCACGGGAGCTCGCCTGGTCTATGTCTACCTGAAAGAGGGGAGATTAGATCTGGACGATTTACGGGCCAAGTTGAGTCCGGCGACTAAAATCGTTTCTTTGGCCCACGTCTCCAATGTACTGGGGGTTATCAATCCCATTCAAGAGATTGCTCCGTGGGTCCACGGAGTGGGAGCTTATTTAGTAGTCGATGGAGCCCAGTCGGTACCCCATTTGCCAGTACAGGTACAGGATTTGGATGTGGATTTCCTTGTCTTTTCTGGCCACAAGATGCTGGGGCCAACGGGGATTGGTGTTCTCTACGGGAAAGAAACGCTTTTACAAGAGCTGGAGCCTGTGGAATTTGGTGGGGAGATGATTGACTTTGTCTTTGAGCAAGAATCAACCTGGACCGACCTTCCTTGGAAGCTGGAAGCTGGGACTCCACCGATTGCGGAGGCCATCGGCTTGGGGGCGGCGATTGACTATCTGGAAGATTTGGGAATGGCACGGCTGGCTGCCCATGATCAGGAACTTGTGACCTATCTTTGGCAAGAATTGCAGAAAGTGGACGGGCTGGAAATCTATGGACCGCCTTCAGCGGAGGGTCGGAGTGGCTTGGTTTCCTTTAACCTGACAGGACTCCACCCCCATGATGTGGCGACCGCTTTAGATTATGAAGGAATTGCAGTCCGTGCCGGCCACCACTGTGCGCAACCACTCTTGGCTTATTTAGGAGTGCCGGCTATGCTACGGGCCAGTCTCTATGTCTATAACACCAAGGAAGATTGCGATCGCCTGATTCAGGCCTTGGAGACAACAAAGGAGTTTTTCAATGGCACTTTCTAAATTAAATAGCCTCTACCGAACCCTAGTGGCAGAGCATTCTAGACACCCCCATCACCAGGGGAGTTTGTCGGGTGTCGAGCCCATCCAGTTAAACAACCCAACTTGTGGCGATGTCATCCAACTCTTTTTGGTCAAGGATGAAGGGGGTCGGATTACAGACATCTCCTTTATTAATTCTGGATGTAGTATCTCAACAGCCTCTGCCTCGATGATGACCGATGTGGTGATTGGTAAAAAGGAGGAGGAGGTTCTAGCTCTAGCCCAGGATTTCTCTGATTTGGTAAAAGGGCTAGAACTATCTTCGACTGACCAGCTCGGGGATGCAGCCTTTTTGTCAGGGGTTGCGCAGTTCCCGCAGCGGATTAAATGTGCCACTCTTGCATGGAATGCTTTGAAAAAAGCACTGGAACTAAATGAAATGAAAGGAAAATAATGGCTGAAAATGAACGCGTAGAACCCAAGCCAATTGATTTGGGGGAATATAAATTTGGTTTTCATGATGATGTCGATCCCATTCTTTCGACCGGTAAAGGTTTGAGTGAGGATGTTATCCGTGAACTGTCGGCAGCAAAAGGGGAACCTCAGTGGATGTTGGACTTCCGTCTTAAATCCTATGAGACCTTTAAGAAGATGGAATTGGAAACTTGGGGAGCCGATATGTCGCAAATTAACTTTGACGATATCATCTACTACCAAAAACCATCAGACCGCCCCGTTCGCTCTTGGGATGAGGTTCCCGAGAAAATCAAGGAAACCTTCGAACGCATCGGGATTCCAGAAGCTGAGCGGGCTTACTTAGCGGGAGCTTCTGCCCAGTATGAATCAGAAGTGGTTTATCACAATATGAAGGAAGAGTTTGAGAAGTTGGGAATTGTCTTTACGGACACTGACTCGGCTCTGAAAGAATACCCAGAACTCTTCAAGCAATACTTTGCCAAATTGGTTCCGCCAACGGACAACAAGTTGGCAGCCTTGAATAGTGCAGTCTGGTCAGGTGGGACCTTTATCTATGTGCCAAAGGGTGTCAAGGTGGATATTCCCCTACAAACCTATTTCCGAATCAATAATGAAAACACGGGTCAGTTTGAACGAACCCTTATTATCGTTGATGAGGGAGCAAGTGTTCACTATGTTGAGGGATGTACCGCCCCTACTTATTCCAGCAATAGCTTGCATGCGGCCATTGTTGAGATCTTCTCCTTAGAAGGAGCCTATGTTCGTTACACCACCATCCAGAACTGGTCTGACAATGTCTACAACTTGGTAACCAAACGGGCCAAGGCCTTGAAAAACGCGACCGTTGAATGGATTGATGGCAATATCGGGGCCAAAACGACCATGAAGTATCCATCTGTTTACCTAGACGGAGAAGGAGCGCGTGGAACCATGCTTTCCATCGCCTTTGCCAACCAAGGTCAGGTGCAGGACACAGGTGCGAAAATGATCCACAATGCTCCGCATACCAGCTCTTCCATTGTTTCCAAGTCAATTGCTAAGAGCGGTGGAGAGGTAAACTACCGCGGTCAGGTAACCTTTGCACGTAACTCCAAGAAATCAGTGAGCCATATTGAGTGTGACACCATCATCATGGACGACCAATCCAAGTCTGATACGATTCCATTCAATGAAATCCACAATTCACAGGTTGCCTTGGAACATGAAGCTAAGGTATCTAAGATTTCCGAAGAACAGCTCTACTATCTCATGAGTCGTGGCTTATCTGAACAAGAAGCGACAGAAATGATTGTTATGGGATTTGTTGAACCCTTTACTAAAGAACTTCCAATGGAATATGCTGTTGAACTGAATCGTTTGATTAGCTACGAAATGGAAGGAAGTGTCGGCTAGCAATAGCTGAGACAGCTCTCCTAACTAAAGACGCCCCCAATCAAGGTTGGTATCCATTGATTGGGGGCGTCTTTGTGGTTGTCTCTAAAGTTTTTCATTGACGAAGAGGACGAAGTTGTTCCAGAGTACCTTGAAGAAGTTACTGCGATCCACATCTTCCTGGCTAACCATGGCGAATTTTGGCTCTTGACCTTGGATATAACCTTTGCCAATTGGTTCGGGATCTTGATAGGTCAGGTAGCCGACAAATTCCCCTTTTTTAATAGGTGCTTGATACCCTTTGGGGTCGGTTTCCCATTTGACTTTAAAGTCTGCTGTACTGCCTCCTTGTTGGATAAAGATGGCATCGGTTTTGGCAACAGGGATGATGGGGGATTTTTTACCATCCTTAATCAAGGCGGTTAACTCTTCATAGGGCTCGCCTTCGGCGGCCAGGACATTAGCATAGAAGGTACGGGAGATGTGGTTGAGAAGGGAAATGGTTGCATTGTAACGGGCGTTGGGGTCTTGATCTGGATTCTCGACGTTGAGCACAATGCTGACAAGACGCATACCACGCTCGGTTGTAGATACAATAATCGAATCTCCGTATGCAGCCGAACTACCGGTTTTGAGGCCGTCAACGCCATTCCGGAAACGAGGCATGTTGGGAATGAGTTGATTGGTTGCATAAATAGTTTCTTTTCCAAATTTTGCCTGACTTTTTTCAGTGATTTCGGTAATTTCCGGATGATCTCTTAGAAGGTTGTAAACCATCACACCGAGGGCGTTGGCTGACATGAGGTTTTCTTGATTTTTACCATTTGTGATGATGTTTAGGGTATTTTCGTTCAAGCCGGATGAGTTGTAGAGCTTGTAGTCTCGAATCCCGAGACTATCCAGCTTATCCTCCATCCGCTTGACAAAGTCTTTTTCTTTGCCAGAGACCTTCTCAGCTAAAGCAATCGCTGCAGAATTGGCGGAAGACAGTAACATAGCATGGAGCAATTCTTTAACGGTGTATTCTCGATCCTCCATGGGGACGTTAGAGCTAGAAGAATCTACGGTTAGTTGGTAGGCAAAATCCTTAATTGGAACCTTAGTACTCCAGTCAAGCTCGCCAGCCTGGATAGCATCGAGTACAACATAGCTGGTCAGCAGCTTAGAGATGGAGGCAATTCCAACTAACTTATCCGCATTTTTTTCGAATAAAATTTTCCCTGTGTTTTGTTCAAAAACCAGAGCGCTATTAGCAGTGGTTGTGAAATCATCATCGGAAAACACTGGAATAGTAGAGAGTAAAGATGGTAGTAATAAAAGCATAACCAGTAGGAACTGGATGAATCGTTTCATGATTGTCCTCTTTCAGATTCTAGTCTCTCTATTTTATCATAGTTCTAAAGAGAACCCTAGAATTTTGAAGGGAAAAGAGGTTGTGGGGAAGTGGGGCTTGTCTAGGAGGAGTTTTGATAAAAGGAAGCGGGGATCATCATTATTATATATGTGCATTTATTGCATAAGCATGAGGAAATAGATTGAAATTTTTACTTAAAAATGGTAGTCTAAGCATATCTAGTTTTTTAAATTAGTATTCTTTGATTTTGCCTTGTCATAGACTGAGTTAGGTAAATGATTTTTCTAAATGAAATCGCTAACTATTCTGAAAATTATGATATAATTGAATTTGAATCAGAATATTTAGTTTTTTTTGAGAACAACAACAGCTCCTTGTAAGAATTTTCAGAAAATTACGTTGACTTTTCTAGTATATTTTATTACAATGGATTAAACTTAAATAGTTAAAGGAGATATAGTATGAAAAAGAGTAAGCTATTTGCGGTAGCGGGCGTAGCTCTGTTATCGGTGGGCGTATTAGCAGCTTGTTCATCTTCAAGCAGTGGAGAGCAATATACATATTCATTTGTGTACTCTACTGATCCAGATAATTTGAATTATTTGACGACTGGTAAAGCTTCAACAGCTGATATTACTTCTAATAACATTGATGGTTTGTTGGAAAATGATCAGTATGGAAATCTAGTGCCTTCTGTAGCAGAAGATTGGTCTGTATCTAAAGATGGATTGACCTACACTTATAAAATCCGTAAAGGAGTCAAATGGTTTACTTCTGAGGGGAACGAGTATGCTGAAGTAAAAGCTCAGGACTTTGTAACTGGTCTTAAATACGCTGCAGATAATAAAGGGGAAGCTCTTTACGTATTGCAAGACTCTGTTAAAGGTTTGAAAGATTATATCGATGGTAAATCAAAAGATTTTGGCACAGTTGGAATCAAAGCAATTGATGATTACACATTGGAGTATACATTAACAAAACCTGAGCAATACTGGAACTCTAAACTAACATATGGAATTACTTATCCAGTAAATGAAGATTTCTTAAAATCCCAAGGGGAAAACTTTGCTAAAGCAAGTGATCCAAGTACAATCCTTTACAATGGTCCGTACATCTTAAGTGCTGTGACAGCTAAGTCTGAAATTCAGATGGTTAAAAATGAAGGTTACTGGGATAAAGATAATGTTCATTATAAGACAATTAAGCTAACTTATGATGATGGTTCTGATTTAGACTCAGTAATTAATGGCTTTGATAAAGGAATCTATTCTGGTGCTGGTTTGAACCCTAATTCACCAGGTTATAAGAAGTTCCAAGAAAAGTATGCAGATAATATTGCTTACCGTCCACAAGATGCAACAACTTACTTGTTAGGTATGAATATTGATCGTCAGTCTTACAAGTACACAGCTAAGAAAACTGATGCAGAAAAAGAATCTACCAAAAAAGCTTTGTTGAATAAAGATTTCCGCCAAGCATTGACTTTTGCGTTTGATCGGGAGGCTTATGAAGCTCAGATTCGTGGAGAAGAAGGAGCACTGAAACCTTTACGGAATCTTTTTGTCCCACCTCAATTTGTACAAGCTGGGGGTAAAGATTTTGGAGAGATGGTTAAAGAGAACTTAGCTGACAAGGAAGAATGGAAAGACGTTGATTTAAGCGATGCTCAAAATGGTCTTTATAATCCAGAAAAAGCAAAAGCTGAATTTGCTAAGGCTAAGGAAGCTCTTCAAGCAGAAGGAGTACAATTCCCAATTCGTTTGGATATCCCTGTAGATCAAACAGCTATTACAATGGTTCAGCGGGTTCAGTCCTTGAAACAATCCATTGAGAAAAACTTGGGTTCAGAGAATGTTGTCATTGATATTCATCAAATGTCATCAGATGATGTAAATAACATTACCTATTTTGCTGAAAATGCAGCTCAAGAAGATTGGGATTTGAACAATAAAGTAGGTTGGGGTCCTGATTATCAAGATCCATCTTCTTACTTGGATATCTTGAAACCAAGTAGTGGTGAAAGTACAAAAACATACCTTGGATTCGATTCTGGAACAAATAATGCAAATGCAGAAAAAGTTGGTCTAGGTGAGTTTGAGCAGTTGGTAACAGAGGCTGGTGGAGAAACAGCCGATATCCAAAAACGTTATGAGAAGTATGCGGCAGCTCAAGCTTGGCTAACAGATAGTGCTTTGATTGTCCCAATTGAATCTAAAGGAGGAAATCAAGGTGTTGCTCGTATCAAACCATTTAGCGGTCCATTTGCTTGGTCAGGTAACAAAGGTGGTTCTACTTTGTATAAATACCTAGAGCCTAGTGATGAAATCGTTACAAAAGATGAGTATGAAAAAGCTCAGAAAGAATGGGATGAGAAACGAGTAGAAAGCAATAAGAAGGCTGAGGAAGAAGCTAAATCTCACGTGAAGTAATAAGTAGGGATAGAAGTTTTCAGTGACAACTGTTTTAGGATAAGTGATCACTCATTTATTGAATTCTCTGTCAGAACAAGGAGAATCAAAAGCAGTAAGCCTTGCGGGAGTGGGATAGAGCTTTTCAAATTTGAGAAGCTCTATCCCACTCCCGTTTTTGAAATGAAAAGGATGATTCGATGAAACGTTATATTTGGATGCGGATTTTACGTTCGCTCTTATCGATTTTCTTGGTGACTACTATTATTTATTTAATTGTTTATACAATGGTCCCTCGAAATCTTATTTTTAAACAGGACCCCAACTATAATAAAATAGCAAAAACACCAGATAGCAAGACAGATTATGAAAATACAGTCTTTGAGCGAATGGGATATGTGGATTATTATACAAGTAAAGAGCTTCAGGAAAAAGCTAGTAAATTGGATTCCTCAGTAACTGTTGAAGCAACTGAAAGTAATAAGAAAATTTATGAAGATTTCATAAAAAAAGAAGGACGTGGTTGGGAACTTTTCCAATTCCAAGATAGTAAGCAGTTTTATGCAGTACGCCAAGTCCCAGCGTATGAGCGCGTTTTTGATTTTTACAAAAATCTCTTTCAAATTGACCATCCTTGGAAAATTCAAGATGCTTCTAATCCTGATTTGAAGCGCGGAATTTGGATTGAAAATGATCCGGCGATCGGCTGGGCTGTTGTTGGTTCAGGAACCCAGCATAAGTACTTGCTATACTTTAATAATCAGTTCCCATTTGTTCATCAGAATTTTATTAAGTTGAATTTGGGGATCTCCTATCCAACTTATTCTAATGTTCCTGTTCTTCAAGTTATCAGTCAAGGACAAGGGCAATCTAAGGTCAGTGAAGTACAATTTCCAACTGGGGAAAAAATGTCTTCTATTGATATCTATTCTCGGACGTATAAATCACCAAGTAAAGCGGACGCACAAGATATTGCGAACTTTGGTGAGGGAGATGCGTATACTCAAACGCAAACAGTTTATCAGTCACCGTCCATGCTGGTAAACTCTGCAATTATTGGTCTAGTAGGTGTTATCATTTCCTATAGCTTAGCGGTTCCTTTTGGAGCTTTGTTGGCACGCTATAAGAATACAGCTATTGATAGTTTGTCTACAGCTTTCTTGACCTTCTTAATGGCCATTCCAACGATTGCATTGGTTTATCTTGTTCGTCTATTGGGTTCGTTTATTGGATTGCCAGATTCATTCCCAACTCTAGGTGCAGGAGATTGGCGTTCATATGTATTACCAGCAATTATCTTAGGGATTTTAGGTGTTCCTGGATTAGCTATTTGGATTCGTCGTTACATGATTGATCAGCAGTCTAGTGACTACGTACGCTTTGCTCGTGCAAAAGGTTTATCTGAAAAGGAAATTATGAGGAACCATGTCTTTAAAAATGCTATGGTCCCAATTGTTGCGGGGATTCCATCTGCGATTATCTTAGTCATTGTTGGAGCTACCTTGACAGAATCTGTGTTTGCCTTTCCAGGTATGGGTAAAATGCTGATTGATTCTGTTAAAGCAGCTAACAATTCAATGGTTGTTGGATTGACCTTTGTGTTTACAAGTTTATCGATTTTAGCAAATCTTTTAGGAGATTTGTTGATGACTGTTCTAGATCCTCGTATTAAACTCTCTTCGAAAGGAGGCAAATGATGTCTCAACCAGATGTATCTAAATTTACTTTTGTGAAAAGAGATGATTTTGCCTCAGAAGTCATCGATGCTCCAGCTTATTCCTATTGGAAGTCTGTTTTTAGGGAATTTTTGAAAAAGAAGACAACTGTGGTTATGTTGGCTTTGTTAGCAGGAATTGTTCTTATGAGTTTCCTATATCCATTAATCTCAGATTATAATCCGAATGATGTCAGCAAGGTAAATGACTTTAGTCTTCGGTTTATAAAGCCAAATGGAGAATATTGGTTTGGAACGGATAATAATGGACATTCTCTATTTGATGCTGTTTGGTTTGGAGCTCGTAATTCCATTCTGATTTCAGTCATTGCGACAGTTATTACTACAGGCCTAGGAGTGATTGTTGGTGGAATTTGGGGCGTTTCCAAATCTGTGGATAAGGTAATGCTAGAAATTTATAATATAGTATCTAACATTCCTCAACTTCTTATTGTCATTGTATTGACTTATTCCTTGGGATCAGGTTTTTGGAATTTGATTTTTGCTATGAGTATTACAGCCTGGATTGGAGTTGCTTACTCTATTCGGATTCAAATTCTTCGTTACCGAGATTTAGAGTATAATTTAGCTAGTAGAACATTGGGGACACCATCCGGCAAAATTATTGTTCGTAATCTTCTTCCGCAATTGGTATCTGTTATTGTAACCATGTCAGCTGCACAGTTGCCGTCTTACATTTCATATGAGGCTTTTTTGTCTTACTTTGGTCTTGGGTTACCAGCCACTGTTCCTAGCTTAGGACGTCTTATTTCTAGTTATTCTCAGAATGTAACGACGAATGCTTATTTATTTTGGATCCCGCTAACAGTATTGATATTGGTTTCATTGTCTTTCTATATTGTTGGACAAAA
Source organism: Streptococcus danieliae (assembly GCF_009767945.1). Classification (GTDB taxonomy): domain Bacteria; phylum Bacillota; class Bacilli; order Lactobacillales; family Streptococcaceae; genus Streptococcus; species Streptococcus danieliae. The sequence continues at coordinate 4,023 of NZ_WSRS01000016.1, read as the reverse complement.
CCTAGCGGATGCTAGTGATCCACGTACGCATAGATAGGAGAAAGAATGGGAAAAGAGATTATTTTACGTGCTCAGGATGTAGTTGTCGAATTTGAAGTACGGGATCGAATCCTCACGGCCATTCGAGGGGTCTCCTTGGATTTATATCAAGGAGAGGTTTTAGCCTTGGTTGGTGAATCTGGAAGTGGTAAATCTGTATTAACGAAAACATTTACAGGAATGTTAGAAGAAAATGGTCGGGTGGCCAATGGTAGTATTGTTTACCGTGGTCAAGAGTTGACTAAGGTTACTTCTAATGCGGAGTGGGCACAGATACGTGGTCAAAAGATTGCGACTATTTTTCAAGATCCGATGACTAGCCTAGATCCTATTAAGACAATTGGAAGTCAAATTACAGAGGTTATTACGAAGCATCAAGGTAAGACAGTATCTGAAGCTAAAGAAATGGCAATCGACTATATGGATAAAGTGGGTATCCCAGATCCTGAGCGTCGTTTCCATGAATATCCTTTCCAATATTCTGGAGGGATGCGTCAACGGATTGTTATCGCGATTGCTTTAGCATGTAAACCAGATATTCTGATTTGTGATGAACCGACAACAGCCTTAGATGTGACTATTCAAGCGCAGATTATCGATCTTCTCAAGCATTTGAAACAAGAGTATGGTTTTACGATTATCTTTATCACCCATGATTTAGGAGTTGTTGCTAGTATTGCTGATAAAGTAGCTGTGATGTATGCCGGCGAGATTGTTGAATATGGAACAGTGGAGGATATTTTCTATGATCCTCGCCATCCGTATACTTGGTCATTATTATCGAGCCTTCCTCAGTTAGCTAGTGAAGATGGTGAGTTGTTTTCTATCCCTGGAACTCCTCCGTCCCTTTATACTGAATTAGCTGGAGATGCCTTTGCTTTGAGATCGGATTATGCACTGGCGATTGATTTTGAAGAAAAAGCTCCAATTTTTCAAGTATCGGCTGATCATTGGGCTAAAACGTGGCTTCTTCATGAATATGCTCCTAAGATTGATAAGCCAGAATTGATTGCGAATCTTCATGAAAAGATTAAATCACAGATGGCGTTTATGAATAAGACAAGGGAGGGGTAGAATGCCAGAAAAATTAGTCGAAGTTAAAGATTTAGAAATTTCCTTTGGAGAAGGTAGTAAAAAATTTACTGCGGTAAAGAATGCGAATTTTTTCATCAATAAAGGGGAGACATTCTCATTAGTTGGAGAATCTGGGAGTGGAAAAACAACTATTGGAAGAGCGATTATAGGCTTAAATGAAACGAGCTCGGGTGATATCCTTTTTGAGGGACGTAGGATTAACGGTCCGAAGAGTCGTGAAGGAGAAAAGGAACTTATTCGTAAAATCCAAATGATTTTCCAAGATCCAGCTGCCAGTCTTAATGAACGGGCTACTGTTGACTATATTATTTCGGAAGGTTTGACAAATTTCCATCTATATAAAGATGAGGAGGAACGTCAACAGAAGGTTCGAAATATTGTAAATGAGGTTGGGTTACTCGCAGAGCACCTTACTCGTTATCCTCATGAATTCTCGGGAGGGCAACGTCAGAGAATTGGGATTGCCCGTGCTCTTGTTATGCAGCCAGACTTTGTAATTGCGGATGAGCCTATTTCTGCTTTGGATGTATCTGTTAGAGCTCAGGTTTTAAATTTATTGAAGAAATTTCAGAAAGAATTGGGTTTGACGTATTTGTTTATTGCCCATGATCTATCAGTTGTTCGCTTTATTTCAGATCGTATTGCAGTTATCTATAAAGGGATTATTGTAGAGGTTGCAGAGACGGAAGAGTTGTTCACAAACCCGATTCATCCATATACTCAATCACTTTTATCAGCAGTACCAATACCGGATCCAATTTTAGAACGCCAAAAAGTATTGAAAGTATATGATCCGAATCAACATGATTATAGTGAGGAAGAGCCAGCAATGGTTGAGATTCGTCCTAATCATTATGTTTGGGCTAGTCCAAGTGAGGTTCAAGCCTATTTGAAGGCACAGTAGGTTTTTAAAAAGGAGTTGAGGTTTCTTTCTCGGCTCTTTTTCCTTTTTTGAAAAAAATTAAAAAAGTTGAACAAAAGTCTTGCCAAGAAAGCTGTAGTGTTGTATACTAAGAAAGCCCTGAAGGAAGAGTTCCTTAAATGGGACAGTTAGTTGATAAAGGTTCGGTTCATCCGAACCAAGTCAAAAAAACTTCAAAAATTTTTCAAAAAAGTGTTGACAAGTGATTGAGGTTTTGATAAACTAATGAAGTTGTCTCGTGAGAGGCATGACCTTTGAAAACTGAACAAGACGAATACCAATGTGTGGGACACTAGTAATAGTGCCCGGCAAGAAAAAAACAATAAATCTGTCAGTGACAGAAATGAGCGCTAGCTCAAACTTTTGATGAGAGTTTGATCCTGGCTCAGGATGAACGCTGGCGGCGTGCCTAATACATGCAAGTAGAACGCTGAAGAAAGAGCTTGCTCTTTTGGAAGAGTTGCGAACGGGTGAGTAACGCGTAGGTAACCTGCCTGGTAGCGGGGGATAACTATTGGAAACGATAGCTAATACCGCATAATATCTTTGATTGCATGATTGAAGTTTGAAAGATGCAACTGCATCACTACCAGATGGACCTGCGTTGTATTAGCTAGTAGGTGAGGTAAAGGCTCACCTAGGCGACGATACATAGCCGACCTGAGAGGGTGAACGGCCACACTGGGACTGAGACACGGCCCAGACTCCTACGGGAGGCAGCAGTAGGGAATCTTCGGCAATGGGGGCAACCCTGACCGAGCAACGCCGCGTGAGTGAAGAAGGTTTTCGGATCGTAAAGCTCTGTTGTAAGAGAAGAACGTGTGTGAGAGTGGAAAGTTCACACAGTGACGGTAACTTACCAGAAAGGGACGGCTAACTACGTGCCAGCAGCCGCGGTAATACGTAGGTCCCGAGCGTTATCCGGATTTATTGGGCGTAAAGCGAGCGCAGGCGGTTGGATAAGTCTGAAGTTAAAGGCTGTGGCTCAACCATAGTATGCTTTGGAAACTGTTCAACTTGAGTGCAGAAGGGGAGAGTGGAATTCCATGTGTAGCGGTGGAATGCGTAGATATATGGAGGAACACCGGTGGCGAAAGCGGCTCTCTGGTCTGTAACTGACGCTGAGGCTCGAAAGCGTGGGTAGCGAACAGGATTAGATACCCTGGTAGTCCACGCCGTAAACGATGAGTGCTAGGTGTTAGGCCCTATCCGGGGCTTAGTGCCGCAGCTAACGCATTAAGCACTCCGCCTGGGGAGTACGACCGCAAGGTTGAAACTCAAAGGAATTGACGGGGGCCCGCACAAGCGGTGGAGCATGTGGTTTAATTCGAAGCAACGCGAAGAACCTTACCAGGTCTTGACATCCCAGTGCCCGCTCTAGAGATAGAGTTTTTCTTCGGAACACTGGAGACAGGTGGTGCATGGTTGTCGTCAGCTCGTGTCGTGAGATGTTGGGTTAAGTCCCGCAACGAGCGCAACCCTTATTGTTAGTTGCCATCATTAAGTTGGGCACTCTAGCGAGACTGCCGGTAATAAACCGGAGGAAGGTGGGGATGACGTCAAATCATCATGCCCCTTATGACCTGGGCTACACACGTGCTACAATGGCTGGTACAACGAGCGGCAAGTCGGTGACGGCAAGCAAATCTCTTAAAGCCAGTCTCAGTTCGGATTGTAGGCTGCAACTCGCCTACATGAAGTCGGAATCGCTAGTAATCGCGGATCAGCACGCCGCGGTGAATACGTTCCCGGGCCTTGTACACACCGCCCGTCACACCACGAGAGTTTGTAACACCCGAAGTCGGTGAGGTAACCATTTAGGAGCCAGCCGCCTAAGGTGGGATAGATGATTGGGGTGAAGTCGTAACAAGGTAGCCGTATCGGAAGGTGCGGCTGGATCACCTCCTTTCTAAGGATAAGGAAACGCATTGGTACTTGTTCAGTTTTGAGAGGTCATGTAGATGACT
>NZ_WSRS01000169.1 GCF_009767945.1 Streptococcus danieliae | reverse complement strand
GAATCCATTTTTATCCTTAGAACAGATTGAACGACAAGAAAAATCATCAGAAATTGCCATTGTTTTTTGGCAATTTCTGATGATTTTTTAGCTATTTACACGGAGTTGTTTGAGGTATGAATAATTTGGGTATTAAACGAATTTCAGGTCTAGGCTTCTTAGAAATTCATCGCAACTATCTTTTCGTTCAAATAGCCGTCTTTTTATTGGGATTTGTAGCTAGTCTGTTTCTGGAAGTAGAGCTACTGGTTGCCTTGTTGGCCTTATTATTCTTTACCATTCTTTCCATTTTACAGCTACAGAATCAAGTTAGAAAAGAAAATGAAATGAGTACGCTTGTTTTAAAGGGAGGTTAATATGATTCACCTTGAAAATGTGAGTAAAGCTTTTGGGGAAAGGCGTTTGTTTTCGAATCTTTCCATAACTTTTGAAGCTGGGAAAGTTTATGCTTTAATTGGTTCAAGCGGTAGTGGGAAAACAACTCTAATGAATATGATAGGAAAATTAGAATCTTATGATGGAACTATTTTCTATCGGAATCGAGACTTGGCTAGTTATCAGTCGACAGATTTTTTCCGTCATGAGCTAGGGTACTTGTTTCAAAATTTTGGTTTGATTGAGGATCAAACAATTGAAGAAAATTTAAGGGCACCTCTAAAAACCAGAAGTATTCCGTCATATAAAAAAAGAAGGGACTCTTGCCCTCCAATTTCCAGCAAAAGTCCCTGTATTTCCTACTTTTCTATCCCGATTATCGGGAGAATTCTGATTTTTGGGCGCACTAAGCCCATGTATTCAAATTCAGTCGTTTGATCTGTTCAAAACGACAAATATTGTA
>NZ_WSRS01000168.1 GCF_009767945.1 Streptococcus danieliae | reverse complement strand
ACAAGTACAGCAGGAGATAAACCAGCGACAGTTCTTGTGACCTACCCAGATGGTTCACAAGATAAGGTTCCTGTGACGGTTAAGGTTGTAGAAAACCCAAGCCAGGCAGACAGTAACCAACCAAGTCCAGCTGATCAAACCGTTACCGTTGGTGAAACTCCATCAGCTGAGAAGTCTGTCTCTAACCTAGGTGACCTTCCAACAGGTACTACAGTTGCGTTTGAAAGCCCAGTAGACACAAGCACAGCAGGAGATAAACCAGCGACAGTCCTTGTGACTTACCCAGATGGTTCGCAAGATAAGGTTCCTGTGACAGTTAAGGTTGTAGAAAACCCAAGCCAAGCAGACAGCAACCAACCAAGTCCAGCTGATCAAACCGTTACCGTTGGTGAAACTCCATCAGCTGAGAAGTCCATCTCTAACCTAGGTGACCTTCCAACAGGTACTACGGTAGCGTTTGAGAGCCCAGTAGACACAAGTACAGCAGGAGATAAACCAGCGACAGTTCTTGTGACCTACCCAGATGGTTCACAAGATAAGGTTCCTGTGACAGTTAAGGTTGTAGAAACCCCAAGCCAAGCAGACAGCAATGAACCAATTCCGGCAACTCCAACTGTTAAAGTTGGTGAGTCCGTGGATCCATCTAAATCCATCTCTAACCTAGGTGATCTTCCAACAGGTACTACGGTAGCGTTTGAGAGCCCAGTAGACACAAGTACAGCAGGAGATAAACCGGCGACAGTTCTTGTGACCTACCCAGATGGTTCGCAAGATAAGGTTCCTGTGACAGTTAAGGTTGTAGAAACCCCAAGCCAGGCAGACAGTAACCAACCAATTCCAGCTGATCAAACCGTTACCGTTGGTGAAACTCCATCAGCTGAGAAGTCCATCTCTAACCTAGG
>NZ_WSRS01000167.1 GCF_009767945.1 Streptococcus danieliae | reverse complement strand
AGAATTAAAATCAGCTCTTAAAAATAAACAATATTCTGCCTATCATAAGCGTATCCAAGCAGTCTATTTGCGTTCCCAAAAAATGACCTATAAAGCAATTATTGAATTAGTCGGCCTATCTCACGATACAATCTGGCGCTTGGTGAAAAAATACAAACAAGAAGGGATCTCTGCTCTGATTCAAGATCGACGTGGAGGTCGTCGAGCTGCTTACCTTACCTATGAAGAAGAAACAGAGTTCTTAAAAGAGCAGCTTGAATCTAGTGTATCTGGTGAAATTGTGACAATTAACGAAATTCACGAAGCTTATCAAATCAAAATCGGGAAAAGAACAACCCGTGAAGGTTTTTATGCACTTTTGAAACGCCATGGTTGGCGTAAAGTAACCCCTAGGCCAGAACATCCTAAAAAAGCAGACGCTAAAACGATTTTAGCGTCTAAAAATAAAATCTACTGTCAGGAGAGCAAGAAAGCGCTTTAAACATAGTAGACGCTATAACAAAGTACGGTTGATGTATCAAGATGAGGCAGGTTTTGGTCGCATTAGTAAGATGAGCAAGGCATGGGCTCCAAAAGGAATTCGACCACAAGTCCACAGTCACCATATTCGAGAATTTCGTTACTGCTACGGAGCTGTAGACGCTCATACTGGAGAGTCTTTCTTCATGATTGGTGGAGGATGTAATACGGACTGGATGAATGAATTTCTAAGACAGTTGTCAGAATCTTACCCGAATGATTACATTGTACTGGTAATGGACAATGCGGTCTGGCATAAATCAAGCACCCTAGAAAAACCTAGCAACATTGGCTTCGAATTCATCCCGCCCTACACTCCTGAAATGAATCCAATCGAGCAGGTGTGGACTGAGATTCGTAAAAGAGGATTCAAAAACAAAGCCTTTAA
>NZ_WSRS01000166.1 GCF_009767945.1 Streptococcus danieliae | reverse complement strand
TCTTTTGTTCCAAATCTAATTTAATAGCACTTAGTTTTTCTTTAGCCTTAGCTAGGTTTTCAGATGACTGCTCTAATCCTGATAAGTTCGCTTCTTTCTGAATAAGATTTTGCTTAGCTTGAACCAATGCTTGTTCCGCTTGAGCCACTGATTTTTCAGCCTCTGTTAAGACAGATTGAAGATTTGCCAACTTAGCTTGGCTAGCGATCAAGTCTGCTTTTGCATCTTCCAGGCTCGCTTCTTTCAAAGCCAGATCAGACTGGGCTTTTTTGAGTTCCGTCTCTTTTTCGTCTAACTCTTGATCTGCTAGACGAACAGCTTCCTGAGTTTTAACAAGATTCTCTTTGGCAGTCTTCAATTCCAGAGTCGCCTGACGAAGGTCTTCCTCTGCTCTAGGTACTTGTTTTGAGCCTGCTAGGTAAGTAACAACTTCTTGCTTAGCTTCTGTTAGCTGACGATTAGCAGATTGAACAGCTTTTGTGGCTTGAATTTTTTGAGCTTCCAAATCCGCCATCTTCTGAGTTGTAATTTTGAAGAATGGTGCTCCCAATGCTCGATCATCTCGATCTTGACTTTGTTCTGCCCATAAACTAGCAACAGGATACCAGCCAATATTGGCTCGATTATAAGGATCGTAAATGTAGGTTTTCCCGTTAGAATAGCCTTTCATGACAACCTCATGACTGTAACCTCCACCCCACGGAGAGAACTTATTATTCTGAACAGCTCCGACAACATGATGGCCTGCTTGAAGAGCTTCAACAATCGCCGATTGACTAGCTAGCTGAGTTGGGACAAAGCCAAAGTGCTCTGATGCAGAAACAATTCCATGAGCGCTCGTTCCTGAGAAATTCTTATTAAAATACTCGGTATTGTTGTACAAATAATCCGCAACCTGTTTCGGAGTAATCCCTCG
>NZ_WSRS01000165.1 GCF_009767945.1 Streptococcus danieliae | reverse complement strand
TAGTTGATTTCCCAATTGTGACAGTTTTTCTAGAAGTCGTTCATCGTCGGAAAATAATAGCATGATAGTACCTCGTTCATCTTAGTAGTTCTATTATCTCATAAAATTTAGGGAGTGAAAATAAAGAAAAGCAGGTATTTCTACTGTAGTGGAACCATCAGCAGTTAAAAACAACTGCTAGATGGCGGAGATTTTGAGACCTTGGCTCAAAATTTAGTGATGAGACTCCGAAGGAGACTGCTCACGTCCGCACTACCAAATAGGAATACCTACTTATTTGAAATAAGGCGACAATAAGTATGAGTTTTTAGAGGTGCCCTTTTGTTAATCAGAGTCAATGAAACTAGACTTTTATCCCAGCCTCTTTCTTATACCTCCGTCTCACTATCTGATTTGTATTCAAAATTGTTTTACTATCAGATTGGACGTAATGTCATTGGTCTTCTCTTTTGATAGATAACAATTCTTCTTTACTGGTTAAAAACGCTTCGTAAGCGCCCAATAACAGGGTACATCAAAAAACCTCCAAGATTGTAAGCAGCTTGCTTTGAATCTTGGAGGTTTCTTTAACGACAATGCTCTTGTATTTGTTTTGCCCATGGTAAATAAGCCTCTAGAACCTCCTTTTTTTCGAGAGTCTCCTCGTTTGGTAAATGTTCTAGTAGGAAAACTATATATTTTTCACTGTCCACTTGGTGGAGTTTGGCTGTCTCAATTAGAGTCATAATAATCGCACTAGACTCTGCTCCCTCTAAACTCTGGGAAAACAACCAATTCTTGCGCCCCATTACTAAGGATTTGATTGCTCTTTCTGCCAAATTATTGGATAGAACGAGACGTCCATCCTCCAGTACAGTTTTGAATGTGGACTCATAATCCAAACTGTATTTGAGAGCACGGCCTAACTTGGATTCTGGTAAGACATA
>NZ_WSRS01000164.1 GCF_009767945.1 Streptococcus danieliae | reverse complement strand
TATACAACAAAAGGAAAACATTTGACAATTCATGATCGTCGCTACATTGAACGATGGAACAAAGAAGGAAAATCCAATCGAGAAATTGCTCGCCTACTTGGAAGAGCTCCTCAAACAATCAATAACGAAATCAAGCGAGGGCAAGTCTTACAACAAGTGAGAAAAGGATTCTTTAAATATGTCTATTCAGCCGATGTCGCTCAAGCTAATTACGAGAAAAATCGTAAACGATCTGTTAAAAAACTGATTCTTACTAAGAAAATGAAGGACAAAATTCTTCACTACCATCACCAAAACTATTCGCCTGAAATGATGGTTAAGGCAAAAAACATTGAGGCAGGTGTTACCACAATTTACTATTGGATTCACAATGGTCACCTTGGATTAACTAGGAAAGATATGCTTTATCCTAGAAGAAGAAAAACTATTGGGAAACAAGCTAGTCCAAATTTCAAACCCGCTGGGAGATCAATTGAAGAGAGACCTGAAGAAATTAATCTTCGATTAGAGAATGGTAACTACGAGATTGATACAGTTGTCTTGAGTAAAGCAAAGAACAAATGCCTATTGGTAATGACGGATCGGAGAAGTCGTCATCAAATCATAAGACTAATTCCAGATAAAACCGCTCAATCTGTAAATCAGGCCCTAAAGCAAATTTTAAAAGAGCACCAAATTCTATCTATTACAGCAGATAACGGTGGTGAGTTCAATCAATTGTCCGCAGTGTTCCCAGAAGAACATATCTACTACGCACATCCCTATTCATCTTGGGAAAGAGGAACGAATGAAAATCATAACAGACTCATACGCAGGTGGTTACCAAAAGGGACCAAAGAAACAACTCCCAAAGAAGTCGCTTTTATTGAAATTTGGACAAACAATTATCCTAAAAAATGTTTGGACTACAAGTCACCAAAGGAATTTCTTAATGGTGGCTAACTTCAACTTGAAATTTAGC
>NZ_WSRS01000163.1 GCF_009767945.1 Streptococcus danieliae | reverse complement strand
AATACCTTCACAACACTTGTGAACACTCCTAAGGGAGAATACAAGGTTGTTTCAAATACTCCAGTTATCTACACTCCAGGTTCTGATTACCGAACTTATAACGGAAACGTTGTTGTACGCTACTTTGAAGAAGGAACCAATGTCAAAATTTCTCCTGATCAAATTGATGTAGAAGATGGCAAAGTTGGCTCTGGTTACGATACTAAAGATCAAAAACAAGAAAAAATTGGTTATGATGGTAAAACCTATGTCTTGACACCAAAAGTCGTCGGTTCAGAAACAGGTAAGGTTGTAAATGGCACAATCTATGTTGATTATTTCTACAAGCTTGTAGATGAAACACCAAACAAAGGAAATGTCATTGTCCACTATATCAATGAAGATGGTCAAACTATCAAGAACGATGTCGAAGATACACCATTGTCTGATGTTGAAACACCATATGATACTAAGGACAATAAACCACCTACCATTACAACAGAAGATGGTATTGAGTATGTCCTCGTTCCTGAAAAAACGCTTGGAAATGAAGATGGTAAGGTTGTAGAAGGAACTACAGAGATTACTTATGTTTACAAACGGGTGACTCCAAAACCTGCCACACCAACTCCAGATGATAATGTGATCCAACCTAAGAAGGATGTGATTGATCCAGCAACAAGAAAATCAATCAATGGTCAATCCGTCCTTCCAAATTCTGAATTGAACTACGTCTTGACTCAAAACTTCGATCAGTACAAGGGAATTGAAGCTTCTAAAGATTCGATCCTTAAATCTAATCTTTATATTGAAGATTATCTAGATGAAGCTCTTGATGGTAAATCCATGAAGGTTCAGTCTATTAAGGCTGCGAATGGTGATGATGTCAGTCAGTTGCTTGAGATGTACCATGTGCTTTCTCAAGATGCTCTTGATGAAAAACTTCAAGCTATTGTTAAAGAGTCTGGTATTTCTCCAGTTGGCGA
>NZ_WSRS01000162.1 GCF_009767945.1 Streptococcus danieliae | reverse complement strand
CCCCCACCACAGGGAAAGCATCTCATAGAAATTCGAAAGAAGCCGGATTCGGATTGACGTTAAAACCATCTCAACACCCTTATTAAAAAGCTAAATAATAAAAGCCTAAAACTGTCAGTTTTCAGGGATTCCACACAACTTGACAAAGAGCCTTTTTTTGCGTGTCTCAAGTAATCAGAAAGGAGTGGTCACTATGGCCAAAGATTATAGCCAGCTGGCAAAAGATATTGTCGATCATGTTGGGGGGCGAGAAAATATTAAAGAGCTCAAGCACTGTATCACGCGCCTTCGCTTTAGCTTGAAAGATGAAGGAAAGGCCGATACGGATTATCTCAAGGCGCGTGATGGAATTGTTACTGTAGTGCAAGCAGGTGGTCAGTACCAGGTGGTGATTGGCAATCACGTTCCGGATGTTTATGTGGCGGTTCAGACAGCAGCAGGAATTGTGGGCAATGGAAGTTTGGCTATTGATGAAGGGGACAAGTTCAAGGGTAACCTCTTTGAACGATTTGTCGATCTGATTTCCGGTATTTTTCAGCCCTTCCTTGGAGCCTTGGCTGCAGCAGGGATTTTAAAGGGGTTGGTTGCCATTCTTGGGGCTAATGGGATGACAGCTGACAGTAGCGCACTTTATGCGATGTTAAACGCAGCTGGCGATGGCTTTTTCCAATACCTTCCGTTGATTATTGCCTTGACTTCTGCAAGAAAATTTAAAATCAATGAATTTACCGCTTTGGCTATTGGGGCAGCCTTGGTATACCCTAGCTTGCCAGGAGCTGTTGAGGGATTGACGGCAGCAGGTATAAACAAGATTTTTGGGATTCCCTTCTGGCTTCCAAGAGAGTGTACAATATCTTGTGTAAACGCAAAAAAAGAATAAATCCTGTTATAGTAGAGTTAGACAAAAAAATACTACTAGAAAGATTTATTCCCATGACCCAGTTTATCACAGATTTAACCACATTTCTAGCTAATCATTCA
>NZ_WSRS01000161.1 GCF_009767945.1 Streptococcus danieliae | reverse complement strand
CCTAAAAAGCGTCAAATTCAGCTAACAGAAATCGATAATAAGCCTGTTTATCTAGAATTAACAGTCCGTCGTTTCAAGTGCCGTCATTGCTCTGTCGTATCTGCTAATCATCTCCCTAATCATTTTGTTAAAAGAAGGAAAAGTATTAGTGTCAAACTCCATCTTAAGATTTTGTTGGAATTAAAAGATACGACCTGTATTAAAAAAATTGCCTCAATCTGTAAAACAGGTTATCAAATTGTATATAGAACGTCATTGGAATTAACGAACTATGTAAAAAATCTGGAGCCGGGGCCGCTCCCTCGAGTATTAGCTATCGATGAGTTTAAAGCTACTCAAGATTGTGAGGGATCTATGGCTTTTATTGCTATGAATTGGGAAAGCGGGCAGATTCATACGATTCTAGATGATCGTCGAACCCATAAATTACTCGAATTCTTCAATGGTTATTCCTATGAAGAACGATGTAAGGTAGAATTTGTTGTAATGGACATGAATGCAGCTTACGATTCCATGGTCAAAAAGGTTTTTCCCAAAGCTCTAGTCGTTATTGATCGTTTCCACATTGTACAACAGTTAACCAATGCCTTCAAAAACGTTCGAATTCAGGAAATGAATCCGTTAAATCGCTATTCTGGTGAAGAAGCTAAGAAGTATCGTCGTTTAAAACGTTTCTGGAAACTTTTACAAAAAAACTATAGCGATTTGTCATCTGAAGCTAAGTATCACAGTCTCTTTCAACGCTATTTATCAGCTCAAGATATAGCTTTGGAGCTGATTGATTATAGCCCTGTCTTGAAAGAAGCTTGGAATCTTTATCAGCTATTACTTGGATATTTCAAGGACAGAAATGCGGATTACTTTTTTGATTTGATTCGAGAGAGTCAGAACTCAGAGATTCTGCCTCAAAGTTTCCGTGATAAGCTCGCTTTTCTTTTGAAAAAGGAAGAAAGTATACGCTTGGCTTTATCGGTACCCTACAATAACGGTCTCGTTGAAGGAAC
>NZ_WSRS01000160.1 GCF_009767945.1 Streptococcus danieliae | reverse complement strand
GTTCTTCTTATTTTTTTCGCTCGTCTGTCTGGGGCTGAGTATTGGGAAGATATTGAAGATTTTGGTAAGTGCTATGAATATAATTTACGTTCTATTTTAACCTTAGAAAACGGTATTCCATCACATGATACAATGCAGCGTGTCTTTGCGACTCTAAACCCAGATATTTTAGTCAATATGACTAAAATATGGGCAAATATATTGGAAGAATCTCAATTGGATGAAGGGAATTTTTCAACTTTTTCTAAACGATTAATCGCCATTGATGGCAAGACTATACGTGGGAATGCTAGTGCTAAACAAAACCCTCTCCATATAGTGAGTGCTTATGCAACAGAGTCTGGAATTTGTTTTGGGCAGGTTGCCACTAAAGAAAAATCGAATGAAATTACAGCTATCCCTGACTTACTAGATCAGCTCTCACTTAAAAACTGTATGATTACCATTGATGCCATAGGCACGCAGAAAGAAATCGCTAAAAAGATTATCAAACAAGGTGGAGATTTCTGTCTATCTGTTAAAGAAAACCAAAAAGGACTATTGGAGGATATTGTTGATTGTTTCACCTATGATCAGGAATCCGTAGTAGATTATTACGAGACAATTGAAAAAGCCCATGGTCAAATTGAGACACGTAAGTATGAGGTTGTCCATGATACCTCATGGTTTCGTAAGGATCATCCAGAATGGCCCCATATTCAGTGTTTAGGAAAAGCTACTTGCATCACTGATAAAGATGGTCAAGTGACACAAGTCGAACGCTACTTCATTCTGAGTACAAAGGTTTTAGCTGACGAACTGGCTAGCTATGTACGAGGACATTGGAAAATTGAAAGTATGCACTGGTTACTGGATGTAGTTTTCCGCGAAGATGCCAATAAAACTTTAAATAAACAACTAGCCTTTAATTTAAATATTATTGATAAATTCTGTTTAAGTATTTTGAAGAACCTAAATGTTGGAAAGAAGATGAGTTTAAGACGTAAAAAGTTTCATTTGAGCATGGTATTTGATAAATATTTAAAATCGCTACTTTAAAAAAGGTTCTGACTGAAGAGA
>NZ_WSRS01000015.1 GCF_009767945.1 Streptococcus danieliae | reverse complement strand
ACCAAGCCACATGTGATTGCCTCTATGCATCGTCTCATTCGAACGATCCATTACCTCATAACGCACAATAAACTTTACGACTATAGTCTTTCTAAAAGTCAATAAGGAATAATTGTGCCATACCATTATAGCACCTTGTGAAAAAATTTGAAAGTCAAGGTGCTGTTTCAGTGTACTCTTTTTTAGGTATTTGGTCTCAGCTTAGATATAAAACCATCGAAAGTTGCCTGTGAGCTAGCCTATTGTAAGAGAAGAGGGATTCCGTGTAAAGGCACGCTAACGCTCAAGGCCTTGACACAAAATCCCCTTCTCTTAGCTTGCCAACTAGGCTCAACAGGCACCACTCTGCCAAATAAATTGGCTAATTTTTAGAAAAATGGTTGACAAATGGTAGAAAATTAAGAAAGCGAATAAACTAATTTTTTTCATCTTAGTTCTATCCCACTCCCTTCTACTACTAAATCTCTTTAGAGATTTTTTTGTTTCTCTAAGTACTGTTTGGTTTCCAGAACCACAATTGGACTCAGCGCCAGAAGGGCGATGAGGTTTGGCAATACCATCAGGGCGTTGACAATGTCTGCGATCAGCCAAATCACGTCAACTGTCAAGAAGGCTCCTAGGAAGACAAAGGCCACATAGAGAGCCCGGTAAATCCAAATAAAGCGCAAGCCAAAGAGGAACTCAAAACAGCGCTCTCCGTAATAGTTCCAGCCAATAATTGTTGTAAAGGCAAAAAGAACCAAAAAGAGCATTAAGAGGATCGAGCCAAAGTTTCCAAAAACTGTTGCAAAGGCTTCTTGGGTCAAGCTGGCCCCATTAGCATCGCCACTCCATGTTCCGGTAATTAAGATCGACAAACCTGTTAGACTACAAACAATAATGGTATCAATGAAGGTACCGGTCATCGAAATGAGTCCTTGTTCCACAGGAGACTCGGTCTTCGCTGCAGCTGCGGCAATAGGCGCACTTCCCATACCGGATTCGTTCGAGAAGACTCCACGCGCAATCCCTGTTTGAATGGCTGTTCGTACCGTCGCACCGGTAAACCCTCCTAGGGCTGCGGCAGGGCTAAAGGCACTTTTGACAACCAGCTCCAGAGTTGGCAATAATTGATCCGCATTCACAACCAGAATAGTTCCAGCAGCAAGTACATAGATCAAGGCCATAAAAGGTACAACAGCTGTCGAAATCTTGGAGATACTGTGAATCCCACCAAAAATCGCAATGGCTACTAAAATGGTCAAGATGGGGCCGGTTACCTCTGAGCCAATCCCCAAACCAGTCTTAATCGAATCCGTAATGGAAGATACCTGGGTGAAGGTTCCGGTTGACAAGAGGGCTGTCAACACAGCTCCACCTGCGAAGAAATTGGCCAAGGGCCGCCATTTCTCACCCATACCATTAACGATATAGTACATTGGTCCGCCAGAAGCTGATCCCTTTTCATCTTTGACCCGGTAACGAATGGCCAAGACTCCTTCTGCATATTTGGTCGCCATTCCGAAAAAGGCTGCCACCCACATCCAGAAGAGAGCACCTGGTCCCCCCATCTTGATGGCTGTCGCCACCCCAACAATGTTGCCTGTACCAATGGTCGCTGCCAGGGCCGTACTCAAGGCTGCAAAGCTCGAGATATCTCCTTCGCCCTCCTTGTCATCGGCCTTAAAAATCAATTGCAAGGCACGAGGCAATTGGAGAACTTGTAATAAGCCCAAGCGGAAACTAAGGAAGATTCCTGTTCCCACCAATAAAATTAAAAGGGGTGGTCCCCATACAAACGAATCGACTTGCGTTAAAATCTCTAACATGTCTACTGCTATATAAAATATCATCAAATATAGTCCTCGACAAGATTAAACCACATTTGAGAAAGATATATAGACTTCCTTTCTAATTTTAGAAAGACTAGAGTCTCTCTAAAAAAACTAACTTCTCCATTTTAAACCAAAAAAGCCCCTTTGTCAATTTTAACCAATTTTAAATATGCAAAAAAACCTGAGACTCCAACCACTCCGGCACGAGTCCCAGGCTTTTACAAACACCACTTAAAGTGATGCCATCATTTCTTTCAACTGATCCTTGGTGTGCACACCAGCTACCTGTTTCACAACCTCTCCGTCCTTCTTAAACATCAAGGTTGGGATTGACATAATTCCGAATTCACGCGCAGTTGCTGGGTTTTCATCAACATCCATTTTCACGATCTTCAATTCAGACTCATCAACTTCGCCTGCCAATTGCTCCAAGATTGGAGCCTGCATGCGGCAAGGGCCACACCAAGTTGCCCAAAAATCAATCAACACAAGACCTTCTTGAGTCTCTTCAACAAAATTTGCATCAGTCACACTTTGTACCATATCAATAGCTCCTTTTTTATTCTTACTACTAGTTTACACCAATTTTGAAAATAATGACAGAATTTGATACTCGATTCAAGCGCGAGACCAGCAGCACTAAGCTTGAGCAAAAGTCTTATTTAAAAATTGCAATGGTTGCCCCTGATCCTCCAGCATTCTGTGGCGCATAGGCAAAGGACTTGACCTGTTTATTCCGGCGCAGGTAATTCTGAACGCCCTCACGGATCACTCCAGTCCCAATTCCGTGGATAATATCCACCTGGGCCATATTATTCAACAGGGCTTGATCAATAAAGGCGTCCAATTCTTCCATGGCTTCCTCATAACGTTTACCCCGTAAGTCCAAGCGAGCCTTGGCTCCCTGACTCTTGCTCCGTTTAACCGTTGAGACCTTCCGAGAGGCCATTTTCTCGGCAGCTGCTTCCTTGCCAACCGCTTCAAACTCATCCTCTTTTAAGGTCATCTTCATCAGTCCAACCTGGGCCTCCCAGCGTCCATCCTTCAAGCGCCGAACCAGATTGCCCCGCTGCCCATATTGGCTAACCAGGATTTCCATCCCGACCTTAGGAGCTTTTTTCTTTTTAGCCCGGTTGAGCACCTTATTTTTGGACAGATCGATTATTTCTGGTGCTAACTCCTTCAGCTTCGCCTTGGCTTCAATAACCTGGTGGGGCTTGAGTTCAGCTCCTGCTTGTAAGTTTTTCAGGATCTGCTCACTCTCTTCCGTGGCCTTGGCCACAATCTTCTGAGCCTCTTTCCGCGCCTCATTTAGCTCGGCTTCTTGCCCACGTTCCAAATCCACATAGAGTTTTTTCAGAGCTCGATTAAGCTTGTAGTTTTCTTGCTCCAGGTCACGGATGGATTCCAGCCGGCGCCGACTTTCCAGGGTTTGGTCTTCCAAGCGTTGAATAATCCGTGAGACATCCTGGTCCTGGTCCAATTGCTCCTCTGCTTGGTCCACAATCACTTCTGCCAAGCCTAACCGTCTGGCAATTTCAAACGCATTGGACCGGCCCGGTACGCCCTGCATAAAACGATAGGTTGGGCGGAGGCTCAGAGTGTCAAACTCCATGCTGGCATTTTCCACTGCTTGGGTCTCAATCCCGTAAGCTTTAAGCTCTGGGTAGTGGGTGGTGGCCATGGTTTTAATGCCCCGTAAGCGGAGATCTTCTAAAATTGCGATGGCCAGGGCCGCCCCCTCTTGCGGGTCCGTCCCTGATCCCAATTCATCAAAAAGAACAAGCGAAAAGGGACCGGCCTGCTGGAGGATCTGGATAATATTGGTCATGTGACTAGAGAAGGTCGATAGACTTTGCTCAATCGACTGTTCGTCACCAATATCCGCAAAAACCTGATTAAAAAGACCAATTCGACTGCCCTCGGCTGCCAGAATCGGCAGACCGGCCTGACCCATCAATTGAGCCAGCCCCAAGGTTTTGAGCATCAAGGTTTTCCCCCCTGTGTTGGGACCCGTCATCACAATACTGGTCAAATCCTTCCCAAAATGCAGGTCATTGGCTACAGGCTCTTCCAGGAGGGGATGGCGTACTTGGAGCAGGCGGATATCATTCTGGCTCGAAATGGTTGGAATGTGGGCGTCCCGATCCCGCATATACTGGTACTTGGCCCCCAAGAAGTCAAAATGCCCCAAAAGCCAATGGTTGTTTTGAAAGGCCTGTACCTGAGGACGGAGGAGATTGGCCAGTTCGCGGAGAATGCGCCGGATTTCGTAACGCTCTTCTGCCTCGAGGCCAGCAATGTCTTCGTTGATTTGGATCAACTCACGCGGTTCAATGTAGACCGTATTTCCGGTCGCAGAAATATCCTGGACAATCCCTTGCACCCGATTGCGGAAACTCTGCTTGACCGGCAAGACATTGCGGCCATTCCGGCTAGCAAAGAGCGGATCTGCCAGATAGTCTGCCTTCTTCTTGAGCAGCTCCTGCATGGTTTGCCGTAAGTCTCGATCGGCCTGGCGCAAGCGGCGGCGGATTCGCAACAAATCCTCACTGGCAAAATCCTCAATCGTCCCATTATCGGCAATGGCCTGCAGGGCACCTTGGAATTGCGGGAAGGTCTCCAAATTTTCAAAATAAACTGCCAGATGCGGGAGGCTGACATCTTCCAAGTCTAGGTAAAAATCTTTGAGCACCTGACTGGCTCTTAGCAGGGCCTTAATATCTTGAAAATCATCCAGGTTTAATTCCGCCTCCAGCTGCAGGCGTTTCAAGCTGGGGGTCAAATCCCCGAGACTGGTCATAGGCAAGCTATAACCTGCGGTCCCAAGATTTTCAATATCCCGCAACTGATCAAAGGCTTGCTGGATATCTTTTTGCTGAGTCATAGGTTTCAAATTCGCTAAGATCTTATGCCCCTCTACCGTCCGTAGATAGGAGGCAAAAGCGCTTTTGACTTCTGAAAACTCCAAACTTTCATATATTTTTAAATTCATCACTTCTCCAAAAATCTAAAAAGAAAGAGCCTGTCGCCAAACTCTTCCATCTTGTTTACAAACTTCCCAAAACACTGTTCACCCAAAGTTGGCGTAAAAGCAAGCGGCTAAATGGGGAGAGATTCATCATAAATTGCACCAGAAAACTGGAGCTGAGCAAGTCTTGCACCACGGGAAGGGGAACGGTCGACAGAATAAAGATGACCATCTCCACTCGATACCAGGTCAGAAGTAGGGATAGGCCGCCCGATAGGAGTGAGGCCGGTAGACTGTCCCAGGTCCATTTCCAAGGGAAAAAGATAAGAAAGGTTCCCAAAATGCGGCCAAGAAGCCAAACCAGGCTAAAGGCCATCAGAAAGCCCAGACCACTATAGAAAACCTGATCCAGGTCAAACAAAATGCCCGACTCAAAAAAGAGGACTTGACTGCCACGAACTGGATTAGCATAGGGAATCCAGAGACTCAAAAACTGGGCCGCTTGGCCATAGGTCAAGGATGCGACGATAAAGGAAATCAAAAACAGGACTGTCTGACCAAGTTGCTGGCCCAGACCTCGCTGGTAACCTAAATAAAAGTTCCAAACCAGCAGCAAAAGAAGGACTAAATCAAGCATAAGAGCACCTACTTCGCCGCTTCCTGATCTTCCTGGGCACGCTCCACTTCCCGTTTCAATTGAACGGACAAGGTATTGATTGCCAACAGGATAGCCAGAGTTTCATCGTCTGCCTTGGGCATCTGCTCCTTAAGAGCCTGGTATTTCTCCTGCGCCAGACGCTCAATCTCTTCCATAAAGAGATTGTCATATTCTGTTGTTAACGTTAGGGTTTTCTTTCCAAAAGAAAATTTATATCGATTTAAATTTGCCATAATATCACCTTTTCATCATTATAGCAGAAAGGAAGAGCCTTGTCATTTGCCAAAAGGAACTCAGTTCACTAAGGGAAAAAGAGGTAAAATATGATACAATAGTTTTTACTTGCAAAAGCTACGAAGAGCTAGGTCTGTTAGAAGACTGTTGACAGGCTAAGGACTAGAAAGGATAACTATGGCAAGCAGAATCGCTAAAAATCAGAAGAAAAAACACAGCCGTACACGGCAGATTTTTGACACCCTCCTCTTTATCATCATACTTGGGGGAATTGTACTTTCCCGCTTGATTTTCTGGCAGGCTGTTCGAGTAGAAGGCCATTCCATGGATCCAACCCTTGCAGAAGGCCAAAACCTAATTGTCTTTAACCAAAATCAGATTGACCGCTTTGATATCGTGGTGGCGACCGAAAACGATGAAAATGACAAAGAGAAAAAGATTGTCAAACGGGTGATCGGCATGCCTGGCGACGAAGTCGAATTCAAACAAGACACCCTCTACATCAACGAGAAAGAAGTCGAGGAAGCCTACCTAGCTGATTATAAGGCAGCCTTCAAAGCCGACAAACTACAAAACACCTATTCCTACAGTAAATACTTCCAGAGCCTGGCTCAAGCTTCACCAGCCTTCACCGTTAACCGTGAAGGACAAGCTGACTTTAAGGTGACTGTCCCAGACAATGAATACTATTTGCTGGGAGATGATCGGATTGTCTCCAAAGATAGTCGCGATGTCGGAACCTTCAAAGCCGAGCAAATTACAGGCGAAGTTGTTTTACGCTTTTGGCCCGTAAATAGCTTCAAACTACTCCATGAATAAATCTACTGAAGAGAATGGGGCTGCGAGTGCAGCCCTCCCTTCTCCAGATCACAATGAGGCCAGGATTTTTTACTCCAGCCTCTTTTTTATACTACTTCCAATCTAAAATCATTACTCAAACTATTTTGAATTCAAACTAGGCAGCGAGACACAGGCATAACTAGCATTAGGTCGAAGCTAACGACGTGTGAGGAAAAATAGAAAGAGTATTAAAGCCTCTGCAACTATCTTTAAATGACAAGGAAGCACATGGAACACTACTTTTCAGGTCGCGTAGACCGCCTTATTTTTGAAAACCAAAGCAATTTTTACAAGATCCTCCTCGTGGAGTTGGAAGACACCGATTCGGATTATGCTGGCTTTGAAATCATTGTCACCGGTACCTTTGCCACTATTGTAGAAGGTAGCTCCTATCGCTTTTATGGCCAACTGGTTCAGCACCCTCGTTATGGTGAACAGGTGGTGACCAGCCGCTATGAGCGAGAAAAGCCCAGTCCACAAGGGTTAATCAAATTCTTTTCCGGGCCTCAATTTAAGGGGATTGGGAAACAGACTGCCAAACGAATTTTAGATATTTATTCCTCAGACAATCCCATCGATGAGATCCTCAACCAACCCCAAAAGCTAGAAGAGATCAAGGGACTATCCAAGGCCAATCGGCTGGCCCTGGTTCAAACTCTGAAAATCAATTATGGCCTGGAGCAGGCCTTGGCCCGCCTAGCCGATTTGGGGATTCCCAATCGCCTGGCCCTCGAAATTTATGACACCTATCAAGAAGAAACCCTGACGGTGATTCAGGAAAATCCCTACCAACTAGTCGAGGATATCCGGGGTGTCGGCTTTGTCATTGCCGACCAGGTGGCGGAACGCCTGGGGATTGAAACCAACTCACCCCAACGCTTTCGAGCGGGGATTATCCACAGCCTCTTCCAGTATTGCCTAGAATCTGGCAATACCTATATCGAAGCCACTCTCCTACTGGAAAATGCCTTGGTCTTACTGGAAGAAGCTCGGCAAGAACCGATTGATCCCCAGATCATTGCCCGAGAATTGACTAGTCTGTTAGAAGAAGACAAAATCCAGAACATCGGCACAAAGATTTTTACCAACTCACTCTTCTTCGCCGAAGAAGGGATTGCTAACCACCTGCTCCGCCTCTTGGAAGCCCGAGATCAGGCGGAGTCCGAAGCGGATACGGACCACTTAGCAGAACTGATCACAGAGGTAGAGGAAGAACTGGGGATTCACTACGATACAGTTCAAAAAAACGCCATCATCCAAGCCATCCAGGAACCGATTTTTATCCTCAGCGGTGGCCCTGGAACGGGGAAAACAACTGTTTTAAACGGGATTATTTCGGTCTACGCCAAGCTCCACAAAATCAACCTTGATGCCAAAGATATCCCCATCCTCCTAGCTGCCCCAACCGGTCGGGCTGCCCGGCGGATGAATGAATTAACCGGCCTTCCCGCAGCTACCATTCACCGCCATTTGGGCATGGTGGCCGATGATGAAGTCAGTCATCTGGAAGAAGCCTTGGATACAGACTTTATCATTGTGGATGAGTTTTCCATGGTCGACACCTGGTTGGCCAACCAGCTCTTCCAAAATTTAGCCAGCCATACAAAAATTCTTCTGGTTGGTGATGCCGACCAGCTCCCTTCTGTCAGCCCCGGACAGGTCTTGGCAGATTTGCAAGAAGTGGAAAGCATCCCCAAAATCCATCTGGAAAAAATCTACCGCCAAAGCGAAGACTCAACCATTGTTCACCTGGCCAATGACATCAAAAACGGGCGGCTACCCGCTGATTTTCCCCAGAAAAAAGCCGACCGCTCCTACTTTGAAACTTCAGCGGAACATATTCCAGAAATGATTGAAAAAATTGTGGGGGCAGCGCTGAGAAGTGGTATTGCAGCGCCAGATATCCAGGTCTTAGCTCCCATGTATCGGGGTGTTGCCGGCATTGATGCCATCAATCAACTCATGCAAAACCTGCTCAATCCTGCCAAAAAAGGCCAACAAAGTTTTGAGGCCACCGACCAGCACTACCGCTTGGGCGACAAGGTTATCCACCTAGTCAACGATGCCCAAGCCAATGTCTTTAACGGCGATATCGGCACCATCACAGAGTTAATTCCAGCCCGCTATAGCGATAGCGACCAGGATGAAATCCGCATGGACTTCGACGGTAGCGAAGTCAACTACCCCCGCAAAGAATGGTATAAAATTCGTTTAGCTTATGCCATGAGCATCCACAAGTCCCAAGGAAGCGAATTCCCAGTGGTCATCCTCCCCCTAACCCAGGCCAACCACCGGATGTTGCAACGCAACCTCCTCTATACCGCCATCACCCGTGCCAAAAGTAAGCTGATTCTCTTAGGACAAGCCACAGCCTATACCTATGCTGTGGAAAACGAAGGAACCCAGCGCCAGACCTATCTTTCCCCAAGGTTTTCCACAGCTTATCCACAAGATATCCACAAGTCTGTGGATAAGTCTGTGGAAACTGTGGAAGAAGAAGGTCCAAACTTGCTCCAGTACCAACTCACTGCGGAAAACTGGGATCAGATTGATCCCCTGATTGGCTTGACAGAAGCCGATCTAACTGAATTTTTCGGAAACCACAAAACCGCCCCGGACAGTGACAGCCCCTCTTAATCAGGGTTGTCCGCCTCCGAGGCGGTTTCCTCTTTATCTTCCAGTAAATCGCTTTCTTGTTCCTTACCCAAATTGGTTAGGGTAATCCCCAGCAGGCGGATGGCCAGGTCCTTTTGCGCAGTCAATTCATAGAGTTCTAGGGCAGCTGCTAGTAAGTCCTCTTCCTTATATATAGGCCGGTCTAAGGAAACACGTTTGGTTTGGGTCTCGAAATCCTCCCAGCGTATTTTTAACACAACTGTCCGTCCCTGAATATCTTCGCGCTCCAGATTCAGAGCCAAACTGTGGGCCAGACTTTGAAGCTCCTGGCGAACATCTGCTGCCTGACGTAAAAAGTGGCTGTAGGTTCTTTCTTTGCCATAGGATTTACGAACCCTGTTGGGTTTAACTGGGCCATTATGAATACCCCTAGCCCTACGATAAAGCTCATAGCCAAAACGCCCAAAGCGGTCAATCAGCTCTGTTTCAGAGATTTCTAACAGATCTGCCCCGGTTTCCACCCCCATCTGCCGCAAGCGCTCCGCACTCTTTTTGCCAACCCCATGAAATTTCTCAATTGCTAAGGGCGCCAAAAACTCCAAAGCTTCCCCAGGCTTGATGACCGTCAGTCCACGCGGTTTTTGGTAATCACTAGCCAACTTGGCCAAGAATTTATTGTAAGAAACCCCAGCCGAACAGGTCAGCCGCAGCTCCCGCCAAATATCCTCCTGAATCAGCCGTGCCACCTTAACCGCAGAAGAGGAGCCAACCTTATTCACCGTCACATCCAAATAGGCCTCATCAATACTCATGGGCTCAATCAAATCCGTATAACGCCGAAAAATCTCCCGTACTTGGAGCCCAATCTCTCGATATTTCCGATAATCTCCTTGAATAAATACCGCTTGAGGACAAAGTTGATAGGCTTCCTTGGCACTCATGGCTGAGTGGATTCCAAAACGTCTAGCCACATAATTAGCGGTCGAGACAACACCCCGACCACCGGTAATCCGAGGATCACGAGCAATCACCACAGGCTTCCCCCTTAGTTCAGGATTATCCCTTTCTTCTACGGCGGCGAAAAACGCGTCCATATCTATATGAATGATTTTGCGGGACTGATCGTCTAAAAGTGGAAAAATGAGCATTCCCTTAACCTCCTTGGTGAAGTAAAACAGAATCAATACAGATTTCTGTTTCAACAAAAACTGTATTACATCAGAAAACCCTTACAGCTTCTATTTTTAGTATTGAAAACGATTACTTTGTGTTATAATCTAATTGTAATTATAACAGTTCTCGGACTTCCTGAAAAATCGATCGAGTTACAAAGCAACTTGTCTCATCAAAGTCTTGGTCAATCGATTGGTTTTTCTATGCGTCGTAAGACTAGAAAGATAATGAGGTACCTTTAATGGTCGTTAAAACAACCGTTGACACTCAAGACATTTTTGCAAAAGCCTGGGAAGGCTTTAAAGGAACTGATTGGAAGGAAAAAGTCAGTGTCTCTCGCTTTGTTCAAGCCAACTACACACCTTATGATGGCGATGAAAGCTTCCTAGCAGGACCAACTGAACGCTCCCTCCACATTAAGAAAATCATCGAAGAAACCAAGGCTGGCTACGAAGAAACACGCTTCCCAATGGATACTGACCGGGTCGCTTCAATCGCAGACATCCCTGCTGGTTACATCGACAAAGACAACGAATTAATCTTCGGTCTCCAAAACTCTGAGCTCTTCCGCCTTAGCTTCATGCCTAAGGGAGGAATCCGTATGGCGGAAACAACTCTGCGTGAGAATGGTTATGAGCCAGATCCACACTTGCATGAGATCTTTACCAAATACGCAACAACCGTAAACGACGGTATCTTCCGTGCTTACACCACAAACATCCGTCGTGCCCGCCACGCGCACACCGTTACAGGCCTACCAGATGCCTACTCTCGTGGACGGATTATCGGGGTTTATGCCCGTTTGGCACTTTACGGGGCAGACTTCCTCATGGCTGAAAAAGTAGACGACTGGAACGCTCTTACAGATATTGACGAAAAAACAATTCGTCTCCGTGAAGAAGTGAACCTCCAGTATCAAGCTTTGAAAGATGTTGTAGCCCTTGGTGACTTGTATGGTGTAGATGTACGTCGCCCAGCCATGGACACCAAAGAAGCGATTCAATGGACCAACATTGCCTTCATGGCAGCAGCTCGTGTCATCAACGGAGCCGCTACGTCACTTGGCCGTGTTCCAATCGTACTTGATATCTATGCAGAGCGGGACTTGGCGCGTGGTACTTATACAGAATCTGAAATCCAAGAGTTTGTTGATGACTTTGTTTTGAAACTCCGGACTGTTAAATTTGCCCGGACCAAGGCTTACGACCAACTCTACTCTGGAGACCCAACCTTCATCACAACTTCAATGGCTGGTATGGGAGCAGATGGCCGCCACCGTGTTACTAAGATGGACTACCGTTTCCTCAACACCTTGGACAACATCGGCAACTCACCAGAACCAAACTTGACGGTTCTTTGGACAGACCAATTGCCATATAGCTTCCGTCGCTACTGTATGGATATGAGCCACAAACACTCTTCTATCCAGTATGAAGGGGTAACAACTATGGCCAAAGAAGGTTACGGTGAAATGAGCTGTATTTCTTGTTGTGTGTCTCCTTTGGATCCAGAAAATGAAAACCAAAGCCACAACATCCAATACTTTGGAGCGCGTGTAAACGTCTTGAAAGCCCTCCTCACTGGACTAAATGGTGGATTCGATGACGTTCATAAAGACTACAAGGTCTTTGACATCGAGCCAATCCGTGATGAAATCCTTGACTTTGATAAGGTTAAAGCCAACTTCGAAGAATCCCTCGACTGGCTCACAGATACCTATGTGGATGCCCTCAATATTATCCACTACATGACTGATAAATACAACTACGAAGCAGCACAAATGGCCTTCCTCCCAACCCACCAAGGGGCAAACATGGGATTCGGTATTTGTGGATTTGCCAACACCGTTGACTCCCTATCTGCGATTAAATACGCAACTGTAAAACCAATTCGTGATGAAGATGGCTACATCTACGATTACGAAACTACTGGTGACTACCCTCGTTACGGAGAAGATGATGACCGTGTTGACTCTATTGCAGAATGGCTCTTGGAAGCTTTCCACAGCCGTCTTGCGAGTCACAAACTATACAAGAATGCGGAAGCTACCGTTTCCCTCTTGACCATCACTTCTAACGTTGCCTACTCTAAACAAACAGGTCACTCTCCTGTTCACCGTGGTGTCTTCCTCAATGAAGATGGTACTGTTAACACAAGTGAGCTTGAGTTCTTCTCTCCAGGTGCCAACCCATCACCAAAATCAAAAGGTGGTTGGCTCCAAAACTTGAACTCTTTGGCGAAACTCGAATTTGCCCATGCAAATGACGGAATCTCCCTCACAACTCAAGTATCCCCACGAGCTCTTGGTAAAACCCGTGATGAGCAAGTAGACAACTTGGTAACCATCCTCGATGCCTACTTTGAAAATGGTGGTCAGCACGTCAACTTGAATGTTATGGATCTCTCTGATGTCTATGACAAGATCATGGCTGGTGAAGATGTCATCGTCCGTATCTCTGGTTACTGTGTTAACACCAAGTACCTCACTCCTGAGCAAAAAACAGAATTAACCCAACGGGTCTTCCACGAAGTTCTTTCCATGGATGACGCCTTAGCTTAATTAGCACCTCCTCCCCAGGTTGGATTATCCAGCCTGGGTTTTCTAATGTGACAAAAGAGCGGCCGACGGCCGCTCTTTACGCTCAAAACTTTCCTTGACGAATCAGATCCATCAGTTCGTTTCGGTCTTGAATCCACTTGGCTCGTTGATCTTGCCAATAGGTTCGATTTGCTAGGAAAATCGCTGCCTCTTGTCGTTTACGATTGAAGAGCAGGAAGGTTCCGGTATAGCCTGTATGGTCCAACCAGTCCCCTTCGCGGCGCCAGGCCAGACTACGGGGGTTGGCTGGGTCAGAGCCATGAACTTGATCCAAATACACGCTGGGGTCCAATAACTGGCTCTCTAGGTAACGCTCAAGATCTGGGATGGTTGAAAATAGACCAGCACTACCTGTATGAGAACCCAAGACCTGGGCCTTGGGATCATGGACTTGGCCTGTGTGAGTTCCTCGAACAGTTGGAACAGCACCTGGACAAGGACCATAGGTGGTGTGGGTTAGATTCAGCGGACCACAGATTCGGGCAGTGATCAACTCCTCTAAACTTTTCCCAAAAAGAGCTTCCAGGTAAAAGCCCAGTAAAATGTAATTGACATCGGAATAGAGATAGCGCTTATCGGGGCCTAGCTCTAACTGTAGCATGGCCTGGGTCAAACCGGCCCGATCAAGGCTGTCTCTATTGGGGATGTAGGGGTCTAGGCCCGAAGTATGGGTGAGGAGATCAAGAATTCGCAAATGGGCATGGCGAAAATCTGGCAGCTGGCTCTGGATAGGATCCTCTAAATCCAGGATACCTTCTTTTAAGGCTTGGAGCACTAGGGTTCCAACCCCTAGAACCTTGCTGACACTGGCCAAATCATAAATCAGACCCGGCTGGGTTGCGAGCTCCCTATCTGGATCAGCCCAGCCAACATAAAATTCCTGCCATTGTCCCTCCCGATAAAGCGCCAGACTGGCACCTGGATAAATCTGCTGGTCCAACTGTTCCTGAACCTTGTCCGCTAACACCTTATGCATAGGCTTGAATCCACCATTCTAGTTGGTTATAGGGATCGGTTGCCAGGAGGAAGTTACCCCGCTTCGGAACAAAAACTTCCTGATCTTCCAAGTTTTTTTGTAGCTGCTCCAGGTTCCAATCGACCTGAAAAAGACGCAGTTGAAACAGATCCCAGGCTTGCCCAGCTTCTGCTTGTAGATAGTCGCTTTCTGCCTCTGTAAAGACCAAGTTTGCCGGCCACTGAATCCGTTGGTAATGAGCCTTGGAGCCTTCTTTGTCGGAAACATGGAGACGCAATTCTTCCAATTCCACCTGATCCAGTTTGAGGTGACCCGCCTGAAAGCTAGCTGGGTAGTCAGCTGGATCAACCAAATTGAGAGCAGCTACCGACTCTTCCGAGTGAACCAGCACTCGATCCCCTTCAGGAGAGGTCGCCAAATAAGCCCAGCCCTTTGGTCCCTGATACAGAGCATCGAATTGCAAACCACGAGCCAAACCTGCTTCTACCGATTCCGGGCTGTTCACACGAAAAACCATAAGATCCAGCTTCTTCTTCCCTTGCGGCTGGAAAGCTCGGTTGGCAGGTAACTCTTCGATTTCTAGACAGAGCGCTTTTTGCGCATCCCCTAAGCTGGCAACTCCGGCGTCTTCTAACAAGACCGTGAAGCCAATTTGTTCCACATAAAAGTCAAAATTTAAACGACGATTATTTGTTTTTAGTACGGGTACAAGCCTATCTTTACTCATCATTTCCTCCACAATAACTCTTGTTATTTTAAAAGAAAAATAAGAAAAAGACAAGCAATACTATAAAAAGGCAGACAAAAAGCTGTGGGAAGCAAATCCACACAGCCTTATCGTCTTATAGATAAATCATTTTGAATACAGCAACGGCAACAATAGATGCCAAGATTGGCGCTACCACTGGTACCCATGCATACCACCATTTGGAGTCTTTTTTGGCTTCACCAAGAACACTTGTTGGTAAGAGGAAGTGCAAGATACGTGGACCCAAATCACGAGCTGGGTTCAAGGCTGGACCAGTAGGACCTCCAAGCGCAGCAACCAAGGCCATTACAAGGAATCCAATAGCAATGTGAGCCACTGCCAAGCTGCCAGCTGTATAAGGACTTGCGGCTGTTTCAGCCATTGTTTGGTCAAAACCACTATCCACTAGCTTACCAACCAACTCGGCACCAAAGAAATTCTTTGTAAGCGCCAAAGCACCGAAGAAAAGAACAAAGGATCCAACAAACTCATTCACAAAACCATTAATCATGGAAGCTTTTTGAGATTCTTTTGTGCCATCATCCAAAGCTGAAATGGTTGAGAAAGAACCAAGAACGGCATTTGGATTCGTTGTTTTCTTGAAGTAAGGATTGTAGGCTACAACCACCAACAACTGACCAAACATCGCTCCAAGTACTTGAGCCAAGATGTATGGTGCTACGTGAGCCCATGGGAATAGGCCGCTAACTGCAAGACCAAGTGTGAAAGCAGGGTTGATGTGGTTTCCAGAAACATTTCCAAACATCATCGCTGGCATCATAACCGCCAAACCGTAGCCCAAGGCAATCACAACCCAACCAGAACTATTTCCTTTGGTTCCTTTCAAATCAACGTTAGCAACGGCACCGTTTCCCAAAACAAGTAGAAAGGCTGTCGCAATAAACTCAGTAAGGTACTTTACACCCCAAGTTACATCCATTGTACTGTATCTCCTTTTTTCATTTTTTAATACTTGATGATTATAACAAGACTCCCCATAAATGTAAAGTTTTTCTCAAAGTTAAAAAAACCAGCTAGGGAACTCCCTAACTGGCGGTAAATTAAAAGCGGCTATAGCCCAAAGCATCTTGAGCAGCGAGGTTCAACAAGCTCCATTGACGGTCAAAGCCAGGTTGGAAGAAGAAATCAGCTTCTGCCAAATCTTCCAAGGTCAATTTCTGTGCAATCGCCAGAGACAAAACATTTCCTTGAGCTGTCACATCCGCTTGAGATAGAACAGAACCACCAAGGATTTGATGAGTCCGTGGGTGGAAGGTCAAGCTCACAAAGACTTCTGGGTTGTCACTTTCAGGAATGTAGGCTGGACGAACACGATCCGCATAGAAACTTGTTTCAAAGTCCAAACCGATACGACCCGCAGTGTACTGGTTCAAACCTGAAGTCGCGAACTGGTAGCCGAAGATTCCCAAAGCAGAAGAACCAACAACTCCCTTGTAAGCACGCGCAGGTTGCTCATCAAACAAGGTACTTGCTAGGTAGAAGGCTGAACGACGAGTTGTCGTTGCCAGTGCAATCGGCAAGGACTGATTCGCAGGAATTGATGGTTGCAAGGTTGCATCTCCAACCGCATACACATCTTTAACATTTGTCCGCAAGTAAGCGTCTGTCTTGATGTAGCCACGCTCATCCAAAGCTACAAGACCTTGCAACCAAGCTGTATTTGGGTAAACCCCAACAGCCACAATAACAAGATCAGCTGGGATTTCAGCCTTATCAGTCTTCACAGCCTGCACACGTCCTTCACCCAAGAAGGCTTCCACACTTGCACCCATGTGCAAGTTTACTCCAGCATTCACAAAGGCTTGTTCCAAAATCTCTGTAGACTCTGCATTGAGGTAGTTACCCAATGGACGCTCTAGCATATCGATAAGGGTTACAGATTTACCAGCCTTGGTGAAGACTTGTGTCGCTTCAACTCCGATATAACCAGAACCGATTACTACTACATTTTGGATGCTGTCATCTTGCTGTGCCGCATTGATCTTGCTTGCCCAGTCGTAACCGTGCATCAAGTAGATGTTTTCCAAATCCTTACCAGGCAAGTTCAACTCAATGGATTCAACCCCAACGCTAAGGATCAATTTGTCATAAGCCACTGTTTCTTCAGCACCTGCCACCAAGTTTTTCACTGTAATGGTTTTGGCTTCTGGCTGAATGGCTGTCACTTGATGATTATTGACCACACGTCCGCCACGGCTTTCCAATTCTTCAGGTGAGAAGTTCCGCACGTAGTCTTGACCGATTGTTTTTCCTTCTAGGAAAAGCTCCATTCCACAAGACATGAAGGAAACAAAGTCCCCTGCTTCATAGATGGTTACATCTACATTTTCATACTTATCCAAAATACGGATAGCGGATTCATGACCCCCGTGAGAGGCCCCAACAATAACAACTTTTTTCTTTGACATAGTCGTATCCTTTCTTACTTTACTTCTATTTTACTCAAATGTTCAAAGAATCACAAAGGATTAGCTCGGAAATTTTCGATCCTATTTGATCGCTCAAACGGCGATTTATTCCTTATTCTTATTATACTGCTTTTTTAACAAATTCTAAGCATCGAAGAGGTGAAATCCCTTACTTTTTTTAATCCGAATTCCCATCACTAGACAAAAGACCAACCAACTTACTCGTAGTCCAAAAGAGTTGACCGGTCCTTGGGCAGTTTTTTGGGAAATTGGAAGCACAGTCATTCTATCACTAGACCTAAAATCGTGCTATAATTGAAACAGTGATGAAAAGCTTCCTCTAAGTCAATCGAAGCTTAACAGACACTTTCCACACCCCAAGGGAAGTCCCTTGATCAGAAAGGAAGAATAACACTTATGATGAATATGCAAAACATATTGAAGCAAGCTCAAAAAATGCAGAAAGACATGGAGAAAAAACAAGCTGAGCTAGCCGCTAAAGACTTCACCGG
This sequence comes from Streptococcus danieliae, assembly GCF_009767945.1. Classification (GTDB taxonomy): domain Bacteria; phylum Bacillota; class Bacilli; order Lactobacillales; family Streptococcaceae; genus Streptococcus; species Streptococcus danieliae. The sequence goes on along the minus strand of NZ_WSRS01000015.1, from coordinate 10,397 downwards.
TGCTTCTGCCCAAGACTTGGTCGCAGTCACCCTCTCCGGAGACCGTAAGGTGAAAGCTATCACTTTCAACCCTGCCGTTGTCGATCCAGACGACCTCGAAACTCTTGCAGATATGACAGCTCAAGCCGTCAATAAAGCTCTCGAAAAAATCGACCAAGAAACCCAAAAAACCATGGGAGCCCTTGCCGGGAAGTTACCGTTTTAATCCTGGAGCAACAGAACAAGAAGCCTGCTTACAAAACGCAAACGTAAAAAATTATAGCTTCTCAAAACAAATAGGTTGGAACTTAAGCCCAACCTATTTTTATTTTGGAAAAAGACGCAACAATTAAGAATTATTTAATAAAGAGCTTACAATTGCTTAAGACAAGTATTCTATACTAACTATAGAATTAAAAGAAAAGAGGTACATAACCTATGTCTCAAGCAAGTAAAAAGGACTTTAAAACCTGGTCTCTCCGTCGTGCTAAAGTTGGATTGGTGTCGGTCGTCGTTGCCAATGGCGCTTTTTTTCTATTAGGGCAAGCTCCTCAAGTACAAGCGGATGAACTAACTCCTGGAATGGAAACCATTAGCCAGTCTACTGAAAAACAAGAAGTCGCTTCAGCTCATTTTGAAGAGCCTATGGCTGACCAGAGCGTTTCCTCCGCAGTTCAACCGAAAGTTCCTGTTGAAACAGAAGTTACCATGCCTCTAAACAATCCTCCTGTAACCGATAGGGCTAGTGAGTCTGAGGTGGCCACCTCTGTTACCTCGGCTATCAAGCAAGAAGTCTCAGTACCAGAGACCTACCTCAAAGCAGCCAACCATCCCGGTCCCTTTACAGCAGGTGTCAACCAAGTTATTCCTTATGAGGCCTTCGGTGGCGACGGCATGTTAACGCGACTTTTACTGCAGTCCTCAGACGCCGCTCCTTGGTCTGATAATGGGACTGCTATGCACCCTGCACTGGCTCCTGTCAATAAGCTGGCAGCTAATCACTATTTTTACTCCTTTGATTTAGAGGGGGAAGTCAAAAATAAAATGGGAGCTGAGCTGCTGAAAGAGCTCCAAATGAACCCAAATAGAAACTACCAAGGTCGTGTGACCGTCTATGGTTCCACCAACGGAATGGCTGACTTGAGCAACATCATTGCCAGTCAACAGGTTCAACTCAGCTTCCATCCTGTTCTCACTCCAGACGATTTCCGTAAGTTTCTCCAAAACAATACGAAAGAGCACGTCCAGCTACCACACGACTATCTGGAACACGCAAATGTCGATGGACCTTTCTTAGCTGGAGTAAACCAGGTAATCCCTCTTGAAGCCTTTGGAGGCGATGGGATGCTGACACGCCTTCTTCTTAAAGCAGCTGACAAGGCACCGTGGTCTCACAATGGATCTGCTATGCATCCGACCTTAACCATCGCCCACAACTTACCGACTGGAAAATATTTCTATACCTTTGCCTTATCTGGAGCCGGTAAAGGGTTGATGGGGAAAGACCTTCTTGCTTTTCTCCAAAAAAATCAAACAAATATGGTCAGTGGAACCATTGTCCTGTACGGATCCACAGATGGAAAGAGCGACATGAATCTAGTCTTAGCTCAAAAAGAAGTCCAGCTTTCCTTGGCAGCCAAGGAAAAAATGGATATGTCCGATAAACCACAAATGGATCGAATGAATCAGAGTAAGATGGAACAAATGAAAATGGACAAGGGAGCTCCGATGATGAAGCAAACCGCAACTTCCATGTCTATGTCTATGGACCATCCTATGCCCATGAAATCCATGACCTCTTCTAAGGTAAAAAAACTACCAGAAACGGGACACAAAGAATCGGCTACTCTGGGACTCATGGGACTTTTAAGCCTTTTTGCAGGCCTAGGACTGATGAAACATCCTAAAAAAGAAGACTAATCTTAGAGAAAAGCTGCCTTTCAAGAATGATATCGAAAAGTGTTATACTAAAAATAAGTATAGCACTTTTTCGATATTTATTTCCCGACACTCTAGAAAGGATCCTCATGAACTACACAATCCTCTTAGTCGACGATGAACCTCAGATTATCGACATTAATCGGCGCTACCTCATACAAGCAGGCTATCAGGTTCACACAGCCAACAACGGACAGGAAGCACTCAAACTTTATCGGCAGCATCCAATCGATCTCATTATTAGCGACATCATGATGCCCGAAATGGATGGGTATGATTTTATTTCTGAAGTGTTGCAGGACAAAGAAGATCAAGGCTTTCTTTTTATCACAGCTAAAATGGCCGAAATGGATAAAATCTACTCGCTTAGTATTGGGGCAGACGACTTCATCACCAAGCCCTTTAGTCCACGAGAGCTCGTCTTACGAGTTACCAATATCCTAAAGCGGATTTATGGCAAAACAGATCCTTCAGACAGCATTCAAATCGGGGACTTAATGCTCAACCACACCAGACGTGAAGCCCAGGTTAACCAACATAGCCTAGACTTGACCAATAAGGCATTTAACCTTCTATGGCTTTTGGCCAGTCAAAAGCAACGAGTCTTTTCCAAGTCTGAACTCTATGAAAAAATCTGGGATGAAGACTATCTCCAAGATACCAATACACTCAATGTCCATATCCACGCTCTCAGACAAGATTTAGCTAAATACAGTACCCCATTGACTCCAAAAATCACTACCGTTTGGGGATTAGGCTACAAATTGGAGGACTAGCATGCGTTTAAAAATGTATTTACTAATTGGCCCCCTCATTACCCTTATCATTACCCTACTAGGCGTATTTACGGGAATTAGCTATATGCTCATTGATCAAAAAGAAATCGGCTTTATCATGGGCATTGTCGCCTTAGCTAGCCTACTAGGTCTGATTCCCAGTCTTCTTATTAGCCAGAAAGTCCTCTCCTCACTCCAACTTCTTATTGAAAAAATGCAGACTCTTTCCACAGGCCACTTCCAAAAAGAAGTCAACATTACTGCTCCTTTGGAATTCCAACAATTGGGGGACAGCTTCAACACGATGGCCCAAGATTTACAAGAAAGCGAGCAGGAAAAAGCTGTCATGATTGCTCAACTAGCGCACGATATCAAAACACCTATTACCTCCATTCAAGCCAGTATCGAGGGGATTTTCGATGGAATTATCCAAGAAGATGAGATTCTTCACTACCTCCAAACCATGCTTCAACAAACCAAGCGTTTGAATCACTTAGTTGAAAAATTAGACGATCTATCCTTCGAGGTCGAAGCATTTCAACATCAGCCTAGGCAAGCAGAGACAGTCTATTTGGATAAACTGATTTTGGATGTTTTAGCCGAGCACCGATTGCAAATAGAACAAGAAAGTCGAGACGTTCGGATTCAAGTTACACCTGAGTCCGCTTCCATTCAGAGCCACCCTCAGAAACTCTATCGAATTTTAGACAATCTAATACAAAATGCCCTCAAATACTCTCCTCCAGGATCTCCCCTCACTATTGAAGGAGAGGCCACCCTCGATCACCTAACAATTGCCATTACCGATCAAGGAGCAGGAATTCCAACCGAGGAAATACCCCATATCTTCAAACGCTTCTACCGCCTAGAAAATTCTCGGAATCCCCACACAGGCGGGCACGGCTTAGGCCTCTACATTGCCCAGGAACTAGCCCAACAACTAGGGGGAAATATCCTAGTAAACAGCCAAGAAGGGCAGGGATCTACTTTTAGACTTCATATCCAGTTTCAACCCGATACAAGCTTTTAGTTTGTCTATTCTTTCAAACCAATACCTCGGAAAGTACTGCCTTTTATTAGCTGCTGTCACTCTGAAATTTTTGATTAGCTTTGATTTGGAGTCGACACAAACATGATTTTTATAGTCTTTTAGTTTACTCTTAGTACGAGGCAACAAGTCGCAGACAGTACTGAAGTACAGCAAGACGAGCTATCACAGTAATAAAATAGAAACTAAAAGACTATGTCAGCAAGGTCTGTTTCTAAAAAGCACCAAAAAATGAGGTTCAGTATGTTTCTAACCTCATTTTTCTTATTGTCCAAATAATCGTGCCCAAAAACCTTTATGGGTCTGTTCTTCTACCTGCTTTTTCGCAGCATCTAGCTCTAGTTTCAAACTATCCTTGTCATTCATGGCCATCAAGGTCAGTTGTTGTTGCTGGTCGAGTTGCTTGTCTTTCTCTGCAATCTGGTCATCCTTGGTGCGGAGTTGTTGGTCCTTGGATTTGAGTTGCTCATGCAAGCGTTCGATTTCCTTCTCCTGGCGTGTAATCTCTTCGTTTTTCTCGTCTACCAAGATTTGTAGGATTTCTTTTTCCTTGGCATCTTCGCTGATTGGCTCGTCTTCGAAGATGGATGTTTTGTAGTGATTTTCTAGCTTGATTAAGCCACTCCTGGTAACAACCGTCACTCCTTTCTCATTCTTGGATAAATCCTCAGGTGGGAGAGTTTTAATACGATCATTGACGGCTTGACGAGTGACCCCTACAATTTCAGCAATTTCCCGTACTGTTTTCTCAATTGCCATAATACCCTCATTGTACTTTTACTTTTTCTTTTTTGGTATCTAAATCTTAACACATCACTCCTAGACTGTCAAATAATCTGAAGTTTCTGGAGACCTATGATACAATGGCAGTATGAAGCATTTTGAAACTATTGTATTAGGTGGTGGGCCTGCTGGCATGATGGCTACAATTGCCAGTGCCTATTATGGGCAGCAGACCCTCCTGATTGAGAAGAACCGGCGGCTGGGTAAAAAGCTGGCTGGGACTGGCGGCGGCCGCTGCAATGTGACCAATAACGGGACCTTAGACGATCTTATCGCCAACATTCCTGGCAATGGCCGTTTTTTGTACAGCGTTTTTTCCCAATTTGACAACCACGACATTATTCGTTTTTTTGAAGAAGAGGGAGTGGCCTTAAAGGTCGAGGATCATGGACGAGTCTTTCCTAAAAGCGATAAGTCGCGGACCATCATTGAGGCCTTGGAGAAAAAAATCAAAACACTGGGGGCCAGCATTCTGACCCAGACGGAAATTGTGGCGGTCAAGAAAAAGGACGACTACTTCCACCTGAGGTCTGCCGACCAGGAGTGGACCTGCCAGCGTTTGATTGTCACAACCGGGGGCAAATCTTATCCGTCAACAGGCTCCACTGGCTTTGGCCATGAGATTGCCCGGCACTTCCACCACCACATTACGGACCTGGAAGCTGCCGAAAGTCCAATCCTCACCGACTTCCCTCATAAGGAACTTCAGGGAATTTCCCTGGACGAGGTGACCCTAAAGCTAGGCAAACGCGAGATTCGCCATGACCTGCTCTTTACCCACTTTGGGCTATCTGGTCCCGCAGCGCTCCGGATGTCCTCCTTTATTAAGGGCGGCGAAAGACTGGAACTGGACCTGCTACCGGATCATTCCCAGGCAGACTTGGCTAAACTGCTGGAAGCCAACCGCGACAAACAAGCTAAAACGGTCTTTAAAGGACTCCTCCCCGAGCGGTTGGCCCTCTTTCTCCTGAAAGACTTGGCCGACCTACCAATCAAGCAAATCCTCAAAGCAGACCTGGAACACCTCTTAACCACGGTTAAGGGCCTCCAGATTCCTGTCACCGGAAAAATGTCCCTAGCCAAATCCTTTGTGACCAAGGGTGGTGTGGACTTGAAGGAAATCAACCCCAAAACCCTGGAAAGCAAATTGGTCCCTGGCCTCCATTTTGCCGGCGAGGTTATGGATATCAACGCCCACACAGGTGGATTCAACATCACCAGCGCCCTCGCCTCCGGCTGGGTAGCTGGCTCTTCCATTTCTTATGACTAATTTTCAGAAAAACCAGCTCTTGAACGGAGCTGGTTTTTTGATGCTAGACTTTAGAGGTCACCCATGCTCGGAAAGGCTAAACTAGGCTTAGCATTGAGGTCCAAGCCTGCCAGGTTGTTTTTGTTCCACTCGCTGACACTGGCATAGGCAATCATGCCAGCATTGTCGCCACAGAGGCGTAGGGGAGGGATCACGACGGGGATGTCTGTAATCTCCTCGGCCAGGCGTTGGCGGAGGCCTTGATTGGCTGCGACACCACCTGCAACGACCAACATCTCAACGGGGTAGCGCTCTAGGGCTTTCTTGGTTTTCCCAAGAAGGATATCGAGCACAGCCGTTTGGAAAGAGGTCGCTAAATCTGCCTGATTCAGCTCTTCTTCTTTTTGTTGGGCATTGTGATGGAGATTGATAAAGGCTGATTTTAGGCCTGAGAAGGAAAACTCAAGATTGTCCTCCCCCAGCATGGCTCTAGGAAAATTGTAGACATCCTGGCCTTGATGGGCCAATTGGTCAAGCTCACGACCAGCGGGATAGGTCAGCCCCATGACACGGCCAACTTTGTCATAGGCTTCGCCGACCGCATCGTCTCGGGTTTCACCGACGATGCGGTAATCGCCCGGCTCCTTGACATACACCAGCTCGGTGTGGCCACCACTGACCAGTAGAGCCATCAGCGGAAACTTGAGCTCCGCCTGGTCCTGAGCTGCCATCAGGTGGCCCGCCATGTGGTTAACGGGAATCAAGGGGAGGTTGTGGGACCAGGCAAAGGCTTTGGCGGCTGACAGGCCAACTAGAAGAGCTCCGACTAGGCCTGGTCCATAAGTCACCGCAACAGCATCAACGTCCCCAGCCTTAACCTCAGCCTCCTGCAAGGCCTCCTCGATACAGGCCGTAATCACTTCCACATGATGGCGACTGGCCACCTCGGGCACTACACCACCAAACCGCTTGTGACTCTCAATCTGGCTAGCAATTACATTCGAGACCAGCTGCCCCTTCTTCAAAACTGCAACACTGGTCTCATCACAAGATGTCTCAAAGGCCAGAATGATCTTCTCGTCCATGCAAGTCTCCCTTCATTAAAACAGCATCCTCCTTGGGATTCTGATAATAATTGGGCCGCCGTCCCAACTCCACAAATCCAATCGATTCATAGAGTCTGCGAGCAGCCTGATTCGATTCTCTTACTTCTAAAAAATAGGGCTCTCCACCGGGGAGCGACAACAACAGATCACGCGCCAAGCCCTGACCTCGATAGGCTGGCAAGACTCCTAGCTGCAAAATCTCCTGCTCCCCAGCCAAGTCTTGGACGACACAAAGGGCTGCCAGCACCGCCCCCTGATAAACCGTCCAAAAATGGGTATCCTCCCGCTCCAAATCACGGGCAATCATAGCCTCCGTCCAAGGGGAGCCACTGGGATAGACCTGACTCAGAAAGCTATAGACCTCTTGACTGGTTAAGGGACTCATACACGCTGAATATAGGACTCTCCGGCATCAACCGAGTCCTGCTTCATCAACCATTGCTCCTCTGCCTCCACCCGCTTGAGGTAGTTGGGAACCAGAGCATGAGGCTCCACTGGCAACTCCTTGGACATCTGAGCCAGCACAAGGGCATCCGGCAAGGTCGGCAAGATTTTAGCTTGCGGCAAGGCTTCCAGGATCGTCGCTTCAAAGGCCGCCACTTCGCCCACAAAGGTCACCGAAGCTTGAGCCGTCATCAACTCCAAGACCTTGTCCAAGGCATAGTAACCCTCTGGCTGCAGAACTTCCCCATCCTGGTAAAAGCCCGCATAGACATGCTGGCGACGGGCATCCATCAAGGCTACAACAGGACCCGTCACATCAGCTGGTACCAAGGCCCGCAGACTGGAAACAGCCACCAGTTCTGCTCCCAGGGTCTGGGCCAGAACCTTGGCAGTGGTTACGGCAATCCGTACCCCGGTATAAGACCCAGGTCCATAGGCCACATAAATCCGCTCCAAATCCGTCGGTTTCCAGTCACAGGCTTGGCAGAGATAATCGATGGTGGGCATCAAGGTGATGCTGTGATTTTTCTTCAAGGCCAGGGTCACTTGCCCGACCATTTTCCCCTCTTCTAGAAGAGCAACGGATAAGGCCTGATTGGAGGTGTCTAAGGATAAAACTTTCATCTGATTCTACTGTCCTTACTTGATTATCCCTTTTATTTTATGATATAATCAGCATTATTGCAACGAAAGAAAATTTAGCGATTCTAATACTACTTCCAATTCAAAAAGAGAAAGAGTATAAAGAGGAAGGAGCCGGATTTATCAAAGTCCCCCTCCTTCCTTTTCTCATGAATATGCGCAATAACTAGAAAGGAATTTTATGATTTTTAAAGTTTATTATCAAGAAACAAAAGACCGGAGCCCACGTCGTGAAACAACACGTTCCCTCTACCTCGAGATTGATGCTCAAACTGAATTAGAAGGTCGCATCCAGGCTCGTCAGCTGGTTGAAAACAACACCAACTACAACATCGAATTAATCGAAGCCTTGTCCGAAAATCACTTGGCTTATGAGAAGGAAAACGCGAACTTCGCATTAACGGAGTTCCCATCATGAGCTACCAACTAAAAAAAGAGGAGGTTGGGGTTTTCGCCATCGGTGGTCTCGGTGAGATCGGAAAAAATACCTATGGGATTGAATACCAGGATGAAATCCTGATCGTGGATGCCGGCATCAAATTCCCAGAAGATGATCTTTTGGGAATTGATTATGTCATTCCCGACTATTCCTATATCGTCGACAATATCGACCGTGTGAAGGGACTGCTCATTACCCATGGTCACGAAGACCATATTGGCGGCATCCCCTTCCTGCTCAAACAAGCCAATATTCCTATCTATGCTGGACCCTTAGCCTTGGCCCTCATCCGTGGAAAGCTAGAAGAGCACGGACTCTTGCGGGATGCTAAACTGTTTGAAATCAACCACAACAGTGAGCTGCCCTTCAAACACCTCAAAGCCACCTTCTTCCGCACCACCCACTCGATTCCAGAGCCCCTAGGGATTGTTATCCATACTCCTCAAGGGAAGATTGTCTGTACCGGGGACTTTAAGTTTGACTTCACCCCAGTCGGAGAACCCGCTGACCTCCACCGGATGGCGGCGATTGGCGAATCTGGCGTTTTGGTCCTATTATCTGACTCGACCAATGCGGAGATCCCAACCTTTACCAATTCCGAAAAAGTGGTCGGTCAATCCATCATGAAAATTATTGAGAACATTGAAGGCCGGATTATCTTCGCCTCCTTTGCTTCCAATATTTTCCGTCTCCAACAAGCAGCTGAAGCTGCTGTCAAGACCGGTCGCAAGATTGTCGTTTTCGGTCGTTCCATGGAGAAAGCCATTGCCAACGGGATTGAACTGGGCTATATCAAGGTTCCTAAAGGCACCTTTATTGAACCAAATGAGATCAAGGAATATGCAGCCCATGAGGTTCTTATTATGTGTACCGGTAGCCAAGGTGAGTCCATGGCCGCCCTCTCCCGCATTGCCAACGGAACCCACCGCCAAGTACAACTCCAACCCGGAGACACCGTTATCTTCTCATCCAGCCCAATTCCTGGAAATACAACCAGCGTCAATAAATTGATTAATAAAATTATTGAAGCCGGTGTTGATGTTGTTCATGGAAAAATTAACAATATCCATACCTCCGGACACGGCGGCCAGCAGGAGCAAAAGCTTATGCTACGCCTGATCAAGCCAAAATACTTTATGCCCGTGCATGGTGAGTACCGCATGCAAAAAATCCATGCCCAGCTAGCCATTGACACTGGTGTCGAAAAGGATAATGTTTTCATCATGAAAAACGGTGATGTCCTCGCCCTAACAGCGGATTCAGCCCGCATCGCAGGACATTTTAATGCCCAGGACATCTACGTCGACGGAAACCGCATTGGTGAAATCGGGGCAGCTGTCCTCCGCGACCGCAAAGACCTATCTCAAGATGGGGTCGTCCTAGCCGTCGCAACTGTTGATTTCAAGAGCAAGATGATTCTCGCAGGACCAGACATCCTCAGCCGCGGCTTTATCTACATGCGGGAATCTGGTGATCTAATTCGCCAAAGCCAGCGGATTCTGTTCAACGCTATTCGCATCGCCTTGAAAAACAAAGAGGCCAGCATCCAATCCGTTAATGGAGCGATTGTTAACGCCCTACGGCCCTTCCTCTATGAAAACACTGAACGTGAACCGATTATTATCCCCATGGTTTTAACCCCCGATGAGGATAAATCCTAATAACCCAAAAGACCTCCAACCAGGATCCATAAGGACCTGATTGGAGGTCTTTTTAGGTTCTATAATAAGTTGTGTGGAAAGCTTGCTCTCCATGCAACTTTTTTTGTAATTCAGAGTGCAAAAAAAAGCAATTCCTAGTAAACTGATAAGTGAAAAAAAACATCAGAATAGGAATTGCTTCATATGGACTATGTTACTCAAAAATTACTCGGAATTCAAGACCTAAACATCACTTTCAAAGAAGACTGGCTTATTTATCGTAAAGATAGACGCAATCGTATGGCTCAAATCATCGAAGGCTCCTTAGAGAAACGCCCAAGTCATTGTCCCTC
>NZ_WSRS01000159.1 GCF_009767945.1 Streptococcus danieliae | reverse complement strand
TATGTCTTACCAGAATCCAAGTTAGGCCGTGCTCTCAAATACAGTTTGGATTATGAGTCCACATTCAAAACTGTACTGGAGGATGGACGTCTCGTTCTATCCAATAATTTGGCAGAAAGAGCAATCAAATCCTTAGTAATGGGGCGCAAGAATTGGTTGTTTTCCCAGAGTTTAGAGGGAGCAGAGTCTAGTGCGATTATTATGACTCTAATTGAGACAGCCAAACTCCACCAAGTGGACAGTGAAAAATATATAGTTTTCCTACTAGAACATTTACCAAACGAGGAGACTCTCGAAAAAAAGGAGGTTCTAGAGGCTTATTTACCATGGGCAAAACAAATACAAGAGCATTGTCGTTAAAGAAACCTCCAAGATTCAAAGCAAGCTGCTTACAATCTTGGAGGTTTTTTGATGTACCCTGTTATTGGGCGCTTACGTTTTACTTCGTGGTTTTTAACCTGATTCGCAATTGTCTCCTTCACTTGATTTTCAATTACCTTCATTTCTCGGGTCTTTAGTCCATACTCTGCCTTTAATTCATTGACGAGTACAGGTGCGACCTCTTTAGTCAATTGATTAACAAAGCTCGCTTTTGAAGTATCTTTCGTTTCTGCAATGACTGTCGAAACCGAGTTCCCAAGTCCATAGATTTTCTCTCCAAATAACTTTGTTTGTTGACTCTCAACAATTGCTGGAGGTACAACAACGTCTCCACTCTCATCAACGTTGACATTCGAGAAATCCAAAAATCCGTTTTCAGAACTCTTATTCACCTTCCCCTGCTCAGCAACTGGTAACTGATCTAAAATATCGAGAACTGTCTGGGTGGCTCTAAAGATTCCAGCTATATTATCGAAGAGCAGATTCGACATAAATCCACGTTTAAGGGCACCTCTAAAAACCAGAAGTATTCCGTCATATAAAAAAAGAAGGGACTCTTGCCCTCCAATTTCCAGCAAAAGTCCCTGTATTTCCTACTTTTCTATCCCGATTATCGGGAGAATTCTGATTTTTGGGCGCACTAAGCCCATGTATTCAAATTCAGTCGTTTGATCTGTTCAAAACGACAAATATTGTA
>NZ_WSRS01000158.1 GCF_009767945.1 Streptococcus danieliae | reverse complement strand
TACAATATTTGTCGTTTTGAACAGATCAAACGACTGAATTTGAATACATGGGCTTAGTGCGCCCAAAAATCAGAATTCTCCCGATAATCGGGATAGAAAAGTAGGAAATACAGGGACTTTTGCTGGAAATTAGAGGGCAAGAGTCCCTTCTTTTTTTATATGACGGAATACTTCTGGTTTTTAGAGGTGCCCAAAATGCCTTTGACGCAGTAGCTGATTGGGTCTAACAGCATTGCATGCTGTTAGAGAGTAGCAAACTCTAATCGTTCGCCATATGAAGAACGCTACATGTTCTTCTATTTAGAAGCTCAGCGAGTCAATTCCTGACTCACTGAGAGGACTCCGAACCCGACCTAATCAGCCTTGCGAGAGTGGGACATAACTAAATTTTTTCAAATTTAGTTATGTCCCACTCCCAATAATTTATGAATTCAAAATCGAAAGAGTATTTGATTTTTGCTCCTAACAAACTAGAGGAAAGGGAATTCCAATCATCCAATGCTTTTCTTTTTATGAGAAAAAATTATCTTTTTGGACATATTAAATCTAAGTGTTCGAATTTCTACTCAAAGAAAATCAAAAATCAGATTTCTCCTGGTAAAAAGGGGAAAAATCTTAAATAAGTCGTTAATAAGGGAAAGATTGTCTGAAAATTTGCCGAATCTTCCCTTTATTTTTTGAAGATACAAAATTTAATCTGTTTTTAGAAGTGCTCTTGTAAGCTTTTAAGGGAGATTTTTGGAGACAATATTCATTTACAGATAGAATTCCTGCTGAAATGGTGTGAGCATTTTGGTTTTAACGAGGGATTCCATTCTCCTTTTCGTCCAGGACAAACGCATGAAGAAAAGCAGATTTTGTAAGTTTTCAGAAACCGATAATTATTCGAAAATCCCCGTTCTTAAGTCTATAATGGATTTAGGAGGTGGTTCTATGAATCTCTTAATTACTTATTTGAAATCTATTGATGATAAAAGGGATAGTTGGAAAATTCGACATACTCTCGTTGACATTGTTCTTCTTATTTTTTTCGCTCGTCTGTCTGGGGCTGAGTATTGGGAAGATATTGAAGATTTTGGTAAGTGCTATGA
>NZ_WSRS01000157.1 GCF_009767945.1 Streptococcus danieliae | reverse complement strand
TGAATGATTAGCTAGAAATGTGGTTAAATCTGTGATAAACTGGGTCATGGGAATAAATCTTTCTAGTAGTATTTTTTTGTCTAACTCTACTATAACAGGATTTATTCTTTTTTTGCGTTTACACAAGATATTGTACACTCTCAAATGGAATCCACCTAAAAATACATCTAGAAAAAAAGGACGAAAAAAATGAGAAAAATTTTTATAACTCTAACTACCTTTTTTACACTATCTCTACTACTCAAAATAGGATTAGAAATCCGTCACAATTTAATTTATTATTCCGTTTATTATGCCCAAAATGTACATCACAATAGCAATACAGATCCTGTCATGGCCACGCTTATTGACAATCTATCTGATATTCCTAAACCTGAAAATAATCAGATAGGTTATGATTTTGATGGAATAAATATTATATACATGAAAACTGAAAATACTCGTTTAGCAGGATTAGAAGCTTGGTATGATTTATATCATGATAACCATACATATTATTTTAATTCTAAAGCTGAGTTAGTTGAATATTCCAGAGTAACAGACAATACTTCTTATAATATAAAAGATAAGCGAAAAGAAGCTCGAAAACTTATATATAGTATAATCCAACCCATTATCGATATTCAACCAAAACCACCAAAATCTGCCAACTTCCAATGGCTATTTAACATAACTTATGGTCGTAGATTCCAATAGTATCCTCAGAAATCAAAAAATTAGAGAATGTGAAAAGAGCATTCTCTAGTTTTTTCTATTTCTTATCTTTTGGCCCCCTTCCCAACTTGAAGCGATAAATTCTGACCTTGATTCACTCCATGCCTCAGTTGAATGAGCATATGTTGGAAAGGCAACAGTTACTTAGACAAATTTATAAATTTTTTGAGGCTGGGACAAAAGTCTCATAAAGCCTAAAAAGGAGAGATTCATCTACTGAAATGAGTCTCTCCTTTTCTTTTAGAATCTCCTCTTCCTATATTTGAGGAGATTATTGGCCATGAGAACCAATCCCATGTCAATTTTTACTTGTCGTTTTCCTCGTAGGTTACAACGTTTGTAACCTAAACAAGCCTTTACCTGTCCAAAGACAGGTTCCAC
>NZ_WSRS01000156.1 GCF_009767945.1 Streptococcus danieliae | reverse complement strand
GCAAATAACATTCAATTTGATGGTTATGGTGTCTCAGAGACTTTGGATAGTTTTGGACAACGAACATCTGATGTGGTGACAGTTGACTCAGAAGGTAACTTTGTGATTAGTGAGCCTCAGTCTGATACAGATGGAACTTTTGCCAATACTAAGGTTACGGGTAAATTAAATTATACGGTGAGCTATGATGAAGCTACGAAGAAAGCCATTGCTAAGATTACAGGAGTTAGCCTAAATTCTTGGCAGCTGGATCTTATCCGACCTACGACAGCAGTGGATCGGAATATCAGTGCTTCTTACAAAGATCTAGAAGGAAATGTTCTTTATACTCGTAACTTTGATGGGCTTTCATCAATCGGTTTAGAAACGATTGGTAAGAGCTTTGCCTTAGAGAAGGAGATTATTCTAGCAGATGGTCAAACTTCCTCTGAATTAATGTTTTTGAAAACAGAGCCTAGCTGGATTTTTTCTGCCCCTTCTTCACTCTTTGCGACCTTGACTTATCATGCGTCTGATATGCCTAACAAGCCACAAGAGCCAAGTTTGGAAAATGTGACGGTTGAGCCAGAAAAAGAAGTGCCAGCAGTGGCAGAACCAGAATATGTGACACCAGTTGTCGTAACCTTCACACCAAAAGAGCCAACTCTTAAACCACACGTACCAGTTCCAGATGTAGAGATGATCAAGGTTGAGGTGCATCCAGTTCTCGTCAAACAAACTCCAGCCAACGTTAAGGCGGTTGTGAATGAGGACGGTGTATCCGTGGATGGTAAGCTTGTACCTAAAGGATCGACAGCTGTTTGGGAATTGAAAAATGCTTCTCTTCAAGCAGGACGTGAGATGGTGACATCTTACGTTATGAATGATCCAGCTCCTGCTCATTTCTTGGTTGATATGGATGCAACAAAAGAGAAGAATGCGGGTGCTTGGGTTGTGACAATGGACGAAGAGGGTAAACTTCAATTTGTGGCGACTGACTTGACCCTTGGTGTCCTAAATGCTAATCGTGGTCAATCAGTAAATGTTCCAGTTGCTTATTTTGTAGGTTCTCCTCAAAATGATGGTGGAACTTACCAAAATACCTTCACAACACTTGTGAACACTCCTAAGGGAGAATACAAGGTTGTTTCAAATACTCCAGTTATCTACACTCC
>NZ_WSRS01000155.1 GCF_009767945.1 Streptococcus danieliae | reverse complement strand
GTTTTCTCTTTTAATTTAATCCATTGATAAATGGTATTACGAGAAATTTGGAAAACAGTTGCTGCTTCAGAAATACTGCCAATATTCTCACAATATGAAAGAACTTTTTCACGAAAATCTACTGAATATGCCATAAAAATAGTATAGCACAAAATGTGCGGTTTTTGTTTCATTCTACTATATTTCAGAAAAGCTAGTGCCCAACTCAAAACCAGCCTTGGACTGCCCAGTTGTCTATCCCTATGCTCCTAATGCTGTTTTAATCGGCTTTATCTCGAGCTTTGTAGGTGGCCTTGTGAGCATGATCGTACTAGCTTTGACAGGCGGAGTTGTGATTCTCCCAGGTGTTGTCCCTCATTTCTTCTGCGGAGCCACGGCAGGTGTTATCGGCAATGCTTCTGGAGGTGTTCGTGGAGCCATTGCTGGTGCTTTTATCCAAGGCGTTCTCATTAGTTTTCTCCCTGTATTTCTCCTACCTGTATTGGGAGACCTTGGCTTTGCCGGCTCCACCTTCTCCGATGCTGACTTTGGCCTCTCCGGTATTTTCTTAGGAGTTCTCGCCAAAAATGGTGGCACCTTAGCTGTCTCGCTCGGCATTTTTGCAGTCCTAGCTCTGATGTTTGCCTTATCCATTCTAAAGAAAGAAGAAAAGGCAGACTGAAGACAAGAGGGTTTGTGTGATAGAAAAAGAAAGGTTCTAGCAGCTTATCCAATCAAGCACTCGGATGTTCCAATTCGAGTGTTTTTAAAATTGTCTAAAAAGTCGGCATCTAAATGTTTTTTCTTTTATTGTATGGAATATTGTGTAATAATTAGCAAGCAAAATAATTTATATATTTTACCAACAAATTTATAATGATGTGGAAAAAGAAAAGTTTAAGGAGAAGGAATGAAAAAAATCCTGCTTGCTAGTAGCCTCTTACTAGCACCAGTCTTGATTGCTACAGAAGAGGTTCAAGCCCAAGAAAATCGTCCTGGTCACGAATCCCCTGAAACAACCTATCATTCAGCGGTTCAGTCCGCAAAAGATGAAGGAGTGATCCTAGTTCAGGAACAACCGATGACCTTCTCCAGAATTGGTGAAGCCAATCAGGCTTACTACCAACAAACCAAAGAACTGCAAGAAGCGACCCAGCAATACACATTTGAAAAAGACCAATATGCGAGAGATTTAGCTAGCTATGAAGCCGC
>NZ_WSRS01000154.1 GCF_009767945.1 Streptococcus danieliae | reverse complement strand
TTGGCTCGGTAGCTCAGTTGGTAGAGCAATGGATTGAAGCTCCATGTGTCGGCGGTTCGATTCCGTCTCGCGCCATTACAATTGAATATTGTGTATGGAAGGGTAGCGAAGAGGCTAAACGCGGCGGACTGTAAATCCGCTCCTTCGGGTTCGGGGGTTCGAATCCCTCCCCTTCCATCTTACGGGCATAGTTTAAAGGTAGAACTAAGGTCTCCAAAACCTTCAGTGTGGGTTCAATTCCTACTGCCCGTGTATTAATAGAATGGCGGGTGTGGTGAAGTGGTTAACACATCAGATTGTGGCTCTGACATTCGGGGGTTCGATTCCCCTCACTCGCCTATTTATTAATAATGGGGTATCGCCAAGCGGTAAGGCAAGGGACTTTGACTCCCTCATGCGTTGGTTCGAATCCAGCTACCCCAGTTACTAATTGAATAATTAGTAGAAGCCGGCGTGGCGGAATTGGCAGACGCGCTGGACTCAAAATCCAGTGTCCTCACGGACGTGCCGGTTCGACCCCGGCCGCCGGTATTGTAAAGAAGGCAAGGTTTTCGGACCTTGTCTTTTTTACATTTCTCACCTAGTCGATGACCTTTTCTGGTTCTTTGTCAAGTTGTGTGGAATCCCTGAAAACTGACAATATAGAATAAAGACAATCTTCCTTCCTCCCCTCCTTAGAGGGGAGGAATTTTTAGATAGAGTGGACAGCAGGAGTCTGCATCCAGTAAATTCTGGCAAATAGATGCTCATGTTTTCGAAATCCGAAAGCAGAACGTTTCAACAACTTAATCTTATTATTGGTTCGTAAGCGCCCAATAACAGGGTACATCAAAAAACCTCCAAGATTGTAAGCAGCTTGCTTTGAATCTTGGAGGTTTCTTTAACGACAATGCTCTTGTATTTGTTTTGCCCATGGTAAATAAGCCTCTAGAACCTCCTTTTTTTCGAGAGTCTCCTCGTTTGGTAAATGTTCTAGTAGGAAAACTATATATTTTTCACTGTCCACTTGGTGGAGTTTGGCTGTCTCAATTAGAGTCATAATAATCGCACTAGACTCTGCTCCCCCTAAACTCTGGGAGAACAACCAATTCTTGCGTCCCATTACTAAGGATTTGATTGCTCTTTCTGCCAAATTATTGGATAGAACGAGACGTCCATCCTCTAGTACAGTTTTGAATGTGGACTCATAATCCAAACTGTATTTGAGAGCACGGCCTAACTTGGATTCTGGTAAGACATA
>NZ_WSRS01000153.1 GCF_009767945.1 Streptococcus danieliae | reverse complement strand
ATTTGGCGCTAGACGTCGTGTATTGAAAATGAAATCACTAAAACAAGGAATCATTCAAGACAAAGAGGTAACTAATATGCGGGCAGTATTTGGAATTGATGTGAGTAAGGCGAGCTCAGAAGTAGCAGTTTTCGTGAATCAGAAAAAAATTCATGCTTATACCATACCAAACGATGGTGTTGGATTTTCTCGTTTACTAGATGACTTGAACAGTGTTCAGAAGCCAGAAATTATTTTTGAAGCAACTGGAGTCTATTCTCGTCGTCTTCAAGCTTTTCTCGAAGATCATAACTTTGCCTATACACGGCTCAATCCTTTGGAGGCTAAGAAACAACTCGATGGACTCCGTGTTCGTAAAACCGATAAGATAGACGCTGAAAAATTAGCTCAGTCTCAGTTTCTTCTGAATAGAAAACCAACTCATGTTTCAGAAGAGGTCTATCAAAATCTGCGAGATCTCAGTCGATTCTATCAAAATCTAACAGATGATATCGTTCGAGCTAAGAATCGTCTTCACAAGGTCCTACAAGTCACTTTTCCTGAGCTAGAAGGAATTCTATCAAGCCCAAAAGGGGATCAATACTGGGAATTAGTCACTGCTTTTCCTAGCAGTTATTTTGTATTGGATTTGACTAACGAAGAATTAGAAGCTACCATTCGCAGATCCACATCCAAACGGATTTCAGACCAGCGAGTCGCTGAGTTGACGGAAAAGCTTATTAGTCTAGCTAAGCAGTCTTACTGTGCTGTTAAGAAAGACTCTCCTATGCTCGAACAAGCTCGTTACTACACTCAAGAATTACAACGATTATCGGACTGTAGGCAAGCTGCTCTGGATGAGATGAAGAGTCTAGCTGAGTTCTTACCAGAATACGACATCTTATTGTCTATTCCAGGAATTGCAGAAACTACTGCCACCAGTATTATCGGGGAACTCGGGGATATTCGTCGGTTTAAAACTGCGAATCAGCTAAATGCTTTTATCGGTATTGATTTAAGACACTATGAATCTGGAGACTATCTAGCCAAGGAACACATTACGAAGCGTGGGAATCCTTATGCACGGAAAATTCTATTTAGGTGTATTTACAACATCATTTCGGCTAGTCGTACCAACCCCTGCCATATTGCGGACTTTTATGAGAAACGAAAAAAGCAATCACAAGCGACTTCAACCAAGCCACATGTGATTGCCTCTATGCATCGTCTCATTCGAACGATCCATTACCTCATAACGCACAATAAACTTTA
>NZ_WSRS01000152.1 GCF_009767945.1 Streptococcus danieliae | reverse complement strand
GAACTGCAAGAAGCGACCCAGCAATACACATTTGAAAAAGACCAATATGCGAGAGATTTAGCTAGCTATGAAGCCGCCCTTAAGGAGATTAACCAGTACCAAGAGGCTGAAGCCAAGCGCAAAAAAGAAGTAGCCGCTGCGCAGGCGCAGTATCAACAGGAACTGGCCACCTATGAAAAGGAACAGGCTCAGTACCAAACAGATCTTAAAAACTATCAACAACAAGAAGAGCTCAACAAGCAGCTAAAAGAAAACTATCAAACTGAGCTGGCAAAGTTTGAAAAAGAGTTGGCAGACTATCAAGTCAAGGAAGAAAGCTATCAAAAGGAAGAAGCAGAACAAGATCAGGTTCAGAAGAGTTTCCAAGAAAAACAGGCCCAGTACGAAAAAGAACGAAGCCTCTACCAAGAAGCTGAAAAAGCCTATCAAGCAGCTCTTACTAAAGCTCAAGAAGATAGCCAAAAAGATGGTTTTCTCAGCCAAGTTTACGCCCAATACCTCATTGCCAAATCGGAACCCAATGTCAGTGTTCGTTTTGAAGGAGTCAAATCCTTTATTGCCCCTAGTCATGATTTTGGTTCAGGTCTTGACGGGGTTGCAGGAACCATTGACAAACTCCCTCTAACCAGCCAAGCTACTCTTTTCAAAGGAGTTGGTTCCGGAACACCAGCCGGAAGCGGGGATGGTTATGGTCTAATTCTTGAAAAGAACCAACCAATTCGAGTAAGCTATACTAACCTTACTAACACATCTTACAATGGCCAAAAAATTACTCGTCTAGATTATACCTATGAGTTGCTATCAACCTTTGCGGAAGATGGAAAAGCCACTGCCTTTATCTACACTGATCCTACTAAAACGATCTATGTAGGAACTCATGGTAATAATCAAGGACAGGTTGACTTTGCCATCCGTCAAACCATGACCTACTTTTTTGAGGATGGCTCACCCGTCATCTTTGATAAGGATAAGACTGCCCTCTTATCCTTCGCCTCCCGCAACAATAGTTTTGAATTTGGAGAGCAGGAATTTGTTCAATTGGACGCTAATCTTAGCTTCATTCCCATTACAGGCTCTTCCGTCAGCGGCGAAAATGGCTATGTAGCTGCTAGAGGAAGTAATAATTCCAAGGCCGACGGTTCTAAATTTGACCGCTCTGAGTGGGATCAAGACGGCCATTCCAATGAATACTACGGGGCAGGTGTTGCGCTTGCGACAGGTGGGGAGATCTCCTTTACCTTCGGAATCCGCTACAACCCCAATGATATTCAAAAATCCGC
>NZ_WSRS01000151.1 GCF_009767945.1 Streptococcus danieliae | reverse complement strand
TATTAGTTACCTCTTTGTCTTGAATGATTCCTTGTTTTAGTGATTTCATTTTCAATACACGACGTCTAGCGCCAAATCAAAATACGACTTAACAAGACACCTCTACTTTAACATAAAGAAAAAGTAGTGAGTACTTTCTCCCGTCGGAGATTTCCTCACTACTAAGCTTAGTATGTTTTTAGAGGTGCCCAAAAGTAAAAAATCGTCCCTTGGCTTTAGTTCCAGGGGACGATTTTTTACTTCTCATAATGGATTTTTTTCATGTTCCAAGAGCCAGATTTTGCGATCAAGTCCGCCGGCATAGCCGGTGAGGGATCCGTCCTGTCCGAGGATGCGGTGGCAGGGGATGATTAGGCTGATAGGGTTATGACCGATGGCTCCGCCAATGGCACGTGGTGAGGTTGATCGCCCGGTTTTTTGTTGGAAGGCTTGGGCTAAATCACGGTAGCTTTTGGTTTGGCCGTAAGGAATTTGCAGGAGAAGGTCGAGGACGATTTGGCGATAGGGAGTGGCTGCCGGTGCTAGAGGAAGCGCCTGTGGATCGGGATGGACTCCGGCGAAATAAGCTGCGAGCCAGTCCTGGCCTTGTTTGAGGATGGGATTGGTTCCTTCTGGGATTGTCTGGAGATCATAGATAGCTCTAAAGTGGTTCTGATTTTGAAACCAGACACCTCGGAGGGCTGTGTTGTCTGCAAGGAGCACTAGTTTCCCCAGTGGTGATGGGACGGTTATTTGTTGGAGCATGGTTTTCTTCCTTTTTCTCCAGTATAACAAAATTTACTAGGATTCTTCATAGATCCTAGCCCTTTCTACTTGGAAATTTGCTATAATGAAGCGTATTTCTGATTCAAATTTTAGAAAGGGAGTTATATGAAGCGTTTTAAAATTTTGATAGACATTCTCCAGCATACAGGCTTTATGAAGTTTACCCTCTCCTTTGTTTCTTTTCTCTTTATGGCGGGCTTCGGCCTGCTGGTCTTGGAGCCGGGGATTCTGCATTATTGGGATGGGCTTTGGTTCGCCTTTGTGACCTCGACTACCGTTGGCTACGGGGATTATCAGGCGGTTAGTTTTTTTGGTCGGTTGCTATGTGTCCTCTTGACTGTTTATGGGATGATTTTCTTTGCGGCCTTGTCGGGGGTGGTCATCAATTATTACACAGAGTTACGCCAAGATAAGGACAATATTTAAAAGAGGCTGGGACAAAAGTCTAGCCTCTCTCTTTATGATTAGCAAAATACCTTTGACGCAGTAGTTGATTGGGTCTAACAGCATTGTATGCT
>NZ_WSRS01000150.1 GCF_009767945.1 Streptococcus danieliae | reverse complement strand
GTTTTCTCTTTTAATTTAATCCATTGATAAATGGTATTACGAGAAATTTGGAAAACAGTTGCTGCTTCAGAAATACTGCCAATATTCTCACAATATGAAAGAACTTTTTCACGAAAATCTACTGAATATGCCATAAAAATAGTATAGCACAAAATGTGCGGTTTTTGTTTCATTCTACTATAAATAAGCCAGTCTTCTTTGAAAGTGATGTTTAGGTCTTGAATTCCGAGTAATTTTTGAGTAACATAGTCCATATGAAGCAATTCCTATTCTGATGTTTTTTTTTCACTTATCAGTTTACTAGGAATTGCTTTTTTTTGCACTCTGAATTACAAAAAAAGTTGCATGGAGAGCAAGCTTTCCACACAACTTATTATAGAACCATATTTTCATGGTGTTTGGAACTTTTTCTGATATATTTTCAAACTTTCTTCTTATCCGGTTGCCCATTAATCAAGGATCGCTCATAAGATTCCTGTTTTTGCTCCTTGGAACCGTGGTCCATAAAATAGGCAAAAACAATGTCTAAGGCAAAGGACAAAGGCAACTGGGGAGAAATTCGATTTCCGTAATTTAAATGCCTCGTCGTGGCCACCCTCAAGGTACAATCAATATACTCTATCCCCTTATCCTGAGTCGTAATCAAGCAGGTTCGCGCGCCCTTCTCACTAGCCTTTCGTAGGGAATCCAAAACCGACTGGGTTTCACTAGAAACCGATAAACCAATCACCAAGCAGCTAGCATCAATCACCCCATCCACCCAGTGCAACATATCATCATTGGTCACAGCCTCAGAAACCAAGCCCAACCTTAAAAAGCGAATACTGTATTCCTGGGCTACCAAACCAGAAAAACCCTTGCCATAAAAATAGACACGCTTTGCTTGCTCTAGCTGCTCCGTCAGCCAATGGATATGAGCTTCTACCAACAACTCTTGATTGGCATCCAAGATCTGCTCATAATCCGCCAAAACATTTAAGGGCACCTCTAAAAACTCATACTTATTGTCGCCTTATTTCAAATAAGTAGGTATTCCTATTTGGTAGTGCGGACGTGAGCAGTCTCCTTCGGAGTCTCATCACTAAATTTTGAGCCAAGGTCTCAAAATCTCCGCCATCTAGCAGTTGTTTTTAACTGCTGATGGTTCCACTACAGTAGAAATACCTGCTTTTCTTTATTTTCACTCCCTAAATTTTATGAGATAATAGAACTACTAAGATGAACGAGGTACTATCATGCTATTATTTTCCGACGATGAACGACTTCTAGAAAAACTGTCACAATTGGGAAATCAACTA